>JAMWZA010000045.1 GCA_024305105.1 Marinoscillum sp.
GAAAACATGACTCGAGTCACCACGGAAGGAACTCAAGTCACCTAAAAGAGAACTCAAGTCGGTAAAAAGATGACCCGAGTCGGCAAATAGGTGACTCAAGTAGGTAAAATGGTAACTGCAGTCACCAAATAGATGACACGAGTCAGTAAAATGGTAACTCGAGTTCCCTCTGAAGTGGGGAGGTACTTCCGAAGTTACGTTAACAGGTTTTACCTTAATTCTGATATTGGTTTACAATGATCTTTTTACAATTGCTTAAAAAAGAGACGCCTTGTTGTTTGTGGTCGATTTTTGTCTTTCCACTTGAAATAGTAACAGATTAGCTGGATCAAGCTGCCTAATTTTTTTCAAAATCATCTCAATGCCTGAAGCAGCCAACTACATGAAGTTCTTTCAACACTATACCTAAGTAAAGAAACATGCTTGCTTCTACCATTAACTTCTAAACTTAAATCTTTAAAAGCGCCTGATCAAAATCAGCAATAATGTCTTCAATGTTTTCTATCCCTACTGCGCAGCGAATCAAGGTTTCGGGTATCCCCAACTGCTTTCGCTCTTCTTCCGTGGCTTCCACATGACTTGTTACTTTGGGCGGACCTATTAAGGTACTCACTGATCCCAAACTTGCTGCTAAGTGAGCCAGTTCCAGGTTATTCAGAAACACTTTCACGCTCTCGAAATCTCCTTTAACAGAAAATGCCAATACGCCTCCGAATCCTGTCATTTGCTCCGATGCAATTTGGTATCCGGGGTGTGATTTCAGCCCAGGATAAAAAACCTTTTCAATTTTAGCATGCTGTTCTAAATGCGTTGCCAGTGTCATGGCATTTTCATTTTGGCGCAAAACCCTTAACTCGAGCGTTTGCACACCTCGCAACAACATGTAGGCAGTATTGGCATGCAAGCTGGCACCGTTAATTTCACGGTAATGAAAAATTTGCTGAATTAATTCTTTACTACCACAAGCTACTCCGCCCATCGCATCGGAGTGACCTCCCAGGTATTTTGTAGCACTGTGCAAAACAATATCAGCGCCAAGTGCCAATGGGCTTTGGTTTATTGGAGTGGCGAATGTATTGTCCACCACAACCAGCGCCCCTACTTCATGTGCCGCCTTAATAAGACGTTTTAAATCCAGAATTTTTAAGGTAGGGTTTGTAGGTGTTTCCAAGTATAGCATTTTACAGCCTTTTTTCACTTCGGCTTCTATTTCTTCGTGATTTGTCGTATCACAAAGGCTTACCTCAACTCCATTTTTTGGAAGAAATTCTAAAAACACAATACTCGTACCCCCATAGGTATCTTTGACCGACACAACCCTATCCCCCTGGGATAAAAAAGTGGACAAGGTATTGCTTATTGCAGCCATTCCTGTTGAAAAGCTAGTAGCTGCTTCGGCATTTTCGAGAATCCTTACCTTCTCTTCAAATACGGCTACCGTTGGGTTGGTGTTTCTACTATAAATATGTCCCTCTTTCTTTCCGACCGCCACATCAAACCAGTCATCCACATGGTCATATCCAAATGTGACACTATTTACGACAGGCACCTGGGTGGCTCCTTGATAAAACAATTCGCTTTGTCCTCCCCAAACCGCTTTTGTCCCTTGTTTCTTCTGATCTATTTTGTTGCTTTTCATTTTAATATTTTTTCAATTATTCCTTTAAACATGGTCATCCCCGTTTCTATGATGTCATCCGGGAAGTCATAGTTGGCTTGATGAAGGGCCGGGGATTCCATACCGGCTCCAATGCCAAACATGGCTGCTTTATATTTTTCAGAAAACCAACCAAAATCTTCACCAAATTTATAAGGTGTGCTTTTGTTGATGATCTCATATTGTCCTGCTTTTGCTGCCTCCGTAATAACTTCCGTACAGAACGGGTCATTAACAACGGCAGGAAAAAAATCAAACCATTCTGCTGTGTAGGGCAAATTGTATTTTGGGCAAACTTCTAATAGAATACGGTCAATGTCTTGCTTTAACCTTTCCATTTTTTCTACACTTCTGGTTCTTAAGGTGTAATGTAGCTCACCAAATCCGGCAGAAATACCATAAGATTTTAAACCCATGGTGGAATAAATGGGTACACATAACCTAAAATCTTCATTTGACACATCATTAGTATTTAATTCATCAAATTTCTGAATCAGCTCAGCAATGCACAATGCCGGATTCACACCTTGTTCGGGTTCAGCAGAATGCGACTCCTTACCTTTTAGTTCGATAGCAACACTCTGCACGGTTGACGAAAAATTACCATTAAGAGTGATAATGGAATGAAGCGGCTGGCGGGGAATATTGTGCAATGCAAATAGATAATCTGGGTTCAATTCACTAAACCGATCATCGGTTAAAACACCTTGCGCACCAGTACCCGTTTCTTCAGCAGGTTGAAATAGTAAAACCACCCTTCCATGCTTAAAATCCTGCTCCTTTAACCAAAAAACCAGTCCGGCCACAATAGCCATATGACCATCGTGTCCACACTTGTGGGATATGCCCTTGTTGAGCGAACGGTGCTCAAAAGTATTTGCTTCTTCAATGGGAAGCGCATCCAGTTCGCAGCGAATGAAGATATTCGGACCGCTGCTCGAAAATTCATGAACAACCGCTATGCCATTCCCTGCAATATGCTCAATGATCCGAGCATCGTGAATTCCTTCAATGAATTGCTTAATCCGTGCGGCTGTCTCTTTCTCTTGACCAGATAGCTCTGGGTATTTGTGAAGTTCTTTTCTGAGTGATTTTAGTCTTTCGAGCGTCATGCATTTTTTTATACCCTATAAATCCAATGTCGCTTAGTTAAGCCTTTAAATAGTGTCTTCGCGACCCGGTCTCCGCGACCCGGTCATTTCGACATAGGAGAAATCTTCCTCTCAATAATAAGAAGGTTTCTTTGATAAGGAAGATCCCTCTTGTCGAGCACCTCTAGTCGAGCACCTCAATACTTCGGGATGACATGCTTAACTAAACGACATTGCCTATAAATCTAAGAAAATTTGATGAGCAGGCTTCAGTTATTGAATTTTCAAGATGTTTAATTGCTTTTATCTCAGTTGTCAATTCTATCCTCGGCATCAGTGATTATTCAAGTGTGTTCGATTGTTAGTAATGCCTCGGCACGTTTCGTTTCTTCCCCTCTGAACCCCTGCGCCAAACCTCACTAGAAGTTAAATATAATCCAAGTTCGCCAGATGCCATGAAAGCATCCCTAACCTTCGTTTGAGGGAATGAAGTTGATGATTTGCTGCCATTGGACCTTTATGAGTATTAACTCTAGCAGCAGTCTTTCAGTCCACTGAAAAATTCGGTTCGTCAATTGATTTTTGGTTTTCCAGTCAAAGTAGTTGGTTCAGATCTGGAAGGGTGATGTAACAGCTACGACTGTTAGGGTGTTGTTTAGTTGTATCCAGTATGCACCGCTACTAAAATAGCAATTGCTGCAATTGCCAGCATTAACAGCGTTGGCTTGATGATAAATCTTATCCAAATATTATACTTGATGCCACCAAGAGCGATTATGGCCATTAAAGCTCCATTAGTTGGCACGATCACATCCATCATAATAGCGCCATATTGATAAGCCAATACACAAACTTGTCTGGATAAGCCAATCAGATCGGCAAGTGGTATTAAAATGGGCATGGTAAGTATCGCTTGTCCAGAGTAGCTTGGAATTGGGAAATGGAGAATAGTGTGAGATACCATCATTAGTACAGCCGACATGGACGCAGGTACGTTTTTCAACGGGCCAAAAAGCCGATACACAATGGTATCTATCACGAGCCCCTCACTTAAAATCACCGAAATGCTATTGGCTAGCCCGATTATGATGCAGGCAAAAATCATTTCTTTAAATCCGTCTACATAAACATCAGTGGTCTTATTAATTCCGAAATTTGCGATGAGCCCGCAAAGAAGACCCAATGCAAAAAAACAGGCTGACATTTCATTAAACCCCCACGACAGTGCTATCAAACCATATGTAACCACCCCTAATGTGAGGACAAGTAGTGTTAATATTATTTGATTTCTGACTGTTAGCTTTTCGTCTACTAAAGTATCATCCGATTTTTCAACTCTGTGATCTTTTGCATACCTCACTATATAGATAGTCCAAACCAGCGCAGCAATACAAAAAATGATTAACCTAAATTCTGAGCCGGAAAGCAGTTCTACTTCTGCCTCTTTCTGTGCGATTATCACCCCAAAAGGATTGAAAGGACTAAAGGCAGCACCAACAACAGCTGATCCATAACTTGCATAAATAGTGGTAGCCGTGTTATATCCCAGACTACTCCCAAATAATAAGAGGATTGGAGTCATGGCGATTATCTCTTCCTGCAAAGCAATCGTGAATCCCGCTGCTAGAAACAAGACGGTGATAATGACCAGGGCAAGTGACTCCTTGCCTTTGAGTAAGACTATTAGCTGATTTAAGCCTTGATTCAGAGCTCCTGTCTTTTCAATTAAATAGAAACATCCTCCCAGTAAGAGGATTAGCACAATTAAGTCTGCCCGTCCAGCGATTCCTTTAGGGATTGCAAGAAGTATATCAAAAGCAGAAAGATGAGGTGCTTCGGCAGGCTCATATGAATTCGGCACTACAGTTATTCGCTCGGTGGTCGTGTCTAGTTCTCTTTGGTAGTTTCCCTTCGGAACAATGAAAGTAAGTATCCACGCAAAAACAATTACGGATAGAATTATGACAAATGCATTCGGGAATTTCTTCATGTGGCAGTGATGGCTGATAATTTCCTGGCAAGTTTCGTTTCATCCTCTCTGAATCCCTGCGCCAAACCCCACCAGAAGTTAAATATAATCCAAGTTTGCCAGATGCCATGAAAAGCATCCCTAACCTTCGTTTGAGGGAATGAAGTTGATGATTTCCTCCCAGAGAGGCTTGGTGAGTCTAAACTCTAGGTGTCTTTCAGTCCACTAAAATAGTCAGGAGCAAATTTTTCATTCACCTTCTGCTGATTTAGAAGTTATTACTAAAACTCCCCGTTTTCCTGCGTTTCCGAAAATTCGAATTGCAGGTTCTTTCTTGAGGAGTTCAATTTCTTGGATCTTATCTCTTGTTAAGTTGATTTCTGGAAGGTTTATCTTTCTTGGTTTAGTATATTCAACACCATCAACTACCAAGATTGGTTTTGAGGAGATAAGACCTTCTTGTGATAATTTATTTATTTGATTAATCAAGAAATCCTTGTTGTCTCCAGCAAGCTGATATTTATTAATCGAGCATGCGGAAAGCAACGTCATTAAGGTAATTACGGTAATAGCTTTCATTGATGAAGTTTTGAGTGTTTTCTGCTTACGTTTGAGCATCTGTTAGCCTTCGTTACCTTGATCTTTCTTCTGTCTTTCAAGTTGTTGATTGAATTTTTTATCAAATTCTGAAAGCTCATTACAATATGTCTTGTAAGCTTCAAAGTAAGGGTTATCCATCTGGATGGCTCGTATCAATAATTTAGGATTTCTGGATTGATCCATTTGACTTGCCGTTAACAGCATATATATCGCTGAATTATGATTTATCATCTTCTTGTCCGTTTCTTGATGTTTAAGTGTTGAAGAGAAAAATACCTTTTCAACTATCGGCATAAGGACGTTAATATTTGTTGAGAATCCATCAATTGTTGGTTGAGATCCGTACCTTAAATGTTGGAATAAAGCACCTCTTTTATCATCAAAGGCAGAAGCAAATTGTCTTATGTCTACCTCATTAAAAACTTCATCATAATTGGCCGCCTGCGTCCTTAATTTTTCAATGTTATGCCCATAGATAGAACTGTAATGTGACAAAGCGTCCTCTCTTTGCTCTTTGAACGACAAATAAAGTTTTAATAATTTCTCTACCAATTCAACCATTCTGGCAAAAGTTGAAGGAACGAATGTTAATGGTTCCATTAAGTGAGCAAGTTTGATAGAGATATAATCAGCGAAAACATGATGTTTCAGTCCCATCGCAAACATGAACCAGTTGTGCTCCTTTCGTTCAGATGTATTTTTCTTCTTAATAACCATGGAGATGTAAGGATGACGCTTAGCTAAGCACTATCTACTTTGCCCTTCAAATATCTTAAATTTATCTTTTCCAAATTCCCTTTGCAATTAACTAACTAAGCCGATTGGGCTTAGCACCTGTTACGAGCTTTACCTATAAGTCGATTGGCTTAATTTGATCCTCGTTTTCTCCAAATTGTTAGAAGTTAAAAACTGCTGCATTTCCTTTATGGAAATTTCGGATTTAGGACCTAATACTACTTCAGTTATTTAGTTGGAGTCAAAATTTTCCCCGAAATCATAACTAAAATAAGTCAATATTCTATTCGATTGAGGTCTGAAATTAAGCCCTGAAAGTTGGTCTAAAGGTTCTTCATAAGGTATTTCATCAAATATTGGTGTATGCATTATTCTCCATTCTCTTTCTTCTTTAAAGCTTGGATTCTTGAACACTAATGCCATATTGTTAAGAGATGAAGAGAACTCTAATATTGAATCAACATCATCTGATTTCTTAAAATCTTGCTTAAAACTCTCGCACAATTTACTTATTCGATTCTTCTGTCCAGGTATGCTATATTTTACTTTGTAAATACCTAATGTGTTAATGGCGTAAACATTTGGAGCAGGTATTATATTCTGGATTCTTAAATTCTTAGTATTGAAACCAATAGATATACCATGTCCATCTTGGGAATATGCTCTCCACTGACTGAGCAAATCTTTTTTTTCAGAAAGACAAAAAATATAAGGAGGATGATTATTCATATAATAGGTGTCAATTACCTTATTTATGAATTTACCATATTTGCCGTGAGAAAAATAGTCTTTGATTTGATCGAAATATTTTTCAATCCACACATTTTCAGAAGAGTCATTCATCTGGCTACTGTTCGACAACCAGATAGATTTCGAATTGATGATATGAAAAAAGCTATCAATCGAGCAATAGTGATAAAGTGTATTGGGGAGATTTAGGCTCATTGGAAATTGTAGATAACAATCAGGTTGTGTGCACGTGCACATAACCTACTTAGACTATTTTAAGGTTATATTCTAATTAAGTGATTGATAATTAATAACAAAACCAATTAGAGCCGTTTACCGGCAGCACTTACAACCACTATCCATTTCTAAAATAGCACTTTCCGAACCGCCACACAAATAAGACCGTCCCCTGACATGAAAACACCTCTCTTGGTAATTGTTATCACTCCTTATAAACCACCCCTTCTTTCATCACGAAGCTTACTTTACCCATGTCATCAATCTGCTCCAGGGGGTTGCCATCCACGGCAATGATATTCGCAATAATCCTTGCGGCTCAATTCATTCTGCTGAATAAATAATCACGTCTGATTCTCCGATTCTTTCAAACGCTTTGTCCGCAGTGAGTAAAGGTAATTTGCTGTAAAATGAGGATGCTGCCACGATGGCATCTGGGAGTTTCAGTTTTCTTGATTTTCTAAATTCTATGGCTACTTTCTTAATCCCTGAATTGATATTGATCACTTGACACTCGCTGATGAGTTGTTCGATTATTGATTGTTCTTCACTAGATAAATCCAGAACTGCAAGCAACTCTAGTTCTGTGATGACTCAAATCACAAGTTGCTTTCCTTCAAGAATTTGAGTGATCTCAACGTCATCATTTAGAAGATAAATTAGAATATTGGCATCAACAAAGAGCTTAGTTCCAATCATTCCTTAAGTTGGACTGGTAACTAATCGGATCTATTTTCTTTTTGAAAACCCCACTATATTTCGACGCAGAGATTCCCTTACTTTCTTTAGATACTACTTCATTCAACTTTTGAAGTTGTTCTTCTATAGGTGTACCTTTTTTTATTACTGTAACCATAGCGTAAATATACGAAATGTTGTATTCAGAGATCAAACAAGGTATTCATCCTAACAATTCAATGTTTTAAGACTGGTTAAACCAAAGATACGCTGAGCGGTAATATTTAGTATTTGCTCTACATAACCGATCACAATTTCTTTAATGGGTGCCGGGTATTTTTAGCTATCACTCCCGATAAACCACCCCTTCTTTCATCACGAAGCTCACCTTCCCCATGTCATCAATCTGCTCCAGTGGGTTGCCATCCACGGCAATGATGTCTGCATACAATCCTTTCCTAATCGCTCCAAACGACTCGCTCTGACCAAGGATACCGGCATTGACGGAAGTGGCACATTGGATCGTCTCCATGGCCGACATACCTCCATCCACCATGTAGATAAATTCTTTGTAGTTTTCGCCATGTGGATACACTGCAGCATCGGTTCCGAACCCAATCGGAACACCCATTTTATAAGCTTTGGAAAAAGTGCTGCTTATCTGTGGTCCGATCACTGCCGCTTTCTTCGCTACCATGGCCGGGTAATACCCTTCTATTTTTGACAGCTCCGCCACAGACATACCGGCAGTAATCGTTGGGATGTAGTAGGTGTTGTACTCCTTCATCAGCTTCATGGTCTCCTCCGACATATACGTCCCATGCTCGATGGTTTTTACTCCTGCACGAATCGCTCGCTGCATTCCTTCATCGCCATGTGCATGCGCCGCTACATGAAATCCCAGATCAGTGGCTGTCTTCACTATTTGGGCCATCTCCTCCTCGGAGAAATGTGGACCGGTGCCATCTTTAGCAACACTCAGCACGCCACCCGTTGCTGTTATCTTAATTAAATCCGCACCATTTTTGTAGCGTTGGCGAACAGCCTTCATGGCATCTTCCACACCATTGACCACACCGTCTTTTGGTGTGGGATCACCCATCAGGTCTTCCCGATAGCCGTTCGTTGGGTCGGCATGTCCACCGGTGATCGCCAGCGATTTACCCGAAGTATAGATTCTGGGCCCTACCACCAACCCCTTGTTGATGGCATTGCGCAAGGAGATGTTCACACCAGAGCCGCCAACATCCCGCACTGTTGTAAAGCCAGCCATTAACGTCGTTTTGGCGTGTTTGGAAGATTCGAAAGCAATGTCCGCTGCATTCATGGTGAATTCCTTCAAGTAGCCGTCCTTACTGGTTTCTCCTTCCAGATGCACGTGCATATCGATCAATCCGGGCATCACGGTTTTATTCTTCAGATCAATCACCTCATCATTCTGTGAAGGTTTTACATAGCCATTTTCCACTGAGGTGATGGATTTCCCTTCGATGATGATCGTTTGCTCTGACCTGGGTTTATCAGACTCGCCATCGATGAGTCGTCCTGCATAAATCAGCGTGCGCTGGGCATTGGTTCCAAACGAGAAAACCAGAAGGAATAGGATAATTAAGTTTTTCATGGATTGTACTTTTTCAATTGATGACAAAAATTCTGACACGTTGGACAAGCGTCACTTCGTAAATCAGAAAGGTAAATTATCATTAAACTTAGAATTTATACTAAATGTACGGATATCCATGATAAGATTTTTCTTAGTGACCATTCTGCTTAAATAGCCCCGTTCCATTTCGGTTCAAGTTCCCTAGAGGGATTATCACCACAACACCTTTTAAGGCTGTAAAATGCTTTTAAGTTAAGCACCGTTATAAAAAGACCTTCTCCAAGTTGGAGAAGGATTTAGGAGCATCCGGCTAGGATGAGGCCAGATCAAACAACTTCTTACCTTACTAAAGATGACTATACTTGGGTATCCAACTGCTTAATTCGTAAACTTGAACACATGACAGACAAAAACCCATCAAAAAGTGGCAGTCCCGGCATGCTAATCGCAGCAGCCTTTATTGGTCCCGGTACAGTGACCGTTTGCACATTGGCCGGAGCCAATCATGGATACAAACTGCTGTGGGTCATGCTCATCTCGATTGCCGCCACCATCTTTCTACAGGAAATTGCCTCACGAATAGGAATCGTCAGTCACCAGGGATTGACCAGCCTCCTACGCCGAGAGACGCGGATATCATGGGTACGTTTTCTGTTGTTGGGATTGGTATTTAGCGCCATCGTGATCGGCAATGCAGCCTACGAAGCGGGCAATATCAGTGGAGCCGTACTTGGGCTAAATGGAGTTACGACCATTCCTTATGCCGGATTTGCCATTGGATTAATTGCCGCTGCTTTACTATGGTCAGGCAGCCACCAAACGATCCAAAAAGCATTGACTGGTTTGGTCATTCTTATGAGCTTTTCCTTTGTCGTAACAGCCATATTAACCCAACCAGACATAAAGGAGCTTTTTTCGGGGATGTTGATCCCTTCGTTTGATAGCGACGACCTATTGATCATCATGGCTTTGATTGGCACAACAATCGTTCCTTACAATTTATTTCTACACGCGTCTTTAGCCAACAATCAATGGGAAGTTTCCGAACTTAAAGCAGCTCGAAAAGACACCATCCGCTCCATCGTGATAGGAGGTGTGGTATCGATAGCGATCATCATTGCCGCAGCAGGCGTCCCGTCAGGCAACATACAAAACGCTGCAGATCTCGCTAAAGGATTGGAGCCCCTATACGGAAGTTTGGCCAAATACCTGATCGCTATTGGCCTATTTGCTGCAGGCATCACTTCGGCCGTTACCGCTCCATTGGCAGCCGCCTATGTCGCCCAGGGCTGCTTTAACTGGCCGGACAACCCCAAACATCCGGGCTTTCGCCTCACTTGGATGACGATATTATTAATTGGGACCATTTTCTCATCGGTTGGGTACAAACCAGTTGATATCATCAAATTTGCTCAGGTGGCCAATGGCCTACTGCTTCCGCTCATTGCTGCGCTACTGCTGTGGCTGGGTAGTAAAAAATCCGTTTTAGGCGAATACACCAACCATAGAGCGATTACCGGAGTAGGTTTCATCATCGCATTGATTACATTGGCTTTAGGAATCAAAAGTATCTTGACGGCATTTTAAACTTTAATTCATTTGACTGCTTATATTTAATGATATGAAGCGATGGCAGCTTAATTGTGACATGGGTGAAAACGGAGGAAATGATCACCTCCTCATGCCCTATATCCAGGCTTGCAGCATTGCTTGCGGAGGACATACTGGTGATGCAGACTCTATGACCGAGACTGTCAGGCTTGCTTTAAAATATGATGTAGAAATAGGCGCTCACCCCTCCTTTCCGGATAAGGAAAGCTTTGGCAGAAAGCCCATGAGTCTTCCTTCTGACGAACTCATCGACCTACTGATCGGACAGATTTCCAGTCTTGAAAAAATCTGTTCGGTTCTGGGTGCGGAAATTGGCCATATCAAACCACATGGAGCACTCTACAATCAGTCAATCACTGATTTAAGAACTGCAGGAGCGGTCATACAGGTGATGAAAAAATACCCAGGAATGACGCTTTATGCCCCATGGAAAAGCGTCATTGCAGAACTGGCGCAGGAAGACGGAATCCCTGTTCGGTTTGAAGGATTTGCAGACAGACGTTACGAACATGACGGATCGTTAGCCTCCAGGTCCAATAGCGATTCGGTCATCGAAGTTCCGTCAGAAGCGCTTTCGCAAGTCAAACAAATATCCAAATACCAAAAGCTCACCTCCATAGATGGCATTACCTTCGATTTTGAAGCAGAAACTTTTTGTATACATGGAGATAACCCAAATGCGGTATCCATAGTCAAACTACTGAGCGAAGAATCATGAGAAATATTCACATTAAATCAATGGATGAAAGCAATCTATTGATGGAATGGCCGGGAGCAATCTCCAAGGAGATCATGGTGGAAATAGCCGCCTGGCAACATGCAATAGAAAAGGATTTGGGAAAGATCATCATCGAGTGCTTTGCGGCATACCGCAGCTTGTTGATTACCTATGACCATCAACAGATAGACGAAGAAAATCTGGAAATAGAACTCCTGAAGCTGCAGATCAATCACAAAAAATTCAGAACCAGGAAGTGGGCGGTGCCTGTATGCTACGATGAAAGTCTCGCTCCAGATTTGGCGAAAGTCTGTGAAGAAAAGAAATTGTCGAAAAGAAAAGTCATCAAGCTTCATACATCCGACCTGTATGACATCCACTTTTACGGTTTCCTCCCTGGGTTCATGTATCTGGGAGGGTTAGATGAAAAACTTCATCACCCACGAAAAACAAACCCAGACTCCTCACTACCCGCTGGTTCTGTAGCGATCGGAGGCAGTCAAACAGGCATCTACCCGACCAGCTCACCTGGCGGGTGGCATGTGGTTGGTAATACGCCTATAAAATTATTTGATATCAAAATCGATCCTCCATGCCCCTTCAAACCTGGGGATCAAATTAAATTCAAATCTGTATCCATTAAAGAGTACAACAAAATCAAAAAAGAGGTAGAAAGTGGAACCTACAAATTCCAGAAGGCATGAATGGAACAATGATTTTTCATAAAGCAGGACTGCAGAGCTCCATCCAGGACATGGGCCGATACGGATACCGAAAGTACGGTGTGCCACTATCCGGGTCTATGGATCAGAATAGTGCCATTCGAGCGAATCTCATCGTAGGCAATGAGCCTGGAGCACCCGTCGTAGAAATTACGGTGGTTGGACCGCAGATAGAGTTCACATCGGATGCTACGATAGCGCTCGTTGGAGCAGATCTTACGCCTAAACTGGATAAGAAACCCATTTCTTTGAATACCCGGGTGAATGTCCTAAAAGGACAGGTTCTCGAATTTGGTAAATGCAAATACGGCATCCGGGCTTACCTCTCCATAGCAGCCACACTTCAATCTGAGAAGGTCATGAATAGCTTTTCACAATACAGCGGCATTACTAGCGATCATCAATTAAGGAATGGTGATCAGGTGGGCTACATGAACGGAAAATTGATGAGTGAAGCTTCATCTGCTATTAAAATTGATAAAAAGTACTTCAACACTAAAAAACTGGAAGTATTCCCGGGTCCTGAATTCAACTTACTAGGTAAAGACCAATTAAAATCGGTTTTTGACCAAGACTGGACAATCGGCCCCAACAACCGGATGGGTTATCAACTCAACAACAAACTCATGCCTGGTCATACCCGAGAGATCATCACCACACAGACCATTCCCGGTACTATCCAATTGACACCTGCCGGCAAATTACTTGCGTTAATGCGCGATGCACAGGTCACTGGCGGATATCCACGCATTTTGCAATTAAGTGAATTGTCTATCAATCAACTGGCTCAAAAAACCGAACGAAGCATCGTACGTTTTAAAATAGCATGATCTCATTACGACATGCCTCCAAAGCTGACATTCCACTATTAGAATACTGGGATGAGCAGCCTCATGTAAAGCTGTCGGATGGAGACGAAGAGTTTTGGGACTGGGAAGAGGAACTTGGCGTATCCGTTCCCTGGCGAGAACAATTGGTAGCCGAACTGGATGGAAAACCCATTGGATTTGTTCAAATCATTGATCCACACCTGGAAGAAACACACTACTGGGGTGAAATAGCGCCAAACCTGCGAGCCATTGATATTTGGATTGGGGAAGTTGACTACCTTAACAAAGGCTATGGCACACAGATGATGAATCAAGCCATTATTCGGTGTTTTTCAACGCCAAAAGTAACCAGAATCGTAATTGACCCACTTAAATCAAATACCAAAGCACACCGTTTTTACAAACGATTTGGATTTGAGTTTGTGGAAGAAAGATGGTTTGGCAAAGACGTATGTTCTGTTTTCCAACTTGATCGATCCAACTGGAAGTCCAGCTAGGACTGACTGGCTATTAAATTGACGATTTCCTCATTTCCTTTCGCTTTTGCCTGAGCAACCATTCCCATCACACTTTTGTCAATCACAGCTCCATGTGCCAACAGCAATTTCGCGACATCCACCTGATTGAAGTTCACTGCAAATGCCAGTGCTGTGGCACCATCTCCATTTCTGAGATTTACATCCGCACCTTTTGAAATTAAAAGATCAGCTACCTCCGTATATCCTTTAAAGCATGTTCCCATCAGGGCAGTATTACCCGAAGCATCCTGAGCATTAACCTCCGCTCCATGGTCGAGCAACAGATGAACCGCATCTGTTGCATTGAGGTATGCCGCCATAATCAACGGACTGAACCCTCGTTGATCAGGTTGATTGGCCAATGCAGGCTTCTGCTCCAGAAGGGCTTTGATTTGATCCAATTGCTGGTTTTTTATGAGTTCATTGATGTTTTCCACGGTTGTACCAATTTTATTCCTTTTGACGATTACTTTCTCCCCTTTGTCATGGGTTACTAGTGAATAACTTTGTAAATATGCAATAGTTTTTTACTATTCAAATTATCAGGGAATAGCTTGTACTTATGACATTAACACAGTTGCGTTACGCGCTTACACTTAAGAAATACCAAAACTTTAAAAAGGCTGCAGAACAGTTGGCCATCAGCCAGCCGGCACTAAGTGTGCAAGTCCAAAAGCTGGAGGAAGAGATTGGAATCAAATTGTTCAACCGGTCCGGTTCGCCTATTCAGGTCACTCGTGATGGCGACCTGTTTTTGATCAAAGCGCAGGAAGTCGTCAACAATGCCAAACAGCTAACCAATTTTGCCAATGAACTTCAGGAGGACTACAGTGGATCGCTGGAGATTGGCGTTATTGCGACGCTGGCTCCCTTTTTGGTCCCTCTTTTTAGTCATGCTATCCAAAAAGACTATCCCAATCTGCAGCTGATTTTTAAAGAATCAACCACGGAAATGGTAGTCAATGGTGTTCGAAGTGGGGAACTTGATGTGGGAATCATCTCCACTCCTATTGATGTGTATGGGATCAATTCCATTCCACTATTTTACGAGCGGTTCTACCTCTACGCGTCAGCCATCAATTCCGGATCGGCCAATGAGGTGAAACTTGAGGACATCAACTATGACGAACTCTGGCTGCTCAATGAGGGCAACTGCTTTCGGGATCAGATCAATGATTTTTGTGATATAAAGTCTATCCGACAAGGGAAAAAGTTCATTTACCAGAGCAACTCGATTGACGCACTCATCCGAATTGTAGACACGCATGGTGGGATGACCATTCTGCCTGAGCTCACCACACTGAGCCTGAATGAGTACCAGGAAGAAAACCTGAAAATGATCTACGGACGACCTAAGGCCCGGGAAATCGGATTGGTGGTAACACCCAATTACGACAAGGTCCGCTACATCAAACTCATCGAAGAATATATTAAGAACAACATTCCATCGCATATGCTGAGTCAAAACGATTATGAAATCGTAGATCCAAACATTCAGATGGATTGATTTCATTTCCGACTTTATCGGCTTCACCATCAATTATTCCAGCCTCAGGTAGCTACTGTAATCCTTGGAGCATCATCTTCGGTTGTATTGATCAATAAACCGATCAATTAACGTCATGGACCTTTTACAAGAATTATCAGCTAGAAATTACCCACTGTACCTATTTGGGTGGATTAGTTTATTGGGTGCCATCACCTGTGGGATAATGGCTATTTTCTCGCCTACCGAAGTACATGGGATTAGTGCCTGGCTTAAACCCACCAAGTTCTTTACCTCCACAGTCATTTTTGTCTGGAGCATGGGATGGTATTTGGGTTACTTAAAACAAACACCAATCATTTCGGTCTATACCTGGCTGACAATCGCCGTTTTAGCTTTCGAACTCATTTACATCACATTAAGAGCATCACAAGGTCAACTCTCACACTTCAACACCTCCTCTTCCTACAATGGATTTATGTTCTCCATGATGGGCCTTGCGATCAGTATCATGACGTTGGCCACACTGTACATTGGGATACGTTTTTTCACCGAACCTTTGCCTGATTTATCTACGAGCTACGTTTGGGGCATTCGTCTGGGGATCATCCTTTTTGTGATTTTCGCTTTTGAAGGTGGTCTGATGGGCGCCCGACTTTCACATACTATCGGCGCGGCGGATGGCACTCCAGGGTTGAAGTTTTTGAACTGGAGTGTAACTCATGGTGATCTGCGTATTGCTCATTTCGTAGGAATGCATGCCTTGCAAGTTCTTCCGCTGCTTGGTTATTATGTCTTATCTTCTACCAAAGGAATTGTGATGGTCTCTATGCTCTACTTGCTTCTGGCTACAGGTGTTCTGGTGCAGGCATTGATGGGTAAGCCATTAATTCAAAGAAAACCATCCGCGAATCAAGTTCATAATGTTTACGCTAGTCCCAATAAGTTAAAACCTAGAATCTAATAGTTAGAACCTAAAACTCAAAACTTAGAAACCCAAGACCTATAACCTAAGACTTAGAACATCATCATTTTATTTACAAACATGTGCTTTATCTGAATGATAATATTTACATTTATGAGGTAAATAGAAATTCATACTGATGAAAGGAACGTATTTAGGGGAATTTGAAGAGTTGGTTTTGCTTACTGTTGCGTCTTTGGCCAATGAGGCATATGCCGTAGTAGTGAAAAAAGAAGTGGAAAAGAACGCCGATCGCAAGGTCAATATCAGCGCTATCCATTCTTCATTGTACAGACTGGAAGACAAAGGATTCCTCTCTTCAGAATTTGGTGGTGCCACTCAAAAGCGTGGTGGAAAGCAAAAGCGTTTTTTCAAAGTAACCAGTGCTGGTTTTGCCACCTTGCAGCAGTCCAAAGACCTCAAGGAGCAGCTTTGGAAAAACATCCCTCAACTTTCTTTTTCACATTAGGATGACACGGTCATCAGACCATAGCACCCCTCCTCGCCTGGGCACCTATCTGCTGAAAAAGATTTACAGCGAAGAACTCTTTGGAGAAATCTCCGGCGATCTGGAAGAAATCTATCAGGAACAGGTAGCGGAGAAAGGTCGCTTCATTGCTTCCTGCAATTACCTCGTGGATGCAGTGCTATCCATTAGAAACTACGACCTACGCAGAAGAAAAAAGATCACTCAAAATAACTCAATAGCCATGTTCAAAAACTATTTCAAAATCACGCTGAGGACTATTTCCAAAAACAAAGTCTACTCCGGCCTCAACATCATGGGGCTGGCACTGGGTATCGCAGCATTCATATTCATCCTGCAATACGTCACTTATGAAAACAGTTATGACAAGTTTCATAGTAATCATGAAAATACCTATCGAGTCCTGTATAAGGTATATCGGGGTGAAGACCTTCAAATTGATTGTGCCGCCGCGGTACCTCGTGTAGGCCCCTTTATGAAAGAAAAAATGCCCGAAGTAGAAGCCTTCGCCAGAGCCTTTCCGGTAAGCGGAGTTATGTCCACCGATAACACCAAGTTTCGGGAAGACCGCATTCACATTGCAGATCCGGATTTCCTTAACATCTTCGATTACTCCGTAGTAGAAGGAGATAAAAACAACCTCCTCACAGAACCCAATCAAGTAGTGCTCACCAGTGAGATGGCTGAGAAATATTTTGGTAGTACAGATGTGATTGGCAAAACCATCACATTCAATTCCTGGCTAAAGCTTCCTTTAGAAATTACAGGAGTAACGGAGAATGTTCCAAACAACAGCCATTTCAAATACGATTTTCTGATCTCCTACGAAACGCTAAATAACGAAACTCGTCAGGACGATGGATCGTCGAATTCGGAGACAGCCTGGGGCTGGTATGACTTTAACACTTATGTCCAACTAAAAGACGGAGCTGATCCAAAGGCCTTTGATGAAAAGTTTGAAGAAGTGCTTTATGAAGAACGGGGTGAAATTTTCGAGAAGTACAATTTCAAAGCAGAATTCCCACTGCAACCAATTACGGACATTCACCTTTACTCCAACCTTCTGCAGGAGTCAGAACCTGAAGAACAAGGTGATGGGGATGCCGTCTTTTTCTTATCGATTATCGCTTTCTTCATATTGGTCATCGCCTGGATCAACTACATCAACCTGTCCACAGCTCGTGCCATGGAACGTGCCAAAGAAGTAGGCATCCGAAAAACCATGGGAGCCTATAAAAAACAACTCGTTTACCAGTTCTTATCTGAAGCCTTGCTGCTAAACTTCTTCGCTTTGATCATAGGCTTGCTAATTGTAGTTCTTGGTATCCGATATTTCAATCAGCTGACCAACTCACTACTTAGCACGGACTTTCTGGTAAGCACAGAATTCTGGCTTACGGCCATTGGAGTATTCTTTGCTGGTGTTGCACTCTCAGGTCTTTACCCAGCATTTGTACTTTCTTCATTCAAGCCGGTAGCTGTTCTCAAAGGAAAACTGCAGGGCCAGAAAGCGGGAAAAGGGTTGCGACGTTCGCTAGTCACGTTTCAGTTTGCGGCATCCGTCACCCTGATTGCAGGAACACTCATCGTCTATCAACAGCTCCAGCACATGAATACAGTAGATCTGGGATTCGACATGACCAATACTCTGGTAATCAAAGGACCTCAGTCTCTGGAGAGTGACTCCATTTACCAAACCAAACTCCAGACATTCAAAAGTCAAATGCTCAACATTCCTGGTGTGGATCAAATCACTGCCAGCAGCAACGTTCCGGGAGATGAGATTTTCTGGACCAATGGTATCCGAAAATGGGAAGATCCTGATAGCCAAAATAATACGATCTATATAGCAGGAATCGATCACGATTATTTTCCAACCTTTGACATCAAAATGGTCGCTGGCAGAAATTACGACAAAAGCTTTACCACGGATACGGGAGCAGTTATACTAAATAAAGCAGCTGTCAAACTACTAGGCTATGAAAGCCCGGCAGAAGCCGTCAACCAAAAAGTGCGTTTTTGGAACAACCCAAAAACCATTATCGGAGTGGTCGACGACTACCAACAGATGTCTGCTAAATCTGAAGTGGCACCGATAGTGCTTCCACTGGTTAAAGCTCCATCCGGGTTTTTCACACTCAGCCTAACTACTGACAACTACCAGCAGGTCCTTAATCAAGCACAACAGACCTTCACAGCGTTCTTCCCACGAGACCCTTATGACTACTTCTTTATTGATGAATTCTTCAATCGACAGTATGCCAATGAACGTACATTTAGTCGGGTCTTCACTTTGTTTGCCATTTTCGGTGTTGTGGTAGCATGCCTGGGGCTGTTTGGACTATCATCATTCACTGCGCTTCAGCGAACGAAAGAGATTGGCATCAGAAAAGCATTAGGCGCTAGCTTACGCGGCATTGTTATGTTACTCTCAAAGGAGTTTATCATACTGATCGCCATTTCAAACCTAATCGCCTGGCCGATCATCTACCTCGTCATGGAACAGTGGCTGGACAATTTTGCTACTCGAATTAGCATGCCCATTTGGGTATTCCTTTTCGCAGGGGCAATGGTGATGATCACCGCACTGATTACTGTTGGGTATAAGACCTTTCGTACTGCCCAATCCAACCCGGTCAAGGCGCTTCGATACGAATAATTGATTTCCAGCTCGAAAGCATATTAAGCTGAGACGACTTACCAGGCCAACAACTATGGTGAGTAGACTTGTATACTTATATTAGCAGCTTAATGTGCTTTTGAATGATAAGAACAATACTATTCCTGCTGGCTTTCGGATGGGCGACCATCGGTCAGGCGCAAGACGAATTTTTGAACATACTGGACGAGGAAATCACCCGAGAGTTCGAACACCTTTCCAAATTACGAACACCGGTCTATTTCATGAGCTATCATGTCTCTGATATGAATAGCATCGTACTTTCGAGCTCTTTCGGAAACCTGATGAATACCAACAGTGACCATTCCCGGTTGCTAAACATTGACATCAAGCTGGGTAACTACGATTCTTCCACTGATGGCAAATCCAATCAATATGGAATGCGTCAAGCGATTCCCCTTCCAATTACAAACTCGGAAGAAAGCATTAAACAAACGCTTTGGATGGCCACTGACATCATGTACAAAATGTCGTCCGCCAGTTACAATCCCAATGCTGACGCATCAGATAAAACCCAATCGGGAATTCAAAAGCTAAACCCGGAGACCTATTACGATGAAGAACTTCCTTCTGATATAAAATCAATAGACACTAAAGAATGGATTCGCAAGCTGAACGAATTGTCCATCGCATTTAAAGGCAACAAAGACTATATTCAAGGCGATGTAATCCTTCGATACGTATACGGTAAAAAATACTTCATCTCTTCAGAAGGCACTAAAATCATTCAAAATGAAGTCCGTGCAGAAATTCAGATCGCTGCGGCAATCCGGTCAGCAGACGGAGAAGTCATTCCCCTTCATCAAAACTACTTTGCGCGAATTCCTTCCGAGCTTCCGGATCAGGAACTTATCCAATCGGATATTGAGCGGATGACAAAAACCCTTACGGCATTACAGACAGCTGAGAAAGCAGAACCATTTGCAGGACCAGCGATCTTTTCTGGTGGTGCATCAGGAGTATTTTTCCATGAGATTTTTGGGCACCGCATCGAGGCTGATCGCTTGAGCAGCGAATTCGATTCGCAAACCTTCAAGGATAAACTGGGTGAAAGAGTATTGCCGAAGTTCCTTCAGGTAAGAGCAGATCCGACTGCTAAAACGTACAATGGAAAACACATGACAGGTACCTACAAATACGACGACCAGGGAGTGAAATCCAAAGAGGTGACGCTGGTAGAAAATGGCATTCTAAAAGACTTGTTAAGATCAAGGACGCCACTCTCCGAAGGCAAAGAATCAAATGGTCATGCCAGAGCGTATTATGGAAACTCTCCGGTAAGCCGTCAATCAAACCTGATCATAGAAAGCAGCAACTCCAAATCTGAGGAATCATTGAGAAAGATGCTGATCAAAGAATGCAAGAAACAGGATAAAGCTTTTGGCTACTACATCAAACAAGTTTCAGGAGGATATACCATGACCGATCGCTTTAGACCAAATGCTTTTAGCATCGCACCAACTGAAGTTTACAAGATTTACGTGGACGGCCGACCAGACGAAATTGTACGCGGTGTGGATCTAATTGGCACGCCTTTGACGATGTTCTCAGAGATTCGTGCTACAGGAGAAGACATAGAAACCTTCTTTGGATACTGCGGGGCGGAGTCTGGTTACATTCCAGTCACGGCAACTTCCCCATCCCTTTTCGTTAGAAAAATCGAAACGCAAAAGAAGCTCGAAAGCAACGTAGAGCAACCAATTCTTGAAGAACCTAATAACTTCAACAAATGAGAATAGCATACCTGATTACACTACTTTCTATTAGCATCACTGCCATTGGTCAATCTGCCGATACCGATGTGATATTGACCTCTATGAAGGCGGAGCTGGATAGAAACATGAAGGAGCTTTCTATCGAGGGCTATGAAAAACCATTTTATATCGGATATGGAGTTTCAGATATCAAAACACTGAATGTCTCTGCCAGCCGTGGTGGATTAATTGCATCATCCGTTGATAGTAGTAAAAGCTGGTATGCACGTGTGATGGTGGGCGACTATACCATCAGTGATGAAAACTACCAAGATCAAAAGCTCAATTTCGATCAGGAGTTTAGCTATGAAAACTTACCATTGGATAACAACCCTGACGGCATCAGGAGATCGCTTTGGATCTCTACGAATAATATATACAAGTCTGCCGCAAAACTTCATAAGAGCAAGATTCAGCTGTTGAAGCAAAATAACATCGATTCGCTTCCGCTAGCTGATTTCTCAAAGGAGCCAGTGCAATCCATTTATGCGCCAAAACAGTTTGAATTTGACCCATTGTCGCAATATGAAAAGATGATCATGGATTTGAGCAGCTCATTGAATAATGCTCCTTCATTTAGATCAGAGACTTCATTGTCATTACTTGCTGCCAATCATTATTTCGTCAATTCGGAAGGCACCTCAGTGGTCACTCCTTACGAATTGAGTCAGCTATCCATGGTTACTCAGCGACTGGACAATGAAGGACGGTTTGTGGGCGCTCGACTGGTTTACATGAACAATGCCAAAGAGGCATTGCCTGAAGTATCGGACATCAACGCGGATATAACTCGAGTGAACATGGAACTGAATAAACAAATAGAGCGAGAGCCATTTAGCGATCTGTATTACGGCCCGGTTCTTATCGAGGGAGAGTTAGCTTCTGATTTTCTGACCGCTCAACTCTTTGGTTCCAGAAATGCTTCGATATTTCCAGATAGACAGAATCTGGTCAATTCGGATGAAGCCAATGTTCGCTCTTTTATAGAGAATCAACAAAAACAGCTGGAAAAGAAAACTCAAAAAATTGGCTCTAGCAATCTAAACATTGCTTTATATCCAAAATTGGACGCTTTCAACGGTCAGAAGCTAATAGGTCAAATGACAATAGACGCGGAAGGTGTCGTTCCTCCAGACACAATCAATTTAGTGAGTAACGGACAGCTTATCGGCCAGTTAAATGACCGAACACCAACGACCACCACACAACGATCCAATGGTCACAACCGACTGCACTTCAATTACATGAGCTCATTTAAAAATGTAGCACCAAGTAACATCGCTTTTACGCCTACGAAAGGACAGTCCGCTGAAGAGCTGAAAAAAAACCTGATCCAAAAAGCAAAGGATCTGGGATTGACGTATACGCTGATTTTTAGATCACTGAAACTCAATGCCGATCAGTCCAACCTTTATGAATGCTATAAAGTATCTACCGAAACGGGCGAAGAAGAACTTATACGCATAGATCGACTAAACCTGGCTGGTAATAATGGCCTGTTTAGAATATCTGGAATGTCCAATCAATTAGAAGTGCATCATAGTTTAGGATATGGAATGGGTACACTTCCCATGAGTATTATCTGCCCTCAATCGATTCTTGTAGACGGGTTTGAAATCGGTGGAAATGACAACAACAGGCAAGCCAGGTACGAACCGAGCATTCCGGCTCCTGGAGAATGACAAGTTCTAAATCATGAGTTTTTTATTGAGTAATCCATTTCTTTATTCAAAACAAAACGTACCCAACCACTATCTGGGTCTTTACCACCCATATCCAATCCGGCCTTGACTCCCCATTCCAAACTAAAATGCTTGCCGATATGGGTGGCCGGTGCTTCTGGTGGTAGTTCCACTTCAAATGTCCACTCACGCTCATTCCCTTCATTGATTTGAATTTCAGATTCTACCACATAGTCTTTCTGATAGCGAACGTTTTTGGTAGATGAACTCTCCAATGCCTTCACTTCAAGGTAGAGCTTTTTAGCATGAATCGTATCTGAAGAAGGACGAGCCGCGATAGTCAGTTTCAGCAATTGTTCTTCAATTAATGTAGCTGACTCCAGCTCAAGCTTGACCTCCGCAGCGCCACCAGTGACATAATTCTTTATGTTATCAAAAAGCCCCATTCGTGTTATTTATATCATAGTTCATTTCTTTCTGGATGAAAAACTCCACCCATCCACTATCCGGATCATTGCCCGGCATATCCAATCCGGCAAACACCTCCCATTTCATAAAGCAATCCTTCCCATGATAAGTAGGTAACGCATCCGTAGGAAGATCAAACTCTCCAAGCCACTTTCTTTCTTCACCCTCTTGCATTTGCACATCCTCATCCAGCACCATCTTCTTCTCAAAGTGTTTATGATGAGTAGTGACGTCATGAGTTGTGGTGGTGACGTTTCCATTACTATCCGTACTCGTTCGCGTTTCTCGCTTCTTGTAAGTCTCCATTCCACGAATTTCCAAATAGACATTCTTGATTTTACAACTGTCCCTGGCATTCGCCACTACAAACAAGCGCATAGGCTCCTGACCATCTGTCTTAGGGTTTTCAAAAACAACTGAGACTTCAGCAGCTCCACCCGTGATATAATTCTTAATCTTAGAAAATAGCCCCATGAATACTTTTGGTTAAAACTGGTAAAAAATACAACATTCCACCATCCGTGTAGGAGGGTATTTACGGTTTTACAATCGGTAGTTGGTTACGAATAAAGATACTCAAATGCACTGTGGTACAAATCGCGGCTTTGCAAATTCTGAATGAGCTCATCAAAAAAGCCATTTGCACTCAAAGTAGCTGAATCCCCGACCATCACCAGCAAATGCCGCGCTCGGGTCATGGCCACATTCATCCGGCGTTTGTCAGCCAGAAAACCGATTTCACCGTTGGGATTTGACCTAACCAATGATATCAGCATGATGTCTCGTTCCTGCCCTTGAAATGCATCTACAGAATTAATGGTGATTTTCTTAAGCACCTCCGCTGGTAAATCAAGGTCAACAATATACTTTCGCAACAACTCAGACTGTGCCCGGTAAGGAGCAATAATTCCCACTGTCGGCACCATAGTTTCTCTAGAACCCACATCATCTAGAATCTCCTTTAGCCGATCTAAAACAAACCGTCCCTCCTCTACATTGTAAGTAGACAGTGTCTCTGGATTCACCTTTTCATCAAACCCACAACCAGCCGTATCAATGAATTTCACCGCTCGGGGAAACAGTGGCTTTCGTTGTTTTATCACTTCTGCGCTGATCAGTTTCCCTTGATAAAACTGTTCATTGGAAAATGACATGATTGCGTCATGCATTCGGTACTGCACCTCCAGCATAATGTCCGCATCCCAGACATCAATGGTCCTGCTAAAAATAGTCTCAGAAAGTCCCGCTTTTGCCGCTTCGATTGACTTGACCGTAGGTGGCAACTGCCAATGGTCTCCCGCTAAAATGACACGATTGCATTTCATTAATGGTACCCAGGAGGCAGGCTCCAGCGCTTGGGAAGCCTCATCGATAAACAACGTTTTAAACGTACGTCCTCTTAGGTAATTACTATTTGCTCCGATCAGTGTACAGGCAATTACCTGCGCTTTATTAAGCTCATCATGAATCATGTGATCCTCCAGAAGGTGAGCGTCTTCTTTAAGGTTTTTAGCCTCATTCAGCAACATCTTACGTTGCTCACGCTCAGCCCTGCCAAAATTGCGTTTGTATTTTCTTCCCAGATTTCGAAACTCCTCTGCCTTTTTTCTAAGATCTTTCAGCATCTTGGCATCATCGTGTTCACCCAGTCGGGCATCTATGGTACAAGACACTACTTCTTCGGTGACTCGAGCTGGGTGACCAATCCGTAATACCCGAATTCCCTGCTGGGTTAGTTTCTCCGCCAACAAATCCACGGCCGCATTACTAGCTGCTGCTACCAGGACCTGTTTCTCCTCAGTCACGGTATCTTTTATGGCCTCTACCATCGTGGTAGTCTTACCAGTCCCCGGCGGGCCATGAACAAGCGCAATATCCTGAGCAGCACGAATAAACGACAAGGCCTTGTTTTGACTGTGGTTCAATCCGGGGTGATTTAAATCGTAAAGGCTACCAAACTGTGGTTCCGTTTTTCCCAGCAATACCTTAACGAGCTCCTTCAGTCTACCTTCTCGCACACCTGCCATGGACCGCATGGTACGTTCCATCTCATCATAGGTGCTTTCGTCAAACAACAAGTTCACGCCCAGCTTTCCATCATCCAGCCAATCCGGAGCATCATCGCTGTTAAGAACTATGGTCATGTACTTTTCCGATACACGACTGATAATTCCAGATGCCGATAAATGACGCCTATCATCATTTAGGAAAAGGCTAGCCGAAGATCCAGCCTGAAAGTGGTGTCGCTCGTCCACAAGGGAAGTTCGCTCTACCTGAAGCACCCACTTTTCACCGGTTCCAAGATAAGATCGACCCAGAACTACAGGATACCAGGTTACCCCTTCCTTTCGGCGATCCTCCAAAGACCTGTTTCTGATTTTACTTTCGTATTGCTTGCGATCTTCTACACGCTCCTGCTTAAGTAATTGCAAGAGATGCAAAAAATGCTCTGAATGATCCATACTATTTCTTGAGGTATTTCTGAATAGTGGTTTTCAGCGTCGCTTTATCAGCTGAAATATCAGGGTCGCTGTAGATTTTGAGCATCAATTCAATCAACACTTCTTCAGCATACCCGATATTGCTTGCTATTCGTGCACAGAACTGAATCTCTTCTTTATAGAGTCTTCCATCTATTTTCATCAGCTGAACAGCATTGTAGATGAATTCATACTTCTCATCATCTGTGAGATTACTCAAATCCTCCACCAGATTGGGATCTTCGAAGCACGCACTAATCTCGTCCTGAGACATGCCGTTCTTCGCGCCAATCTGCTTGATTAAGTCTATTTCGTCTTGAACAACCACACCATCAACCTTAGCCAACTGTACGAGCAGGTTTAATTGTGTGCGGGCCATATTTGTAGATCCTGAAGCGATGGTTAAAGGCTTTTTGCGGTAGTTTGGAAATAATTTTTAAACTTAATGCAAATTACAAGATGAACAAAATTTTTGTTCTGGTGTAGTAAAGATCAATTGAATGAATTTCTTAGCCCACATATACCTCTCATTTGAAAACCCGAAGATTCTCGTCGGCAATTTTATTGGGGATTTCGTCAAAGGCAAAAAGCTGGAATTATATGATGATGAAATTCAAAAGGGAATCCTACTTCACCGCGAGATCGATGACTATACAGACAGTCACCCAATAGTGCTCGAAACGAAAAAAAGATTGAGACCCAATTACCATCATTATGCTCCGGTCATTTCAGATGTCTATTACGATCATTTTCTGGCTTCTCTTTGGAGCAACTATCATAAGACACCATTAATCGAATACACCAACTGGACATATAACCTTCTGAAAGAACAGAATACCATCATTCCAAAAAACGCAGCGCACCTCCTTTCATACATGGCCCGTGACAACTGGCTGTACAATTATCAGTTTATTGAGGGCATAGATCGTGCACTAACTGGCATGTCTAAAAGGACTCCATTTGATTCCAAAATGGAAAAAGCAAGCATCGACTTAAAACAGGACTATGAGGCGTATAAAGAGGAATTCGTTAGTTTTTTTCCTGAATTGATTGCACATTGCCGCCAGAAGTTGGACACTTTATGAAAGAAATATTGTACGTGGCATTGGGTGGTTCTTTGGGGAGCACAGGCAGGTATTTAGTTGGTTTAGCATTTGCCGAGCATACCAGCAGCTCCTTTCCATTGGCTACATTATCTGTCAATCTCATTGGCAGTCTACTGATTGGCATTCTCAGCGCTTTTATCATCAAATGGAACAATGATGCAGTTAATTTCATCCTTATAACTGGTTTTTGCGGTGGCTTCACCACTTTCTCAACCTTTTCCCTGGATGGCCTTAAACTAATCCAGCGAGCCGAATATGCCTCATTCTTTTCGTATGCCAGCCTGAGTATCGTTGGTGGGTTAGTCGCCTGTGCTTTGGGGTTCTGGTTGGCCAACAAAATCATCCATTGAAAACAATATGGTAGGCTAATCGCGTTTAATAGCTGTAAATGCAAATGTCATGCATAACCACTACGACACGCTAGGCATCAGTGATAGTGCCTCGCAGCAAGAAATAAAAACAGCCTTTAAAAAACTAGCTGTCCAGTTCCATCCGGATAAACACGGTGGAAACGATCAGATGGAGGAACGTTTTAAGCAAATAAATGAAGCTTATCAAACGCTCTCCAATCCGTATGAAAAAGCGCGGTATGACCTGCAAAGACAATTTGGCCACAGATCCACCTATACTTCACCACAACCTCGCTATTACCAGCAAAATGGCCCAAGAAAACCGTATGTTGAACCAAGAATTAATTGGCGAGAAAACTGGATAGCGACAGGATATGCGTTCGCCTTTACGATCGTTGTAGCCATTTTGGTCATGAGTGCAATTGGCATAAAACGTTATTTTGACACCAAAACACTACAAGAAAAATTAGCTCATCGCCGAGCGGCCTTCGAAGAAATTCAAGCTGACTATCAGGAGGGCAAAGTAGAGGCAGCGCTCATTCATTTAAATGATCTGGGCATCTTTAGAACCGATGAACAAGACATGCGCGAGTTTAAGGAACACCTGTACATTGAGTTTTTGGATAAGGCCGAACGGCAATTTAGAGCGCACAATTTTTCAGAAGCCATTCACTATTACGAACTGATTATCGATTACGGACCCCGTACTACCCAGATCTTACATGAACATTTGGCCCAGAGCTACAACGCCAATCAGCAAATTCAAAAAGCCATTTCTAAATACAGCGAGCTCATTCTAAACAATTACCATCCATTAGAATCCTATCTAGCACTCGCTCAAATATTTGATAAAACACTCCAGCAACCAGAGGAAGCTATTAAGTATTATGAACTCGCCAGCAAAAGAGCTATCGCGTCTTACAAGAGTATTTTTGGAGATGCGTATCCTTTGGTTATCAGTGGGCAATCAGTGCCCGACGAACACTACTACCTATACACAGGTCTTGCCGACGCTTACCTGAAGACAGGAAACCCTGATAGAGCACTAAAAGCCATCAAATGGAATGTGAGCATGTGGCCAGATAGCTCCGCGAACTACGTGACAGCCGCTCAGGCCTTCTATGAAACAGGTAAACAAAGAAGGGCTTGTAATGCGCTAGCTATTGCAAGAAGACTGGGGTACGAAGAGAGGTTAAATATTGGGTGCGGCTTTTAAACTTAAGCAAGTATTTTCAGATCGTTCATTTCTTGACTAAACAGGTTTTTAGAAAGAATTAAATCCTTAGGTGAACCTTCACATTCAATCTCTCCATTTTTTAAAATATAAATATAATCTGCTTTAGAGGCTGTTTTAATTCGATGTGTGACGAACAGAGTTCCCATCTCACTCTTTAAAGAGTTTATTAGATTAAGAACAAAATGTTCCGTATTTCGGTCCATAGCGGAGGTAGCCTCATCCATCAAAAAAAATTGTGGTTTGGAATACAGCGCTCGAGCTAGTGCTACTAGTTGTCGTTGACCTCCTGAAATATTCGCTCCTTCCTCACCGAGTAAAGTCATATACCCTTGAGGAAACTTTTTAAAATACTCTCCAAAACCCGTTGATTCACACCATTGTACTAGATGCTCATATTCATTAGGATTTTCGGAAAGTGCAATATTGAAGAGCAAGTAATTATTGAAGAGCTTCGTATCCTGAGATACTACGGCGATTTGATTCCGATAGTGTTCTAAGTTCAATTCATTAACATCCTTATCACCCAAAAGAATAGTACCATTTCTCACAGGATAAAACCGCTGAATGAGTTGAATAATGGTGCTTTTCCCTTCTCCACTTTCACCAAGTAATGCGACAATTTTACCTTTATGGATACTTAGATCTATACCTTTGATTAAATCCAATGACCCTGGGTAATTGAAGCTTACATTTTTAAGCGAAAGCCCTTTAAATTCTAGATCTCCAGTTTCAGTTCCTTCAACATTTTCCGGTTCAACATTAGCAAACTCCTGCATTCTTTCGAATGCCACTTTTGCCTCCTGAAACTGAATATTGAAAATGATTACTTTTGTAAGTGACGGTCCTATACTTCCTGAAAGACCTACAACAGCCATTAGCTCACCTAATGCCAGAGCCTCTTCAAAATATAAATACGATGAAAACCCATGACGGCTAAAGTCATCAGTACCATCACAATTTCAATGGCTGAAGAAAACCTCACCTGGATTTTACCAAGATCAAAAATGCTTTGTTGGAATCTCTCGTAAAAACTAAGCGTTATTCGTTCAAATAAATTGAGTTTTGAATGAGATTTAATTTCACTAATTCCGTTTATTGTATCGATATAGTTGCTCTCATTTAGCCCATAAGAAGCCATTACCACCTTCTGCTTTTCTTGGACTGGACGACTAAATTGAGCATTCAGAATCAAATATATTGGAACCATTGCGAGCACCAAAGCTCCCATCTGCCAACTGTATAGAAATACCGCCACTATTGAGGTGAGCACTACCAAAACTTCAATAATCAAATTACCAACAAGAGCGCTTACAGTGGTTTGAATTCTTCGGGTGTCATTCATCCGAGCAATCATTTCTCCTGATTTTTTCGAATCGAAAAATGATTTTGGCAATCGAATTAATGACCCAAAAAAGTATTGAATCATTCGGTTATTGAAATCTTTGCTCTGTGTGAGCAAAAAAGACCCTCGAATGAAACTCAAGCCTACTTTGAACATCAGAATAATTCCGAATAAAGAAACTCCTACAATCAGCTTACTCAATTCCTTCTGAGGCAAGATCACATCGATCAACTTTTGGGTAAAAATTGCTGACGAAAGGTTAAAAACAGCAATTAAAAGTCCTAAGAATAATGCAGCCAGAAGGATATTGAAATCTTCCTCAATCCATTTCTTTACCCATTTAAAAGAATCAGCCCTTTGGTCAACGATCTGGAAACTGTCATTAATAGAGAGCTTCAATAAGGCTTTTGTCTTCCATACATGCTCCAGTTTTACCTCATCCCACAGTTCAATACCAGCTCCAGGTTCACCTATAATAAGTTGGCCCTTTTTGTTGAAACCATAAAAAACCACATAATGCTGAAGTCTATTATCTAGAACCACATGTAGAATAGCTGGTTCATCTAATTCTTTAAGATTTTCAACCGATTCCGCTTCCAATCCCTTGGCATCAAAACCGAGCTGACTTGCTGCTTGATATAATCCAAGAATGGTAGTCCCGGTTTTGGTTGTGCCACTCTTTTGACGAATAATATCAACAGAGGTATCACCTTGATGGAACCTGATTACAGATAACAGGCACGCAACACCACAGTCGGACTGCCCTTGTTGTCTGATAAATGTCTTATTTAATTCCTTTAAGCTAGTGTTCATCAGTAAGAGATTTCAGAATTAAATCAACCCGAGTCTCACCTCGATAGTGCTTAGCTAATTGGTTATCTTTAAAAACCAGTAATTGTGGTGTAGAGGTGGAACCTAGTGATTTTTCAATCAACTCTGGAGCTTTCTCAAAAGCAATGAAATCATCTTGGTCAAAGCCAACTCTTGTCAGGTAACTAATCAGGGAATCTTGTGGTTCTATGCTAATGAAAATGATATTAGTATTCACCAAAGAGTCTTTTTGGTGGTGTAGTGCCTCTACCTGCCACTGGCAATGTTCGCATTCGCTGTTAATGACAAGAACTAGCGTTGGATCTAAATAGCGAATAGCGGAAATCTCTAGGGATTCTGAGAGTTTGGTCAGAGTTGAGGTTATACGCCCAACTTTATTATTCTGCTCTCTCTTTTCATGGAGCGATCGCGTGAATAAAAGAATAGAAGCAACAATTGATGTCAAAAAAAAGGCTCCTGCCAATACTTTTCTAGACATTAGGTTGAAAAATTCAATGTTAAGAAACTCACGAAGACGATCCAGATCACTAAGCCTGATCCATACACGGGAATAGTAAACTTCAATGCCTCAGCATAGTCTTGTTTGATCAGGTTTCTTACCCCAAAACCTAATACGAGAAGATAAATTAACTCAAAGAGGTTAATGCTTTGTAAGGGGTATACCCACCAGGGCTCCAACCGCTCTATGTCAAACAGGTTAACCAGAGAAAGTGGAGTGAAATAACTCAATTCAGCAAGGGTAAAATCTGTATGGATCAACCCAAACCAGACGACTTTGATCAATGCAGGAATAAGGAATACAAACTCAGAGACTATTACTAGATGGAAAATTTTCTTAAAGGAAGTTTTGTAGCCAAAAAAAATAATGCCGACTAAAATCCATATTGATAGTACAGAAAACTTGATCAGATAAATGACCGGAAGAAGCACATAGCCAACCCAAGACCATCTCGTTTGAAAGTCAATTAAGCCTACTATCCTTTCATAAGACATCTGATTACCATAAAACTCATAATAATGATTATCCGTAATAATGAATTGTTCCATAATAGTCGAAAAAACTAAAAGACATAGAACCATTAAAAGAAATAAGGATGATTTTTTCATGGTATTATAATACCAGTTGTTATAAATAATGGGGTTTCAATAATTATATAGTTCGAAATTTTTATATCACAAAATTTGATTAACTAAAACCTTGGTGATTATTCCACTTTACTATCCTTGTAGTACTTAGCAAAAGAATTTATAATTTGCTCTTTCTCATCTTTATCTACAATTAAAGTAATGTCATAGGTCTTGCCATCCGACACAATTCTAATATTGTTAGTCTTAATCAGAATTTTCTTTATAGACATCCATTCAAGTGATATGCTTTTTTGAAAAACTCCTTGTCTAAAAATCAATTGACTAGACGTGAAAACTAGACGTGGTGAGAACCTGGAGACTAAACTAAACCGGATGATAGTTATAATTATCAATAAAAATCCTACAAATGACATTACTAATCCATGGTATAAATAACCCTCGGTAAAAAAGGAGTAATACAATCCAGTCGTTAGCAAAAGTATGGATGTTATATAAAACCCTATTCGTGTCTCACCTCTCTCTCTATATCCATCATTTCCAATTGCAAATCTCTCCATACTATTAAAATCAATTATATAAATAAAACGCCTAAATCAGAAATTATCTCTGATTTAGACGATATCAATTATTCTGTTAATAAATCCCCTATGGTGCCAAAACCACATGCAAGGCCAAATCCGAATGCAGCGAAAGTCAATGGAGGTAATGCAATAGCTGCTAAACCAATGGCAGTTGAGGCTGAGCAAGCCACAAATGTCGCATCCGAACCTCCTTTAAGCTTATTCTGACTTTCTAAACTCAGTTCTTTCATAATAATAAAAATTTAATAAAACACCTACTCTATTAGGTTTTCAGTATCCCCTACTTCCAGTAATTTCAGAAGCAAGTCAAATATGAAACCTGTAAGTCTAATATTATTGGACTGCTAAAATTATTCCCTGCTTTTAACTGATTCATTTCCGAATCAGACATTTCTCTTTTGAAACCGGGGATAAACTTCACGTTTTCAGTGTAGTAATAAGATTCCAAAAATTGATCGTAAGCGATTGGAGCACCCAGCACCTTCATTTCAGCAAGATAGTTGAGCGTCATACTTCTACTAATACCAAGCTTTTCAGCAAGTTCTTCAGGATTGCCCGTAGCCCTCCGTTTGATGAGAGCATGAATTCGCTCTAGACGAGAGAGGTATTTTATCAATGGCATAAGTGATAATTTTAGTTAATCGCCATTAATATTAACATAGAGGTGTGTAAAAATCAATTCTAAATAGAGTTTTTAAAGGTTGAATAACACTTTTATACTGATAAACGCAATCTATTTGTAGGCGAATCAATTATTCGCAAACAATTCGTCCAGATCACCATCTTCTTTCTTAAGACGGGTTTCACATCGCTGACCTTTAAGCAATGGGAAATCCTCCACCAGAATAAAGTTCGATTTTACTTGCTGCATAGCCTTCCGCGATTCTGTTTTTAGATTCTTTCGTTTGATCGATTCAATAAACCGTCGAATCTGATCCATGTCTTCCAAAACCAAAGGTGGAACCTGTGCCGGTTTATCGTCATCACCCTTTGCTACCATAGTGAAATAGCTCGTGTTGGTGTGCTTAACCGTATGATTTTTGACATTTTCTGCAGTCACCTGTATACCTACTACCAAAGAAGTGTTTCCGACGTAATTAACAGAGGCTTTCAAATAAACAAGTTCACCTACTTCTACCGGTTGTAAAAACTCTACCTCATCTACTGATACCGTCACACAATAAGCGCCTGCATGCTTACTAGAACATGCATAAGCCACTTTATCCATTAAGGAAAGTAAAATTCCACCGTGAATTTTACCGCCAAAATTGGCATAACTGGGAATCATCAACTCTGTAAGAGTCGTCTGTGAAAATTTTACTGGTAGTGCTTCCATTTATCCGACTATATCACCGCTTTTTTGGGCGCATTCTTTAATTCGTTTATTGATAACCATTTTCCAAAAAGGTCCACGCGTAAAAAACAGTTTTAGCTTAACTAAAAAATTGTGCTTCTCCAGTTCATCTGCATCTGGACTTCCGGGAATCCCTAAAGGCTGCACCACATACTCAAACCCCATCTTGCGAGTAGCTTCTGTTGCACAGGGATTTCCATACAGGATGTTTTTAGAACTCTCCACATAGAGATAAGAGATTTTCTTGCGATCTGGTCTGTTTTTGGCTTTGTTGGCTTCCAATCCGAACCGAGTATTCTCAGTAGGAAATTGACTGGACAGCTCCTGATGCTTCGCTTTTTGACTATAAGTCAACGTTCCGATGAGCACCACAAAAACAAATGATATGAAATATCGCGCGATCATATATCCTACCTTACCCGTTTGACCCATAAATATAGCGATCTTACCTATCTTTGGCAGCTTATTTAAAAGATACGAGCCTCAGCTAAATGAAGCAGTTAATTAGTTTTCTTCTAAGAAAAGTTCCAAGAAAGTACCTTCAGCTTTTCAGCCATTATGGTTTAAGAGTTTTAGCCTTGTTTTACAGAGGTGATAAGGTGGAGTGTCCGGTTTGTGATGCCACTTTCCGAAAATTCCTTCCTTATGGGCGACAGTCCAGAGAAAACGCACTTTGCCCAAACTGTTTAGCACTTGAGAGGCATCGGCTTATTTGGCTATACCTGAAAGAAAAGACAGACTTCTTTACGAGGGATAGAAAGATGCTCCACATTGCTCCAGAGCTCTGTTTTATTGATCGTTTCGAAAACCTTAAGAACCTGGAATACGTCACCGGAGACATTGAATCTCCGCTAGCTAAAGTAAAAATGGACATCCACGATATTCCATTTGAGGAAAACTCGTTTGATGTCATTTTCTGTAATCATGTGCTGGAACACGTTGACGATGATATCCGCGCCATGCAGGAAATGCGAAGAGTCCTTAAACCCGGCGGCTGGGCTATTCTCCAGGTGCCTTTCTTCTTCCCGCTCAAGGAAACCACTTATGAAGACAAATCGAT
>JAMWZA010000046.1 GCA_024305105.1 Marinoscillum sp.
ACCTTCGATGACAACCGGTTAAAATTTATCAACCGGGCGCATTCCAGAGAAGAAGCGCTGGCTTGCCTGACGAATGCGCGTAAAGTTGGTTTTGACAACATTTCTGCAGACCTCATTTACGCATTGCCGCCTGATGATCTGGCTTACTGGGAGCGTGACCTTGATCAACTCATTGAGTTTGATTTGGAGCATTTGTCCTTATACGGCCTCACAATCGAAGAGAAAACAGTCTTTGGGAAATGGCGTCAAAAAGAAAAATTGAAAGAAGTCCCTGAGAATACCGCTGCTACCCAATATGAAGTGGCTATCGAGCGAATGAAAGCAGCAGGATTTCAACACTATGAGGTCTCCAACTTCTGCAAACCTGGCTTTCACTCACGTCATAATACGGGATATTGGGAAGACAAAAAATATTTAGGCATTGGACCGGGAGCACACTCCTATGACGGAACCAATCGAGGAGCTAACATTGCCAATAATTCGAAATACATTCACGCAATTGAGAAAGAAGAGCTTCCAATAACGATTGAACAACTCTCGAAAACGGATCAATTAAATGATTTTATTTTTACGCATTTAAGAACAAGAAAAGGACTGAACTGCCAGACGGTTTTACTTAAGTTTGGAGTAAACGTCATAGATGACTATCAGTACCTCATTGATTCGTGGCTCAACGATAAACTGATCGAATTAAACGAAAATACGTTGGCACTTACCTCAAAAGGGTTCATGATTGCTGACGAAATTACCTGGAGACTGTTTTATGACTCTTAGAATCCTTACTTTTAGTTGTCAACCACCTTGCATTAATGGATAAAGAACAGAAAAAGGCTGTAATGCTCCTTAAGTCGCTCATTCTTCACTACCATGGGTTGGATGATGATGAACGCGCTATTTTAGAAAATGCTGCCAATCGGATGGACAGTAAAGAAGAGCTGGATTGGGCCAATAATTTTATCTCAGAGGATTACTTATCTGCTTTTGAGCGGGCCAGGGATTTCTTCGCCAAAACGATTGTGAAGTTTAGCAATGCGGATCGCATCACTCACCTGCAAGATGCGTGGGAAGAAAACCATGAAAAAGGCTATGTAACCGAAATGGAGACCACTGCGATGATCAACCTTTCTAAAGACTGGCAAGTTGAAAAAGAGTTTCTGGAAGTAATCCAGAATTAGAGCGACATCTTCTCTTTAAAGCGTGCGGCCTGCCTGCGACTAACTTCAATTTTCTCTCCTCCTTTGAGCTGAACCAATAAACCCCCATTAAACCATGTGTCAATATTCTCTACCCAACCTAAATTGATTATGTGCTTCCGACTTGCTCGAAAAAAGGTACGATCATCCAGTCGCTCATCCAGAGCATTCAGCGATTTATGAATCATCGGCTTGTTGCTGCCGAAGTACACCTTAATGTAGTTGCCGTCAGATTCAAACAGCCGTACGTCTGCTAGCTTTACGAACCAACACTTATCGCCATCTTTGACAAATACCTGATCTTCTTTGCCAAGTGTTTTCTTGTCTGATGATTTATTCTTGGTTTCCTCTTGTACTTTCAATTTGGCAATAGCTTCTTCTAAGCGTTCTGGTTGAATAGGCTTTAATAAATAATCAAGGGCGTTTACTTCAAAAGCTTTTAACGCAAATTCATCGTAGGCCGTTGTGAAAATGACCTTGGGCACAGAGTCAAGTGCTTCTAATAAGTCGAATCCGGTTTTACCAGGCATTTGAATATCCAAAAATATCAGTTCCGGATTGAGCTCGTTGATTTTCTCCAGGGCGTCATCTACATCAGTAGCTTCACCTATTACTTCTATTTTCTTATGTGGTTCTAACAAAGACATTAGCTCCTTACGCGCTAATCGCTCATCATCTACTATTAGTGTTTTCATAAAGTCTTAGGTAATACTACTTCCGTTAATACAGTCTTTTTGTTTTCATTGTAAATCTGAAAAGAGGCTTCCTCACCGTAGATGAGTTCTAATCTTTTCCTGGTATTGTTAATGCCAAAACCTGACTTGGCTTCTTTACTGGCTTCATACTGGCCAGCATTTTTAATCTGTATTAGCAACCGTTCCTTATCCACTTTGGAAGTTATTTCGATAGTACCTCCATTTCGCAAAGTAGATATTCCATGCTTGATTCCATTTTCCACTAAAGTCTGAATCATTAACGGTGGAATCAAGAAGTCCAATGTTTTTTCATCAATATCGAACTTTGTTTTCAAACGCTCCTCGTAGCGAATGGTTTCAAGTTCGAGATAATCGCGAACCATTTGTAGTTCTTCTGCAAAGGTCACCAATCGCTGACGATCTACGGTTAACGAATTTCTCAAAATATTAGAAAGCTGGGTAATGGCACTTTTCGATTTTATCGGATCCTCATCCACCAAAGCCCGAATACTATTAAGGGCATTAAAAATAAAGTGAGGATTCAACTGTGACCTTAAGTTTCTTAACTCAATCTCTTTGGCCGCAGCTTCATACTTCAGAGACTTATTATACCGCTCAAAGTAATGAAAGATAAAGTAAAAAATGGTCCAAATAAAATAAATGAACATCGTACCCACGATGTTGAAAAATACCGTAAATGGCGCAAAGTCCTGACTATTCAGCTCATCGATAATTGAGGAATAACCAAGTAAAAACGAGAAGTTGAGTGAGCTAAGAATCAGGTTTAGCGTAAATAGCCTTGGTATGAGTTGGATAAAACTGAGATTCAACCACCCCTTATGAATGACAATAAACCTCAGCAGGTGAGTGGAACCCAAATAGAAAAGCACCAGTAACACCTCGCCTAGTAGATGATAGGAGTCAGGGGTGTTTTGCTGTGCAGTGGAATATAAGAAGATTTGCAGTAGCCCGTATAATGACCATCCTCCTATCTGACAAAACCAGTAAATCTTTCGTTTATTCATCGATCCTCTTTGCACTCAGCCTCCAAAAGAAATAAAATTTCATAGCTCCTAATCAGAATGGAAGAAAATTTACACCAATGGTCTATTTGAGTTCTTCCTGTAAAAACCTGGCCGTATAACTTTCTTTGCTTTTCGCCACTTCTTCCGGTGTGCCCTGAGCAATGATCTGGCCACCGCCCTCACCACCTTCCGGACCTAAGTCAATAATGTGGTCTGCTACTTTGATCACGTCCATGTTATGCTCTATTATTAGCACCGAGTTACCTTTAGAGACCAATTTCTGAACCACTTCTAATAAGTGCTGAATGTCCTGAAAATGTAATCCGGTAGTAGGTTCATCCAGAATGTAAAACGTCTTACCTGTGTCTCTTTTCGATAACTCGGTAGCAAGTTTCACACGCTGCGCTTCGCCCCCAGACAATGTGGTGGCATGCTGACCCAGAGAGATGTATCCAAGACCTACTTCATTTAGCGTTTCGATCTTTTTTAGAATTTTGGGCTGATGTTCGAAAAACTGCACCGCCTGCTCCACAGTCATGTCCAGCACATCAGAGACAGATTTGCCTTTAAAACGTACTTCAAGGGTTTCGCGGTTGTAGCGTTTGCCTTTGCACGTTTCACAAGGGACGTGTACATCTGGCAAAAAGTCCATTTCAATTACGCGCATTCCTCCTCCCTGACATGTTTCACAGCGTCCACCTTTTACATTAAAAGAAAACCTACCAGGCTTGTACCCTCTGATCTTTGCTTCAGGAAGCTCTGAAAATAGTGACCTGATGTCCGTGAAAACTCCCGTATAAGTAGCAGGATTTGATCTTGGTGTCCTACCGATTGGGGATTGGTCCACTTCGATTACTTTATCCAAATGCTCCAACCCTTTCAGTTCTTTGTGCGGTAGCGCTTCAGCTCTGGACTTGTAAAAGAATTTCCTCAGAATGGGGTAAAGCGTCTCATGAATGAGTGATGACTTACCACTCCCCGATACACCGGTAACACAAACCAATGCACCTAGCGGCAACTTCAAATCAACTTTCTTTAAGTTGTGGCCGGTAGCTCCTTTAAGGTGCAGAAAATCACCATTGCCTTTTCGTCGTTCTTTAGGCACTTCAATGGAGAGCTTGCCTGTAAGGAAATCCGACGTGAGGGATTTATTCTTTAGAAACTCTTTGGGAGGCTGAGCTGCCATGATATGACCACCATGTCTGCCCGCGCCTGGTCCTATGTCCACGATGTAATCTGACGCCAGCATCATGTCTTTGTCATGCTCTACTACAATGACCGTATTGCCCAGATCACGCAGATCTTTGAGAGCCTGAATGAGTTTCACATTATCTCGCTGGTGTAAGCCAATACTGGGTTCGTCCAGAATGTATAATACGTTAACCAGCTGCGTACCAATCTGCGTGGCTAATCGAATCCGCTGTGCCTCTCCACCAGATAGCGTTCGTAATGGTCTATTTAAGCTGAGGTAGGTAAGCCCTACGTCCAAAAGAAATCCAATACGTTTCCTAATTTCTTTCAGGATTTCCGCAGCGATCATATTCTGACGGTCATCCAATCGGTCCTCAAGGTCCACAAACCAATCGGCCAATTTAATGATGTTGAGCTCCCCTAATTCACCAATGTGCTCATCGGCTATTTTGAAGTGCAGTGACTCTTTTTTCAAACGGTAGCCGTCACAGTCTGGGCATGTAGCCACATCGGTAAACTCCTCTACCCATTGTCTGATTTTGTCACTCCCGGCATCTTTTTGCTTTTCTAAAAACTGGATGATCCCTTCAAATTTGGTGTTCCAGTCGGTGCCTGGATACTTCACAGAACTCACAGCGACTGGCACACTGTCGCCATAGAGCAGAACATTCATCACTTTTTCCGGAATGTCTTTGATAGGCGTGGAGAGGTTTACTTTATTCTTTTTGAGGATGGCTTCTATCTTTTTAAAAATCCAGATATCCCGATACTCTCCTAGTGGTGCTATACCACCACGACTTATTGATAATTTTGGATCCGGAATAACCGATTCTCTTGAGATTTCTTCGATAACACCAAGCCCATTGCATTTTTGGCAAGCTCCATAAGGGCTATTAAAGGAGAACGTATTTGGTGCCGGTTCGTCATAAGACAATCCAGACTCAGGGTCCATCAGGAATTTTGAGAAATGCGCCGTTTCTCCATTTTGGTCCTGTACCATTAAGATTCCATTGGCGTGTTTGAATGCCGCCTGGATGGATTGCCGAATTCGTTTCTCATCCGACTTCTTCACAACTACCCGATCGACCACTATCTCTATATCGTGGGTTTTATATCGGTCTACCTGCATTTTAGGAACCAAATCCTGGATTTCGCCATTGACGCGCACTTTGGTAAAGCCCATTTTGCGAACCTGTACGAACAGCTCACGATAGTGTCCCTTACGACCTTTTACCACAGGTGCTAGAACGATCAGTTTTTCACCATCATAGGTCTTCAGGATGTGATCCAGAATCTGGTCTTCGGATTGCTTGACCATTTTTTTACCTGAGAGATAGGAATACGCCTCGCCAGCTCTGGCAAACAACAATCTTAGAAAATCATAAATCTCCGTTACGGTCCCTACTGTAGAGCGCGGATTACGCGAAGTGGTTTTCTGCTCAATTGAAATTACCGGACTGAGACCATTGATTTTGTCCACGTCCGGTCGCTCCATATTGCCAATGAATGACCGGGCGTATGCTGAGAAGCTCTCCATATAGCGTCGCTGGCCTTCTGCATAGATGGTGTCAAACGCCAGAGAAGACTTACCGCTACCACTAATCCCTGTGATCACCACCAGCTGGTTTCTGGGAATAGTCAGATTTACCTCCTTAAGGTTGTGCTCACGAGCACCATATATTTCTATGGATTGCTGTTTAACGACTGAATCGGCTTTGCGATCCACTTCTGCATTTACCACTGTCATTCAATAACTATTTCTAAAGGATTAGAAGTTTGGACTCAATAGATACTTGCTGTAGAAATCGTCGATTTCATGAACGGCCTCCTCAGCAGTATCCACCATCTTAAACAAGTCCAGATCCTGTTCATTAATATTTTTCTCTGTAAGCAGTACATTTTTAACCCATTCAAATAATCCACCCCAGTATTCTTTACCTACCAATACAATTGGGAACTGTCCGATTTTTTTGGTCTGAATAAGTGTAATGGCTTCAAACAATTCATCAAGTGTACCAAAACCCCCTGGCATCACAATGAACCCCTGAGAATACTTCACAAACATGACCTTCCTTACAAAGAAGTAGTCAAAATTAATGAGTTTATCACGATCTATATAAATGTTGTTGTGTTGTTCGAAGGGAAGGTCAATATTAAGACCAACAGACTTACCGCCCTGCTTGTGAGCACCGCGGTTACCTGCTTCCATTATACCAGGGCCACCACCTGTGATCACTCCATATCCATGTCGAACCAGTTTGGCGGCAATCTCCTCTGCCATTTTAAAATACTTGTGATCTTCTTTCGTTCTGGCTGATCCGAAGATGGAAACACAGGGACCTATTTTGGCAAGTTTTTCAAAACCATCTACAAACTCGGACATAATCTTAAAAATGGCCCACGAATCTGAGCTTTTGATTTCATTCCAGTCTCTGTCCTTAAACGCTTCCAGGATTTTTTCTTCTTGCTTGCTTTCCTTTTCTGTCATAAAAAAATTGAATTAGGGTTAATAACTCTCAGGTTGAAGATAGTGGTATTAGCGGATATTAGTCTATTATACCAAATCCTTTACAGCAGCTTCCACCTCAGTAAATTTGAACTTAAAGCCGGTGGACTGAATTTTGTCTGAGAGGACATAATTACCTCCCAAAACCATCTCTGCCATTTCCCCCAATATGAGTTTCATCATAAAACCTGGTACGTTTGGCAGAAACAAGGGCTTCTTCAGTGCTTTGGCGAGCGTTTTGGTTAACGCCTCATTGGTTACGGGATTTGGTGCGGTAGCGTTGTATGTTCCCTCCAAATTATTTTCAAGCACATAGGCAAATACCTGACACAGGTCCTCCAGATGAATCCAGCTCATGTACTGCTTACCGCTCCCGAGTGGAGCTCCTACCAAATAGTTTATTGGCTTAGCAATTTCGACCATGGCGCCACCTTTCTCAGATAAAACCACACCAATTCGAACCTTAGCCACTTTAGTTATTGCCGCAAAAGTGTCTGCTTCAGTTTCCCATTTTTTCACTACTTCGGCAAGGAAGTCTTCACCAGCGGAGGAATTTTCATCCAAATGACTTTCTCCAGTATCCATTCCATAGTAGCCTATAGCACTTGCGCTGATGAAAGAGTCTAATTTGAGATTGGCACTCTTTACCTCATTATAAAGCAGCTTGATCGAATCTACTCGACTGTTAATTATGACTTTCTTACGGTCATCCGTCCACCGCTTGTCAGCAACTCCGGCTCCTGCGAGATGAATGATGTGGGTTATCCCATCAATCGCCTTCGGATCAAGGAAGTTTTCCTTTATATTCCATTCAAACGTTGGGAATTCGGCATCTGGATCTGGAGTTCTACTCAAATGCCGGACCTCATGACCAGAATTGGAAAGAATTTTGCTTAGTTGATTGCCAACAAGTCCGGTTCCTCCGGTGATTAATATCTTTGCCATAACTAGGATAACATATGACAAGCCGAATCCTCTTTTTTTCTACGTTATTTTTTATGACCCTGTTTGCCGGTTCACAGGCTTTCGATTCACGAATAGATGAGACCTCCCTGGCAATAGCTGGTCAAAATCAAAAAGGTTTTCTGACGCGCTTCACTATTTCGGCCAAGCAACTGGAAAAAGCCTGGTGGCGCTATTGTCGAGAGTTTGGGAGACCGCTGAATATGAAGGGCTACTATAAGGTTACGATACCAAGTGAGTTGAATGGTGGAAATGTCAACCTTAACCTCCTCAGCAAATCCATGTCTAGTAAAACAGGCAGCACTTTTTTCCTTGCTTTAGATAGAGAAGGTGTTCCAACTGACAAAGTGAAGGCTTACCACAGTCAAGTCGAGCAAATTCTGCAATCTTTCAAAATATCATTTGCCACAGAGCAACTGGAGGAACAATTGGCGGATCTTGAAAAAGATGCCAAAAAAACAAGCAAGCGCGTGGCAAAGTCTACAGGTAATTCTAAAGATCGACATCTTCAGGAACTTAGGAAGGTTGAGGAAAAAATAGAAGCGATCAAACTGCGGCTAGCCGAAGTAAACAGTGCCTACTAGAAACGAAGAAAGCCCGGTCCCCCGGGCTTAAATCCATTCTAAATGTAATGAAGATGAGTATTTAAAATGAATAGCTGTATGACAATGTGAAGTTTCTACCCGGACTTCTCAAAGAAAATAATTCATATTCGGCATCCGACTTGTATACTAGCTCGTTATCGTCATTCATGATATTTTGAACCCTTAAACTCAAGGTTGAGTTAAGATCTGAACCGAAGCTCTTAGAAGCCTTAAAATTTAAGCTATGAAATGGCTTGGTATATACTTCTGGAACGATAGATGCACTTACATAGGTAAGCGTCTCTCCCTGGACATTATACGACATATTTAGTTGCCAATCTTGCTCTATAGTTTCGAAGTTCAAGAAAGCATTAATAGAATATGGTGCTTGCATACTCATGTTTCTGTAGCGATCAACTCCACTTTCTCCTCCTTGAAAATTAACATCACTTTGATATTCATTTTGGCCTGTTTCACTTACTATTACCGTTTCTCTATCTACTCTGGAGATGGTATAAGTCAAGTTACCTCCTGTAGATAAAGTACCGATACTCGGGATATTGAATAAGTTTTTACGAGCCTCCAGTTCAGCACCATAAGCTACTGCACTTCCCACGTTTCTAGGAGTCACCTGATTAGGTGCAACTTCAAAAGCTACAATAGCAATGTGATTCGTGAAATCTTTGTAGAACAATGAGGCAGAAATCATCTCCCCTGGGTTGTAGAAGTTTTCCCACCTCAAGTCATAGTTCAAAATTTCAGCCTGTTTGGTATCTATGTTTCCAATAAAGAACAATCCAGTAATTGGGTCAGCAATGAATGCCTCAGATTTTTCCCGAAATGAAGGCCTGGCCAACGTTTTGTTAAAAGAACCTCTAAGGTTCATGTTATCCGAGATGGAGTAAATCAAACTCACAGAAGGCAAGAAATTTAACTCATTCAATGTTTGCTGATCCTCAACTCTGACCTCTATTCCGTTTGCATTCTCAACGATACCTGTATAGGTCATATTGACATTCTCCATTCTCACACCATACACAGATTTTAGTCGTTCGTTTATTTGCATTTCATTCATTGCGTAAGCCGCAAATAGTGTTTGCTTGCCATCGTATGCGTTACTTTCATCAGTAGTATTCTGGATGGAAAGACCCGTTGGGTTATCACTACTGATATAATTATTCCTCAAGTCGTTAGGGTCTGAGGAGTTTACATTGCTGGACAAAAGGTTGGAATAAGAATAATTGTAAACGTCGAACTCACGCGCTCTGTATCGAGCAAGTCCACCTACTTTGATTTTATTTCTTTCATTCGCCTCAAACTCTACATCCAACTTGAAACTCTCGTTGAGCTCTGAAAGATCTCTCCAAAACCGGTTGATTAAGCCGCCATTTCTAAAGCCAAGCTGACCGTCATCTTCGTTGATGGCAGTTTCTCTATAATCCGGCTCATATTGATTGGACAAAATAAGAGAGTTGGTCCAGTTTAATCGTACATCACCAATTTGGTGTTTACCATAAGTGATGTTGTTGAACATGTTTCGCTCAGTATATGTGAGGATGTCGTTGTACAGATAAGTAGGGTTGTTTAGAGCCGTATTTCTTCTTGTTCGCTTAAGAGCTGTGCTTTGACCGTTCTGGATGTTTAAGAAAGTCGTACCAATAGTGGTGTTAGTAGATTTTGCCGCCAATGAAACCAAGCCACTCCAAAGCACCTCGTTTGAGGCTAAATCACCTACAGATCTATAATCTCTTACCAAAGAGACATCTGCACCAATCGCATTTCTTTCGTATTGACTTCTTTCAAAATCCTTGTAGTAATTGGATCTGTTACGATAGGTGAGGAGCGCATTGTAACCCCAAGTCAACTTATTGGTTTTGATCTGATTTCTATGTGAGAAAGACAAGCTGCTGTTCATGAAATTTCTGGTTCTTTCAGCTCCCAAAGTTGGGTCAAACATGGAAGTGGTTTCATTATTCTCTGTCAACCGAACTCCAGTCTCTACGGGTATATCTCTAGCACCATTGTCAAATCCTAACCAATCGGTAGAAGACCCTTCGTATGACAAGTAATCAGAATTAAGGTGCATATCAGGGTTAAAGCCAAGACTTGCTGATATCGAAGTGCTTTTTTCCTCAGGAAATGCCTTGGTCTGAATGTCAATTAAGCCACCAGTAAATGATCCTGGAAGATCTGGTGTGAATGTTTTATAAACCAATACATTTTCAAGGATACCTGTTGGGAAAATATCAATTTGAACGTCGTTCCTGTCTGGATCCAAACCAGGAATGACCATTCCGTTGATAGACGTTTTAGTATATCTATCACCCAATCCGCGCACATAAACGTACTTGTCACCTTGCACGGACACACCGGTTACTCGCTTCATGGCAGATGACAAGTTACTATCACCTACTTTTCTAAAAGTAGTGGATGAAATTCCATCCAATGTATTTACTGATTTCTTCTGAACCAGCATCACCCCTATGTCATTGTCCTTAGCAACTGAAGCCGTCACGACAACTTCTCCAAGCTGTTGTACATCTTCTTTCATCACTACATCAAGAATAGTGGGTTGGCCAGCTTTTACCTCCACGCCTTCTAATACTATTGACTGAAAAGAAACAGACTGAAAGACAATGCTGTGTGTTCCAGCCGGAAGTGTAATGGAGTAGTTGCCATCAAAATCTGTAGACGCTCCAATCGTCGTTCCTTGTTTTACGACCGTAGCACCGAATAATGGTTCACCAGTGGCTTCTTCCAGGACTTTGCCTCGAATAAATCCATCCTGCGCAATCGCCTGGATAGCTGCGATTGCCACGATTAATGTTAATACTGTTTTTCTCATCTTCATTTTAAAATTTGTGCAAAGTTAGAAAGGCACTATAGCCTTATGGTTACAGGAACTTTACCGTTTGATTATCAATGATTTTTTGAGAACACTGATCTATTAACATTGAGATAATAATCATCATACAGGCTTGATATTGATAAAAACAAAAGCACCCACCAATAAGGAGGGTGCTCGAAAAAATTTGCTTATCAATATGTATTGAGATTACTCTTCTAAAAGAGCAGGAAGGTCGTCTGTGTAAACTTCGAATGTTGCATTCACAGTAGTGAAAACTAACTTTCCGTCTACTACATTCTTAGCAGCATTCTCAGTAGAAGCGAAAGCATCATCAAAAGAAGCGTCCAATTTGATTTTACCTCCGTTAGCATTTAGGTTTCTAACAGTTCCCTGGGCTTTAGATTTGAAATCACAAGTTACTGAGCTACCATCTGCCATGATCGTACCGTTTATAAGTGTGAAACTTCCAAGTGCATCACCTTCTCTTCCGTCGATTTCAAGACCTTCGTCAGAGTTACCATCTACAGTAACCAAATAGTTAGTAACAGTACCAGAGTAAGACTGATCAATGTCTATAGCATCGTCACCTACTTTAGTAACTACCGCGTTCGTCACATTAACAGTACCACCGAAGAATTCGATTCCATCATCGCTGTTAGCGTAAACCTCTACATTTTCGATCTTAGTACCAGAACCAACACCACCTAATGTAAGACCGTTAATCTCATCACCAGCAGCAGCATCAATTACTGCGCCACCATGTCGGATAGAAACATAAGTGATTACACCAGAGTTGTCATTGGCAGCAGTACCACCGTATAGACCGTTAACATCATCAGCAGGAACACCTTCGATTTGTACTTCAGCTTGCTCAGCAGAAATAGGCGCTTTTCCTAGCACTACTAGTCCACCCCACTCACCTTTAGTATCGGCAGTCAATGTACCATCATCTGCAGTAGAAGTCATGATGATAGGAGCATCAACAGTTCCTTCTGCCATGATTTTACCACCTCTAGCGATCATTAATACAGAAGCATCCACACCTTCGAAAGATGCATCACCCTCAACTCTTGTTCCAGCCTCAATAGTTAATGTAGCACCATCAAGAACAGTTACTCTTTTAGTGACCACATAGATCTTATCGGCTGTCCAATCTGTATCTGTATCAATGTTACCTTCTACAACTACCTTCTCAGTTGCTGAAGATTCGTAAGTTCCACCTTTAGTAAGTGTCCATCCGAAAACAGTCTCATCTGCTCCTGAAGCTGATGCGTCAGTAGATACTACACCAGATACTGCTGTAGATACACCATCAAGTGCTGCTTGTTGTACTTCAGTGTCCGTTACTTCTTCACCATCATCACTACATGAAGTGAATACTAGTGTTCCCGAAAGGAACAATGCCATTGCAATAAACTTTCTCATAATAAATACCTTTTAATTCGTTTCGTTGTTGTTGATAGTTCAATCAATTACGATTGCAAAGGTGTCCGTAGAATGTTAACTGCTGTAGCTCGACTTGTTACGATATCATTAAACTAATGTTGCTTTCTTTACTTCACGATTACCATTGTTAAGAAACCATGAATAATAAAAAAGCATCCGTCAGTCGACGGATGCTTTCATTCGTTTTCAGTGTGTCTTACTTAGCTATCTGAACCTTATTCAGAATTCTGCTGATAATTTCATGAGTAGTGATCCCATCGGCCTCTGCCTCGTAGTTCAGCAAGATCCTATGATTCATCACATCATCAGCTATTTCCTTAATGTCCTCAGGTAGTACATAATCACGTTCATTGAAGAAGGCAACTGCCTTAGCCGCTAAGTTCAGATTGATAGAAGCTCTAGGTGAAGCTCCGAACTGAATGTACTGCGCTTCTTCTGTCAGTCCATAGTCCTTCGGATTACGTGTGGCGAATACCAACTCAATAATGTACTTTTCAAGACTCTCCGAAAGGCTGACCTGATTGATCTCTTCCCGAATAGAAAAAACGTCTTCCTTAGAAAGTACCGTGTTGACTTCCTGCTTAAAGGTCATATTGGCCATGCGTCGCATCACTTCAAGTTCTTCTGTCTTAGTGGGGTAGTCCACATGCACCTTCATCATGAAACGGTCTACCTGTGCTTCCGGTAGCGGATAAGTTCCTTCTTGATCCACCGGGTTTTGAGTAGCAAGCACTAAAAAGGGTCTATCAAGCTTAAAAGTGGTTTCGCCAATGGTCACTGTTTTTTCCTGCATCGCCTCCAATAAAGCCGACTGAACTTTGGCGGGAGATCGGTTGACCTCATCTGCCAATATCAAATTCGAGAAAATCGGGCCCTTTTTCACCTCAAAATCTGCTTTTTGCTGATTGTAAATCATGGTACCAATCAGATCAGCAGGAAGCAAATCCGGTGTAAACTGAATTCGCTTGAAGTCCAGTTTAAGTACATCTGATAGCGTATTTACTGTGAGTGTTTTAGCCAGACCCGGAACACCCTCTAATAAGATGTGGCCTTGAGTAAACAATCCAATCAATAATCGATTGACCATGTATTCCTGACCAACTACCACCTTGCCAACTTCGCTGATGACTTGCTTGATCTTGGCCTGGTGTTCTTTCTTTAAGTCTTGATCTACTTGCTCCATATTTCCTTTAATGTCGTATTTACAGGCTGCAAAAATAACTGCCTTTCTCCAAACTGAAAATGATCGGTTACTTTGACGGCCTTAATTAACGTATAGTTTCATAAAAAGTGTTAAAATAGGCCTATGGATTCGAAAGAAAAAGAAGAAATCCGAATGGCAATAGAAGAAAAGGTGAACGAACTCACTTCTCGAATCAAAGATTTGCAGGAGGCAACCAAGCCTATGGGTCTGGATAATGCGGTGGGTCGATTGAGTCGCATGGACTATATCAATAACAAAACAATTGATGAAGCCAATTTGCGACAATCGGAAAGTAAGCTGAAGGCCTTGCAACGATGGCTTAGCATGATTGATACTGATAAGTTTGGGAAGTGTAGCCGATGTAATAAGGAGATCAACCCAAAACGGTTACTCTTCATGCCCGAAAGCACGCATTGCATTCAATGTGCGAGCAGATAGCTAACTTAAATACTCCTGCACTTCATGTGCTGTAACTTTGGCCGATCGACCCACACCTACTAAAGTAGCCGACGCAAATCCAGTCCAGCTCCCATAGCCGACCATCCATAGACCCTCCATTTCTCTGGAGCGTGTACCATGCGTGTCTACTTTATGATGTCTGAAACTTATATTCAATCCTTTCAAGTAATCGATAACCGGTAGATAGCCTGTACAAAAAATGAGAGAATCGAGTTGAATTATAGTCCCATCATCAAAAAGTGCCCCATCCGATTGAAAAGACTTCAGGTCAGCGTGTGATTTTAACACTCCACGCTCACGCGCTTCCATAACAGAGGGCACCATGACAATATGCCCCAGCGATGGCGGAATGAATTTTTTGCCCTTCTTTTTGGCTTCATATAACTGAGTTGCCGCATCGAACAGGTATTTCCCATCGACATGATCAGGTAAATAATCGGGTTCATCCTTTGTAATCCAATAGGTGGAAGTGATTGTCGAAACCTCCGCTAAAATTTGAGCACCACTATTCCCCTCACCAATAATACCAACACGCTGGCCTTTGAATTTATCAGGATTTCTGTAATCGGCAGAGTGCATCACCTCTCCACTAAAATCAGCTAATCCAGGAATTTTTGGAATAACTGGCCTTTTAAAGCTCCCCGTTGCACTTATGACTACTTTGGAAGAATACCGTCCTTTGTTCGTTTGTAGAACAAATAACCCATTTTCCTTTGTCACCTCTTTCACCTCCACCGGACGTTCTATTTTTAAATCATAATGTGATTCATAATCGTTCAGGTATTTTACTACCTCTTCTCTAGTTGGATAATGTGTGGTCCCGCCCTGGAGAATTCTGCCGGGAAGTGAGCTCCACTGAGCAGGTGAAAATAAACGGATAGAGTGCCAATAATGCTGCCATGATCCTCCTCCGTTTTCTTCCGCATCAAGTAACAAGTAATTTAGCTTTAGCCTTCGCAAGTAGTAGGCAACGGCTAATCCACTCTGACCTCCTCCTACTATGATTATGTCATGGTACTGTTCATTCATACTGCCAGCTGACCAAATACATAAAACATCTCAGTTGCTATCTGGAATGACCTCTCCTCATACCTGACTTGTTCCTCAGAGGTTCCATCAAATTGTTTTGGGTCTTCATAACGCAACGGAATTCTTTCGGTAGCTCCCGGTATAACTGGACAGTTTTCATCGGCCTCTGAGCAGGTCATTATAGCCGCAAAGTTTTTTATTGGATTAAAAGAGTCGTCAAACGTCTTACTCCATACTGTGTAGTGCGTGCTACTATTTATGCTTATGGTGTATTTTGGGTTTACACTTCCTAAAGCATCCACCATAAATCCGGCAGATTTAATTGCTGATACAGCGGATGAATTAAATGCTGTGGCTTCTGTGCCTCCTGAAAAGGTGTTAACACTGACTTTGTAATAATAGGCAGCAGTGAATGCCCAAATTTGAGATAAGTGACTTCTTCGCGAGTTGTGCGTACAGATGAAATTAAGTTGAGGTGTTTTACCATCTCTTCCAGTATTTTCAATATAACCGACCAACTGGTTAAGTAGCTCTTTTCGTTCTGCTGAAATGGTCGCAGAGTTAGCAATAGCCCTCTCACAGTATTTGGAGAGGGCTTTGTTATTTAATGAATTCATTCTGTATTATTCTCTAGCAACATGGAGCAGCCTGAAACTGCTTTTCGCTGGATTCTACATCTTCTTTAAAATGATATACTTCCCATTCATAACCATCAGGGTCATTGACCCAGAATTTGTCTTGACGGGCATAACAGCAGCTCGTATTCTCCTCTTCTAACTGAATGGTTAGGTGCTGCTCTACTTCTACCTTCCTTTCCTGAAGCATCTCTGAAGTTGCTACTCTGAGTCCTAAATGACCGAATTCAGGCTTTACGCTTTTCTTTGACTCCATGAATGAAATGACCAGGCCGGGATTTTCTAATTCGAATTTAGCATAATCCGACTTGACCTTTACAGGTGCCGAACGGAATAGTTTTTCATAAAATGAAACAGTTGACTCGATATTAGATACATGGAGTCCAATGTGAAATTTAATTTGATCTGACATAATAATTCTATTTAATTAAAAATTGATTGGTTCTAAATAGCACTGGTTGATCTTTAAATCGACGCTTGGAAGATGTGTCTTTTCATTCGTTATCAACCAGATGTATCCATCCGGATCTGAAACCTGAAATGACCGTTCAAGTACTTTGCAATGAGTATGTCTAAAATGATTTTGAAATCGGATAACATTTCTAAACCGTTTTTTAAAATCCACAGCTTTAGCTATATAAATAGATCCTGCTAGTATCTCTTTATGTTCTCCGACAGGCACTAATGATTCTCTCAACTCTATCTGTATGCCAATGGCTATGTATTGAGCTGAATTGTGCGATATTCTAACCGGTGTCATGTTCATTAATCCATTGTAAAAAGGAATACTATTACTCAGGCTTTTAATATGTAGTGTTTTTTTCATTTTTATATCGCATTGTTGCGATGGTTGGAGTCAAATTTTTTTAGCAACAATCACTATCAGGATTGTATTGATCGAAAAACCCTTTGAATATGTTCTTGATGCTTTCCCAATTGGGACCATCTATGCAATAGCACATGGAAGTTCCTTCAACAGTACCCTGAATCAATCCAAGGTTCTTCAGTTCTTTTAAGTGTTGTGAGATAGTGGGTTGAGCCAACCCGAGTTCTTTGACAAGGTCACTATTAATACAAGTATTAGCACTCAGTAAGTGTTGCAATATCGCTATCCTGGCCGGATGTCCAATCGCCTTGGCCACCCCTGCCAATTCATTTTGCTCTTTTGTAAATAAATCAGATTTCGTAATTCCCACATCGCTATATTACGATGTATAAATCAATTTTCCAAAAAACACATAAAAAAACCCCGACTTAAACGTCGGGGCCCCAACCAGCTATAGACAAGACCGCTGCTGCGCAACGGACTTACTTTAAATATTTTTACAATCGAAAATTATGCACTTGCTACTCTTCCGGGGGATTCATTTCTGGCGTTATTTAACTGTGATACGATTTTTTTAACAAGTCCTATTTCCGATTCTTCGAGTTCATAGAGAACTTCGAGACTTTCCCCAGTTAAAGACTCGTTAACTTTGTGATCCATTTCGGATCCGTGGTTATAGTTACCACTTTGAGAACTGTACCAGATTAAATATTTCATGGTGTCGGCGGTCATGATTACAATACGAAGATGGTTGATTCCAATTAATCAATCCTGCCAAAGTGCTTTAAAATCCTGCCAAATCATGTGAATCATGCTAAACAGGCTCTCAAAGTAGTTTTTTAATAAGTTTTTTTTTAATTCTATCTAAGTTATTCGAGATTTCCATACAGGATTTACATCTTACTAACTCATATGACTGTCAGATTTGGCTCTATTTCTATTAAAATAATACTATTTCTTTGCTTTTTGCTGATAGAACTGATCTCTCATTCCCAAGTATTTCCGGCCTCCATATACAAGGACCATAAAGGAATGGCCTCCAATCGAATTACCCAGATTGCCCAATTACCGGATGGTGAGATTTGGATTGCCACACAGGAAGGACTAAGCAGGTTCAATGGAATTAATTGGGCAACGTTTTCTGATACCCTCCAAATACCGCCTGGCATTGGCAAAGTACGGATGGAAGTACTTCGAGATTCATCGGTGGTGATCGCCAGTTTTAATACAGATGGTTTCATGCTATCATCCTATATTAATAGTAACAACACATGGAATGAAATAAAATTACCAGAAGAACTTCAACGAAGTACAGGAGATTATATAATGGCCAAGGCAATTGGTGAAAATTCACGAAACTTAATCATGGGTACGGGAAACAAAGTCCTTACCTATTCCAATGACCACTGGACATCTCTAGAGCTTCCCATGTCTACTGATGACAGATTAACATCAATGGTTGTATATGGGGACTCTTTGTTTGCTGCTACAAATAAACAGGTCTTCCTTCTTGTGGACAATACATCCAGAAAACTACTCGATATACCGGGAATTATCAACATCACTTTTGATCCAGCAAGTCAGAGATGCTACGTGCTGCAAGAAGGTGCTCTTTTGTACTATGATCTAAGCACATCAGAACTTGGTTACGTTTTCGAAGGACGCCGTATGGGGATCAGCAACCTTGGAGTGCATTCATCATTGATTGTTCATGGAGAACATATCTATTACAGCCTTAATTCTCCATTGACTCAGTATAACCACCACACAAAAAAACACCAGCAGATTGTCACTGAATACTATACTTCCGATCACACCTGTATGTCGGCTTTGGTGGATCATGAAGGAAGCATATGGGTGGCCACTTTGCGGGGTGCTTTCAGAATAAAAGATGCTTCAATTTACAATTACAATGGGGAAGCACTCATTGAAAATGAAGTAACAGCTATCTATGAAGACAGTGAAGAGAACCTTTACCTGGGTGCTAATATAGGATTAAGTGTTATTTGGAAGGACGGGACGATTAGTCACTATCCATTATCGAACTCATCTACCAAAAACCGGATAATGGATATTGTGGAGTTTAATGACACCATTTATCTCAGCGCTTTCCCAAATGGTATAATGACATTTAGTGGTGCTGAAGGATTAGAAAAAGCCCACTCTTCCACATCCTTGGAAAACGTGTCCGATTTGCATGTATATAATGATGAGTTGTATTGCTCTAGCGATCAGAAAATATATAAACTAGGAGTAGATGCTTGGGATCTCGTATATCAGATTAACGATTCCATCAATTGTGTAATTAGGAAACTTTACTTTAACGTTGAACACCGATTTGTTCTAACGGATGTAGGTCTTATAGACTTGAGTGACTCTGCCTTCATTAAAGGTCACGATTTGTACCAAAGTAATTTATATAGTGCGGTGTATAAAGACGATAAATTATTACTAGGTTCTTCTACAGAGTTAGTTCAGCTCAAGGATAATGAAATTACCGCTTCATCATATACTATTCAAGCACCTATTTATACTATGAATTTAACATCTGATGATGACCTTTGGCTCGGTACCGGCTCAGGAGTTATCTCCTTTGCTGATGGGAAGAAATATTCCTATACAAAGGGAAATGGACTCATTGGAAATGAAGTCAACCGAAATGCCTTCGTTTTTTCTAGTAAAGGATCCCTTCTCGTTGGTACGGACGAAGGAATGTCAGTCATTGATCCGACAGTAAGACGGGTTGCACCTGTTCCAAAAGTGAAGATCACAGCAATTGCTGGAAATCAGGAGCCACTAAATGGTTATAACCTTTCTCACGAAGTGAGGAACCTCAAGTTTACTTTTCAGACCATTTCTTTTTACAATATAGATGAGCTTAATTATCGTGTGCGACTTTTAGGCCTTAGTCCTGAGTGGGAAGAAATATCATTTGCCGAACAGAACAGCATCACATACCCGAACCTGTCAAGCGGAAAATATCGTTTTGAAGTTCAGTCCCGAATAAGCGATGGAGAATGGAGTAAAGTAGCCAGATCTCCGTCGATTACCATTGATTCACCTATCCACGAAACAATCTGGTTTCGGATGATTATTATTGTTCTGTTTATTGTTACGTTCGTTGTTTTCTATCGCATTCGCAACAAAGTACTTAAAGACAGAAATGAAGAACTCGAAAACAGAGTTCTAGAAAAAACTCAAGAGTTGGAGCAAAGGAATCAGGAGCTAGTTTATACCATCGAAAATCTGAAAGCTGCACAAGGTCAACTTATACAGTCAGAAAAGCTGGCCTCCATGGGACATCTTACCTCAGGAATAGCGCATGAACTCAATAATCCACTAAACTATATTAGAGGTGGTGCAGAGTGTATCATTAAAAACCTGGATGAACTTTCAGAACTATTAGTTGGTAAAAATGGCTTGACATCTACCGAATTAAAGACCATCATGGACGATAGCAAGCTATTGGCAGAGTCTATCCTGGAGGGTGCGAATAAAAGCACAGGGATTGTGAAAAGCCTTGGGTCATTTACAGCAGATTCTCAAAACTTTTATTCATTTACTGACCTTCAAAAGGAAGTGGAGACATCACTCACCTTGCTCAACAATGAAATCGGTTTTCGAATCATAATCAATAAGATGTTTGGCAACATTCCACCAATAGAGTGTTATCCTGCTAAGATCAACCAGATGCTGGTCAACATTTTGCTCAACGCAATTCAGGCCATTAAAAATCGTGGTGAAATCACCGTACGGTATTACCGTAAAGATGATCAGTTCATTGCAATTGAAATTTCTGATGATGGAGAAGGCGTAAACAGCCATCTCCACGAAAAAGTATTCGAACCCTTTTTCACTACCAAAGATTCGAACCCAGGCCTAGGTTTGACAATCGCCAAATCCATAGTACAGGAACACAAAGGCACGATCAATTTCATTTCCAAACCGGGCCTAGGTACTAAGGTCAAAATTTTTCTCCCTGTTAGTCAGACCTATCATCCAGAACTGGAAGGTGAAACCAGCTAAACCTATGCTCCACAGTACGCAAAGAAATCCTTTCATTCTGGATACACTATTGTTAGATGAGGATTTTATGAAAATTTATAGCCACTACCGTTGCAATTTTAAAGTCTTCATTTAAATTTGCAGTCCCTTAGAACGCTAGGGGGACAAGCGAGAGTAGCTCTCCCGATAACTATCGGGAGGTAAAGCACTTTCAAAATAAGGTTTTCAGAAACGAAAATCGACATAGAAGGGAAAGTAGATTTTCCGATAGCTATCGGAAGGTAGAGCACTAAAAAGCTCACTACTTCTTATAAAGCGAGAGTAGCTCAGCTGGTAGAGCACGACCTTGCCAAGGTCGGGGTCGCGGGTTCGAATCCCGTCTCCCGCTCAGAAAAAAGAGAGCCGCAAAAGCGGCTTTTCTTTTTTGAAGAAATTGGCTAGCCAATAGTCAACATCTACACAGTAGATGAAGCTCTGCCTCCGGCAGACAGGCTCGGCTGGTGGAACCTGCCTACCGTAGGTAGGTTGGTAGATACGCAGGACTTTGACATGTTTACTGTTTATGCTATATCAAGTGAGAAACGAAACTACATTTATGTAGGTTTGACAAATGATTTGGATAGACGACTAGAAGAGCACAGTTCTGCTAAAAATCGAACAACAAGACCATATAGGCCTTTTCGATTGATACATACAGAGATGTATAAAACCAGAACAGAAGCCAGAACCAGAGAAAAATATTTGAAATCTGGTGTTGGTAAAGAATATTTAAAGAAATTGGCTAGCCAATAGTCAACATCTACACAGTAGATGAAGCCTCGGTGGTGGAATTGGTAGACACGCAGGACTTAAAATCCTGTGACCCTTAAAGGTCGTGCGGGTTCAAGTCCCGCCCGAGGTACACTTAAGCCTGATAACTAATTGGTTATCAGGCTTTTGTTTTTTATAGGTGGCAATTTTGGTGGCACTAGCCTCACTCAACTTGTTCAATTCCCATAAAAATAATGTTAGATAAGTAGGGCTGGGGGTATTGAAAACCCGTTACGCTGATTTAAGCTTTTAGGCAAACTTCAAAACGATTGTTTTAAACAGGTGTTTCAAAAGAAATGAACACATGAATTAATTCGAAACTGTTAAACCGAATCATCATGTTTGAAAAATATAAACGCACAGACTATCGACCAGAAAAACCACTTTTGATATGGGATGGAGCCTGTAGCTTTTGCCAATACTGGAAACTGCGCTTGCAGAAAATCACGGGAGATAAAGTTCGGTACGAACCCTATCAAAAAATAGCGGAGAAAATACCGGATATTTCAGAAAAAGGATTTGAGGAAGCCGTGCGATTGATTGAAACTGATGGGAAGGTGTATAATGGACCTGATGCTGCTTACCAATTACTTTCCTATTCAAACCAACCATTGAATTTCTCAATATGGTATCATAGGGTGTCACCATTCCGATGGGTTAGTGATCATGCCTATGCATTTATTTCAAAACGGCGCTCCTCGATGTTTTCACTCACAAAACTCCTCTGGGGCAAGAATCCTGCTAAACCGAAAAACTATTGGATGCTGTATCTAGCTGCTCCTTTTGCCTTGGCACTTACCAATTACATGATTTCAAAACGTCTTCAATAACCTGTTAAGATCAATAAACCAATGAGCCCTGTTTCCCCCAAATTAAATCCCTGTTACCCTTAATTAATCCTTCTCTCTTTTGATACATAGGGGCTTACATTCGTAGTTAAGCCATCGTATAGACCTATGCATCGTCAGCTGTTTCTGCCGATTATCTTTACTCTGTTAGTCATACAATTATCCTGCACTGATCAGCAAAAAACGGTTTCTAACCCTAGAATAGACGGCCTTCTAGCACTAGCCGAAAACATTCAGCACACCCAGAGCGATACAGCTTTGCAGATTATTCGTGAAGCTCTAGAGACCAGCAAAACTGAAGAATACACTGGCGGAATAGCTAAAGCTTCTCATCTAATGGGGAATCTGCTTTACCAAATGGGAGGATTAAGTCATTCCATTGAACACCTCAACAGGGCATTAGCCATTTACCAGCAAAATAGCCAACTCCAACAGCAAGGCCATGTAAACCTTACCCTGGCTAAAGTCTATCAACGATCAGGAAACCAAAACATATCCTTCCTATTCCTCCATCAGGCACGTGAGCTGTTTAGTGAAGTAAACGATGAAGCAGGCATGTCCATGGTACTGTCCAACCTAGGGCACTTTTATGAAAAATCAGAGCAGTATGACAGTGCGCTGCTCTTTCAAAAGCGTGCGCTGGAGCTCCTTCAAAGAATTGATGAGCAGTCAGGCCTTGCGGAGATTCACGATAACCTCGGCAGTATTTACGAAGATCTCAACCGATTTGAAGAAGCCAAAGAGCAATTTGAAATGGCATTGGAAATCAATCTAGCCAACAACAACCAGTCATCGGCCATCGTAAACCTCAACAACATCGGCGACACCTACCGGAAGCGAGGAGCATTTGACCAAGCTCTATCCTACAGCCTGAAGGCTTTACAGCTTGCGGAAAATGCACACCTCAACTATCAGATAAAAAGTGCTTGTCGAGACCTCTCCAAATTATACTCTGAACTAGGAGCATATGATACAGCCTTTTCATATCTCAACCGGGGATATGAAATGACTGACAATATATTTAATAAGCAAATTGCTGCTGAAATCGCAAACACACAGGCCATCTATGAACTCGAACAAAAACAGCAACGGATCACCATTCTAGAAAAAGAGCGCACTCTGAACCGAAGAATTACATTGTTCTCCTCAGTTGGTGTCGCTTTGTTCATTCTGCTGGGAGGTCTGGTTTTTTATCAGCAAAAGTCCAAAAATGTCAAGAAACGAAAACTTCTGGAAGCTCAGGCACGATTGACTAAAACCGAACTAGAAAACACACAACTCAGCGAACAAAAACTAAAAACTGAACTGGAAAACACAGCCCTAAAGGAGGAGCAGTTGAGACAAGAGCTCGAGCTAAAAAGCAAGTCCCTGACCAAAAGTGCTCTACACATGATCCAGAAGAATGAATTCTTGCAAGACTTAAGAAAACGACTAAAAGACGTACGTAAAGGTGAACCCGAACTCCAGGATAAACGCATCAAAAAACTAATAAAATCCATAGAGCTGAACTTCAATATGGATGATGACTGGCAAGAATTCGAAGCGGTCTTTCAGCAGGTACATTCGGAGTTTTTCGAAAAGCTTAAAATGCTCTATCCCAATCTCTCTCCTGCAGAAGTTCGACTCTGTGCTATGCTCCGTCTGAACTTACACTCAAAGGACATGGCAGCCATCATGGGCATCTCGCAGGACAGTCTGCGAATCGCGCGTTACAGGCTCCGAAAAAGACTTGGTTTAGACAAAGGATCTAACCTTTATACCTTCATTCTAAATATCGCCTGATTAACACGGATTTAATATGTAACTATTTAAATACCTGTTAATTACAAAAGTCTGTTGCTTTTTTTCTTACGGCCCTCCATCCCCTTGTTGCTGTTTTGTTGACTGCCGTTTCACACCCAGTTAATATGCCGAACCTACTTTGCCGGCAAAACGAAATTCTAACCATTTTATATGATGAGAACAATACTGACTTTAAGCATGGTACTACTAAGCTTTCTGGCCATTGCCCAGGAAGTTGTGATCAAAGGTAAGATTACAGATGAAAACAGTGGCGAGCCTCTTCCAGGAGCTACTGTACAGGTGGGAAGTTCCACCATGGGTACAGTAACAGACGTGGATGGAGAGTTCGCTCTAAGGCTAAAATCAGGGGAGCAAACATTGACCATCCGATACCTGGGATACAATGATTTCTCTATGACAATAGACGCCTCTGCTAATAAATATGTGGAGCTTTCTCTGAAGGAGCTTAACTCCGAATTATCAGAAGTGGTAGTTTATGGATCTCTACAAGGACAGCAGAAAGCACTCAACCAACAGAAGAATGCCGCCAATATCAAAAACATAGTAGCAGCAGACCAGATTGGTCGCTTCCCGGATCCAAACGTGGCGGAAGCCATCCAGCGCATACCGGGCGCAACCCTTCAGCGTGATCAGGGCGAAGGACGATACGTGATCGTTCGTGGTTTGGCACCGCAGTTTACCAACATCAGCATCAATGGTGAGCAAATTCCTTCTCCAGAAGCTGGAGTACGATTTGTGGCACTAGATGCTGTACCTTCTGACCAGTTATCATCTATAGAAGTAAGCAAGGCGCTCACTCCGGATATGGACGGTGATGCTATCGGGGGATCAGTAAACCTAATTACACGTAAAGCAAAAAACAGTGACCTGGAAATTCAAGGGACTTTGGTTGGAGGCTATAGTGAGCTGATGGGCAAACCAAACGCACAGGGTTCCTTACTACTAGGCAAGCGTTTTGGTCAAAATGAAAAACTGGGAATTTTAGTCAATGCCAGCCACTATTACACAGACCGTGGCTCTGATAACTGGGAGCGTGATGGAGATGAAATAGAACTGCGTGACTATGAGTTGAGAAGAACCAGAAGTGCCGTAAGTGGTACGGTCGATTACCGAATCAATCCAAACAATGAACTCTATTTCCGTGGTATCTACAATAGCTTTTCGGATAGAGAATGGCGAAGAGCAATCATTTTTACACCAGATGTAGATGACTCCCCATTTGAAGACAATGAAATTGGCCGCTTCACCAAGGACCGATTTGAGAGACAGAACATTTCTAGTTTCAACTTAGGTGGTAAGCATATGTTACCAGGCTTCTCGATCGACTATGAAGCATCTTATGCCAATGCCATCCAGGACACTCCTTTTGACTATGAAGTAGGATTTATTGCTGAGCCGGATGAGCTGTCTCTAGACTTTTCAGACTCAGAGTTTCCAGCGTTCAGCACAAACAGTGATTTCAGCTATCTGGACAATATCAACTATGAATACGATGAGCTCGAAGCAGGAAATACCTATGCAAAAGATGAGAACATCACCGGTAAAGTCAATATAGGCATCCCCTATATGATAGGTGAAAATCAGGGTTTGATCAAGTTTGGTGGAAAATACCGAGCCAAAACCAAAACCCTGGAAGTAACGAACAACAAATATGAATGGGCAGGAGGAGATGTCTCTTTTGATGGGCAGGAAGGAGATTTTACTCTCGAAAAATTCGCTGGAGGATTAGTAGATGACAACTTCCTGGATGGACAGTATAAGCTAACTGCTGCACCGGATATGGACAAAGCAATCACTTTCTTCAATGCGAACCGATCAGGTTTTGAACTGAACACTGATGACAAGCAAGTAGACGAAAGTGTGGAAAGCTATACCGCATCTGAGGATGTCGCTGCGGCCTATTTGATGACAGATATTAAGTTTAACAAACTGCAGATAGCTGCAGGTGTGCGGTTTGAGCAGACGAGCGTGGAGTATTCGTACAATACAGTCTTCTTCGATGACGAAGGTGACCTGGATGAGATCGTACCTGAGAAGGGTTCTACAGATTATTCATTCGTGTTACCACAGATCAACTTAAGGTATGCGCTGAATAACCTCACCAACATCAGGTTTGCGGCTACTACATCTTACGCAAGGCCAAACTTCGAATCGATTGTACCTTCACAGGAAATCAACATTGCCGATAAGGAGGGAACAATTGGTAACCCGAATCTGGAGCCTGTATCAGCAATTAATCTCGACTTCATGGTAGATCATTACTTTGGAACGGTAGGTGTGCTTTCAGCTGGTGTTTTTCACAAAAACCTGGATAAGTTTATTTACAAACGGGTATACGAAACCAGCATTTACAACGGAATCGATTTCGGTACTGATGTAGAGCTGGTTCAGGATGTAAACGGCCAAACAGCCACGCTCACAGGAATAGAGCTGGCTTACCAACAAAACCTAACCTTTTTGCCAGGAGCACTGGCCGGTCTCGGCCTCTATGCCAACTATACATACACCGCTTCTAATGCGGAATTGGCAGATAGATCTGGATTGGGCGAAACCGAAGAAACCAACCTGCCAGGGCAAGCCGCTCATGTGGGTAACCTGAGTCTTAGCTATGGTCTGAATGGATTTACTGCCAGAATTTCTGGAAACTATGCCGGAGCCTATCTAAACGAACTGGGAGATGATGCAGATGAGGATGAATACATCAATGATCGTCTGCAAATAGATGCTACCGCAAACTACCAGATCAATAGTCAGTTCAATGTGTTTGCAGAATTTCTCAATATCACAAACGCGCCATATGAAGCTTATGTGGCCGACGAAAAAGACCAGATCATTCAGCGAGAATTCTACTCCTGGTGGTCGCGTTTAGGTATAAAATTCAATTTTTAATCAGCCAAAAAAGACATTGATTATGAAACTTAACAAAATACTCTATGTTGCGCTTGTCGGTCTATTTTCGGCCTGTGCATTTGATGAGCCTGAAACAGCCATTCAGGACACTGATTTCCCGCTTAGGCTCCAAATAGATGAAGAGGGTGCAGACCTGGCGGATGCCGAAGACTATGACATAGAAATTTCCTTCGCAGACTATATTGGTGACTTGCCTGCTACCGAAATCACTCTGACCTATGAATTGGGTGGAGAAGGAGACTTCTCTGGAGTGGAAATAGACGAAATCATTTACGAGTATGAAGATGATGACTGTGCATTTGAGCGAGAAATCACGTTTACTGGATCTACAATCACCATTCCTGTTGATCCTGATCTGGGCACAGTTCCTGAGGCAATTGAAATCAAAGTGGCATTTGGCTTACCAGAAGATACGGAGGCAGAAGATGGCGGATTTACATTAGCCATCACTGACATTTCTACCTCTGAGCATGTGGTCTTCAGCGACGCGAACGAATTTGAATATGAAATTCTGGATAATGACGCAGCTGGCGAATGGGTTCTGGAGCTAGATGAAGCTGGATTCAATTCTTTCAAAGAGTTGTTTGGTTCGGTATCGCCAGATCTGGCAAAATTAAGCTTTTCAGACATTACCGGCGAAGTAAAGTTTGAGTTTGAGTTCGAAGAAGTTAAGATAGAAATTGAACTGGCTGAAGAAGAAGAAGTGACCGAATGCGAAGACGGTGAAATCGAAACGGAAATGACTAACCTCATCGTAGAGATCGAAGCTGAATACGATGCTGAAGATGGAGAGATTGAATTCGAAGGATCGTACTTCACCGAAGAGGGAGAAGAATTGGATTTTATTGCTGAAGCAGCTTATGAAATGGTAGGAGGAGACTTGATCATTACCTTCGGTAAACTAGTCGACGAAGACCACTTTGAAGATGGAGATGAGTTATTCTCTGGAGAAGCACCATTCACTTTAATTAAGGATTAAACTATGAAAACGCTTATTGCATCACTTATGGCGCTGGTAATTTTAGCGAGTTGCCAAACCCAGAGTGTAAAAGAAAAGATACATCCAACGTATGTTACTGATTCGGTAACCTATGACAGTGATGATCCTGCGATCTGGATCAATAGAAAAGATCCGGCTAATAGCCTTATCCTTGGCACCGATAAACAGGAGAAAGATGGAGGTTTGTATGCATTTGACTTAAAAGGAAAAATGCTCAAAGACCGAAAAGCATATCCGCTAGACCGACCAAACAATGTGGATCTGGCATACGATATAGTCGTCTCTGCCGACACGATGGACGTAGCGGTGATTACCGAACGTGGATCTGGTCAGATCCGCTTGTTCAGCCTTCCAGGATTTGAACCTATTGATAATGGTGGAATAAAAGTCTTTGAAGACGACAGCCTGAATAATAAGGTAATGGGTGTCGCTCTTTATAAACGGCCTTCAGACAGCAAGCTTTTCGCGATTCTAAGTAGAAAAGAAGGAACGGTCAACACAGACAAATACCTCTACCAGTATGAGCTTAAAAGTGACTCTCTGGGTATGTACGGAGAGCTGGTCAGAAGATTCGGACAATTCAGTGGTACCAAGGAAATCGAAGCGGTTGCTGTGGATGCAGAGCTGGGATATATCTACTACTCGGATGAACATTATGGAGTGAGGAAGTACTATGCCGATCCGGAGAAAGGTGATGAAGAACTTGCCGTTTTTGGATTAGACGGATTTACCGATGACCGGGAAGGCATATCGATTTACAAAACCGGTCCAGATACTGGCTACATCATCGTCTCAGATCAGGGAGCACATAAATTCCAGGTATTTCCACGAGAAGGAACTGCTGACAATCCACATCAACATGTCGTGATAACCACCTTGCCGATGAGCGCCTTGTCAAGCGACGGGTCAGAATCCACGTCCATTGCTCTTGGTGAGGATTTTCCAAAGGGATTGTTTGTTGCTATGTCTGACAACAAGACCTTTGAAATCTATGACTGGCGCGATATAGAAAAAGTAATCATCGAATCGTTCAATTAGTTACAATTTAGTTGATGAGTGTAATATTCTCATCAGCTGTCATCTCGACGAGAGGAGAGATCTCCTTCTTACTTGAGTAATCAAATGTAGAAGTGAGATTCCTCTCTTGTCAGAATGAGATTATCAAAGCACCTTTCCACTATGAAAAAACTTACCTATTTTTCCTTGATTCTCCTCTTTTTTGCCTGTCAACCAACAAAGCAGCCCAAGGATCAATCTTTGACATTGACAAATGATTTTCAAGAAATCGATGATGCCTATTATGTATACACCATTGGCGACTGGGGACGAAATGGCGAGTATGGTCAGCAGGAATTAGCTGATATGATGGGGATAGCCGCTAAGAAGGTAGAACCGGAATTTATCATTGCTACCGGAGATAATTTTTATCCAAACGGAGTAGCAAGTATCCATGATCCACTTTGGCAGTCATCTTATGAAGACATCTACTCCGCTCACTCTCTTAACCTAGACTGGTATGTGGTATTGGGAAACCATGATTATCGGGGCAATGTGCAGGCCGAAGTGGACTACACCAATATCAGCCGACGATGGAACATGCCATCCAGATACTTTCACAATGACGTTACCACAGATGATGGTACATCTGTTCGGTTTGTGTTTATTGATACCTCACCGCTAAATGACGAATATTATCAAGAAACCAAGTATCGTCATAAAGTAATTGGTCAGGACACTACCGCTCAGCTGCAGTGGATGGACAGCTTGCTTGCAGAGGATTTTGACTGGAAGATCGTGGTAGGTCACCACCCATTGTACTCCGGTGGTAAGCGAGTAGAAGACAAGAACTTTGTGCGACCACATCTTGAGCCTCGTTTCGAAAAGTATAGAGTAGATGTCTACCTGGCAGGTCACGAGCACGACCTGCAACATATCAAACCTGCTGATAAAACGACACATCATTTCATTTCAGGAGCTGGATCGGAAGTACGACCTACCGGCATGCTGGAGTCTTCTTTGTTTGCTGAATCGATTCAGGGGTTTTTGTCTACTGCGATTACAAAAGATTCACTATTTTGCGAATTCATCAGCTATAGGGGAGATCGTATGTACCAGTATTCGATCAAAAAATAACCAATGAAGTCTTGGCCAATCATTCTTCTGATTTTGCTACTCGCGTGTCAGCATCAAGCAGATCCCAGAAACGAAAATTATCCGCTCAACAACTCTTTGTTTGAAAAAGGTGCCGTGATAGGAACCATCTCAGATAAGCGACTCCTGGAAGCCTCAGGGCTCCAGTATAGCTATCAAAACCCAGGTCACCTCTGGACACACAATGATAGCCAGGGTCAGCCGTCCATCTATCTGATTGATACGACTGGACAAATTCAACTTACGGTCTATCTTAAAGGAGCTATGAACTACGACTGGGAAGATATTACTTCGGACGGTGAACATCTGTACATTGCTGAAATAGGGGATAACCGGGCAGAGCGAGATCACGTGAAAATTTATATGTTGGAAGAGCCCATCATTGGCGAAAAAGACTCCATCGCGGTGGATAATTGGTTAGAAATGAAATTGACTTATGCAAATGGTGCCCGAGATGCCGAAAGCCTTATGTATGATAAGGTTAAAGATGAACTCGTTGTTGTGACCAAACGGGAGGAGTCTTGTTTCATCTATTCCTTTACGTTCATCCCTGGTGCAGAAATGGAAATATCCCCAAAAGGCCAACTTGACCTTAGAATGTTCACAGCTGGCGACGTTGATCAAATCGGAAACATGATCATCAAAAATTACGACGCCTTATTCTATTGGGAGAATTCCGAACACGCTGTTATACAACAATTTACAAAGGGCCCTGATGACCGAATTCCTTATCAGGTAGAACCACAAGGAGAGGCGTTAACCTTCGCTCCTGATGGTTCATTTTATACACTCAGTGAGTACAACGCCAATACAGAGCAATATTTGTACGTTTATCGAAGAAAACAAGCTATTAGTCAAACAGACCATAACTGATATAGAATATAATTATGTATTTAACAATTTGATTGATATATTCATGGTTATATTTAGCGCATTTTAAAATATTGTATAGATTCGTTGACATTTTTTGATATAAACGTCTAAAACCATGAACCTTAACCACCCAATCAACTTTGACCATGAGTTACTAATCCTGGATTTACAACCAGATGAACTAGAAATGGCTCGAATTTGTGCTGTAAAAGTTAAGTCACATCTAGAGAGATTATGTGAGAAAAACACAGAATATCTATCAAATCTAACCATGGTCAATAGCATCATATCGCAGTATGAAAAAGCGATTCAGTGTGGCTCGGATACCGCTGGTTTGAATTGAATATCATCAATTAACAATCAAGTTTAGCAAGGGGCACTAATACCAGAAGAAACAACAATCCTATTTGTGGCTTTAACCACTTAACACTCAAGACTTGCTCTTGAGTACTTCTTTCATTTCATTCACTTTTAGGAGTGCCTCTACTGGAGATATGGTATTGATATCAATTTCGCGAAGCAATTTCATGACCTGCTCAAAGCGTGGGTCGCTTTCAAATAAGTTCAGTTGAAATTGACTACTCGGCACTTCCGCCAGTTTCTCTCTCTCATTCTCTGAGAGTTTATCTGCTTCCAAATGCTTTAGTATGGTATTGGCTCGGATAACCACCTGATTTGGCATACCGGCAAGCTGAGCTACATGAATACCAAAACTGTGCTCACTGCCACCCTCCTGGAGTTTTCGAATGAATATGATTTTGTTGTCGAGTTCTTTTACAGCGACATTAAAGTTCTTGACCCGTGGCAAATCATTTGTCAATTCATTGAGCTCATGATAATGTGTTGCAAATAGGGTTTTTGCTTTAAAGTTCTCATGATTGTGTAGGTACTCGACTATCGACCAGGCAATACTAATCCCATCATATGTACTCGTACCACGCCCGATCTCATCCATGAGTACTAGTGATCGGTTGCTCAAATTGTTGAGGATACTGGCCGTCTCTGTCATCTCCACCATGAAGGTAGATTCTCCTCTGGATAAGTTGTCCGAAGCGCCTACTCGGGTAAATACTTTGTCTACTAATCCAACTCGAGCATAACCAGCAGGCACAAAACAACCCATCTGAGCCATAAGCACGATCAGTGCCGTTTGCCGGAGCAATGCTGATTTACCGGCCATATTTGGACCGGTGATTACCATGATTTGCTGGCTTTCATCATCCAGGTACACATCATTCGGAATGTAGTCTTCCTCCGGTGGCATGTTCTGCTCAATGACCGGATGACGACCTTCTTTGATGTCCAGTGAAAATTCCTCCGTAATGGTAGGCTTCACATAGCTATTTCGTTTGGCTAGATAGGCAAATGATGTGAGACAATCTAGTGCCGCAATGGTCCGTGCATTCTGCTGAATGACTTCAATGTATTCAGTAGCAAAAGAAACCAACTCCTGATAGAGCTTTTGTTCGATGACAAAAATCTGACCTTCGGCATTCAGAATTTTCTCTTCATAAACCTTCAGCTCCTCGGTGATGTAACGCTCGGCATTTACCAACGTTTGTTTTCGAATCCACTCTTCGGGTACTTTGTCCTTATGCGAATTGGTTACTTCCAGGTAATACCCAAAAACCTTGTTGTAGGCAATCTTCAGGGAACTAATTCCCGTACGTTCCATTTCACGTTCCTGGATTCCCTTCAGGTAATCCTTTCCAGAAAACGCCAACTTGCGCAATTCATCCAACTCTTCATTGACTCCATCCTTGATGATATTGCCTTGTGTCGCATTAATTGGGGCATCATCTTTCAGCGAAGCGTCCACATTTTCAAGTAGTGCTTCACACTCATTCAATTGATCCAGATACTGTGCAAATATGGAATTGTCTGACTTTCTTAGTTCATCGCGGATTGGCTTAACCTGGCTGAGGCTTTTCTTGAGTTGACCCAACTCTCTTGGGTTAATTCGAGCCGTGGCAACCTTCGAAATCAAACGCTCCAGATCTCCTATTTGTTTAAGATAGGCATTGACTTCATTGAGCGACTCCTCATCTTCCATAAAAGCTTCTACGGTTGCCAGGCGACGCTCTATTTGTTCTTTATTTTTTAGTGGCAAGACCATCCATTTGCGAAGCAGTCTGCTACCCATTGGCGTTTGGGTGCTGTCCATAATATCGATTAGTGCTGTACCATCCGACTGGCTTGGATGTACCAACTCCAGATTACGGATAGTGAACTTATCCAACCAAACATATTGCTGTTCATCGATTCGTGAAAGCTGTCCAATATGTTTGACATCCCGATGTTCTGTTTCCTCTAAATAGAAAAGCACCGCTCCAGCTGCAATGATGCCCAACTTCATTTCCTCTACACCATATCCTTTCAGGTTGTTGGTATTGAAATGACGGGTCAATTTTTCATATCCATATTCGATACTGAATATCCAATCTTCTAAATGAAAATTGATGTAATTATTGGCAAAGGCTTTTTCAAACCGCTCACGCTCTGTTTTGGAGTAAATGATCTCTGAAGGTTGAAACCCCTGAATCAGTTTTTCCATATACTCCACAGTACCCTCAGCCACCAAAAACTCACCAGTACTCAAGTCTAGAAAGGATACACCGCAGTTTTTCTCACCATAGTGGATAGCTGCCAGAAAGTTATTCCTACGCTGTTCGAGCACATTGTCATTCATGGACAAACCAGGCGTGACCAGCTCCGTCACACCACGTTTGACGATTCCTTTTACAGATTTTGGATCTTCCAACTGATCACAAATGGCCACTCGATTACCCGCCCTAACCAGCC
>JAMWZA010000047.1 GCA_024305105.1 Marinoscillum sp.
CATTTAATGAATTAATCATTATTGTAAGAAATGAAAGGAACGAACATAGGAGAGTTTGAAGAAGTGGTTTTATTAACAATAGCTTCTTTAATGACTGAAGCTTACAGTGTCAATATCGTAGATGAGATCAAAGAGGTGACCGGACGAGCTACCAAATTAGGAGTAGTTCATTCGGTATTAAACCGGTTGGAAGACAAAGGGATGATTTCTTCTGATCTGGGTGACCCAACAAAGGAACGAGGCGGCAGAAGAAAACGATTTTACCAGGTCACTCATGCTGGTAAGGTGGCATTAATCAAATCCAAAGAGCAGCGAGATCGTCTGTGGGGTTCTATTCCGGATGTAGTATTTGATGGCATCAAATGATGGAGAAAAAGCAGCCCCCAAAATTTTTAGACGACTTACTCGCGTGGTACTGCAAAGAGGACTTACTCGAAGACCTTCAGGGGGATTTGCATGAATACTATTACAGAAACCTTTCTCGTGGAAAGCGAATGGCAGATCTAATTTACTTCTTGGATGTCATCAAGTTTTTCCGTCTGTATACAACTCGAAAACCAAAATTAATAGGGCAAATGAATTTCTTTAACATGATGGGCAACTACTTCAAGACGACTACAAGAAGTATGGCTCGCAACAAGCTTTTTTCGTTTATTAATGTCATCGGATTGGCCATTTCCATGTCCATTGGAATCTTGATGATCAGTTATATCAGTGAACTACTATCATATGATACCTTTCACGAAAAGGGAGATCGGATCTATCGCGTGCTTACAAATTACAAATCTGTGAGCAGCGAGGATGCTTTAGACCTGGCATCTACCAGTATATTCATCGGGAATAAACTGAAGGAAGATTATACGGGGTTTGAAGATCTGGTGATCATGCGGCGTAATCTGAATGTGGACATTGAGAACGGTGAAAATATAATCAGCGCAAATGGTCTTTGGACGACCGAAGACTTTTTTGATCTGTTTTCTTTCGAGTTACTTTCAGGCAATCCAGCCACTTGTTTGACCGAACCCAATTCAATCGTTATTGCTGAATCTGTAGCAAAGAAACTTTTTCCAGATGAGAGTCCCATTGGCAAAGTTGTTCCACTTCTTGGGCAAGAACACTATAAGTTGGAGTCTGCGACTATTACCGGAGTAGTGGCTGATCCACCGAAAAACTCGCACATTCAATTCGAATTGTTAGGTTCATTTAGCACGCTTCAGAATTATGCAGCTTCACTGGATGCTCCTACGACCTTTTTCAATAGCTACAGCAGTATCTGGATGAATTATGTTTACATGTCTCTTCCTGCAGGACAAAGTCCTGAAGTCGTGCAGAAGCATTTGAATCAGGTGGCTGCTAAAGAAGCTGAGAATCACGATCGATTTGCCATCAAGTTTGAACTGGAGCCATTAAATGAGATCATGCCGGGAAGAGATCTGTCCAATCAGATAGGTCCATCGATGCAGTGGGAGATGATTTATATTTTTGCAGTACTAACACTCGTGGTGGTGATCTCCGCATGTTTTAACTACACGAATTTGTCCGTGGCAAAATCACTACGTAGGGCAAAGGAAGTAGGAATTCGAAAAGTGGTAGGGGCTGGTCGGTCACAGGTATTTGGACAGTTCCTCTTTGAAGCAATATTCATCTCTTTCATAGCGCTGATACTTTCCTTTGGATTGTACCTGATTATCAGGCCAGAGTTTCTGGAACTCATCAGTGAGGAGGATGTTGCAAACCTTAAGTTTCGGCCAATTCAGGCAATATATTTTGTTTTGTTTGCCTTGATAACGGGTTTTCTGGCGGGGATTATTCCCTCAATTATCATTTCTAAGTTGAAGCCAATATCGGTTCTTCGAGATGTTACCAGGTTAAAACTGTTTAGTGGAGTGAACCTGCGGAAGGTATTGCTGGTGGTTCAGTTTGCACTTTCCATTGGCTTTATCATTGCTGCTACTATTTCATATCGTCAATACGAATACTCTCTAAATTTTGATCTTGGGTTTAAAACAGAGAATGTGTTGAATATTGACATTCAGGGAGATTATGAAGAGGTCTTATATAACAGGCTAAGTGAGCTGCCTGAAGTGTCGAAAATCTCCCGATCAGGCATGGTGCCGGGTATAGGAGAGGTTTGGGGTGAGACTGCTAAGTATAAAGACCCGTTAGATTCTACGAGTATATTTCTCAATTACATCGATAGGGATTATGTGAGTATTCATGGTTATGAACTGCTGGCAGGGGAGTCGTTTCCTTATGAAAATAGTGACTCTACCATGCAACTGGCCCTAATCAATGAAAAACTGTTGAAACGATTCAACTTTGAAACACCTGAAGCAGCATTGGGAGAGTTTCTTATCATTGATCAGGGAGAGACCAAGCTTCGGGTCATTGGTGTGGTAAGGGACTTTCATTATTCTAAAATTAGTGATGAGATCCAGCCGGTGGCATTAATTCAGGATCCTGAAAATTACCAGGTTCTCAACTTGAAGCTTGCATCCAGAGACATGGTCACTACGTTGGGTAAAATTGAGTCCATTTGGAATGAGGTGGATCCAGTCCATCCATTTAATGCCAAATTCTACGATGATCAGATTCAGCGTGCTTATCAGGAGTATCGAGTGTATTTTCAGATTATTGGCTTTTTGGCCTTTTTAGCTATTTCCATTGCAAGTCTTGGGCTGCTTGGTATGGCAGTCTTTACTACAGAGACTCGAATGAAGGAAGTCTCCATTAGAAAAGTGCTTGGTGCTTCTGAAAAGGGATTAATCATCCTATTGTCCAAAGGATTTGTTGTACTTCTACTCATATCGGCAGCCATTGCAGTTCCGGTTACCTACTTGCTATTTGATACCATGATTTTGGCGGATATGGTTAACAGGGTCGATTTTGGAATTTTAGAATTATCCTTCGGTGTGTTCGTTATTTTTGGTATTGGCTTCTTAACGATCGGGTGGCAAACATTCCGTGCAGCCAGGACCAATCCCGCAGAAATGCTGCGGGATGAGTAATACTCGTTGATCATTTGATAAAATATTAAAATCCGCTTTCTGGCGGGTTTTTTGTTTCTATCTTTATCCGTCCCGGCTAGGAACCTCATTTCAATGAATTATGATCAAAGGCTGCCTCAGCATTTTTATGGGTCTCTTCTGTTGTTTTGGTTTTGCTCAAAATCAAGACAGTCTTCTTCGTGTACTGAATCGTTCTGAAGGAGTTGAACGCATTGAGATTTTACATGAACTAGCCAACTCAAATCAGCGTAGCGAATTAGAAGATGCGTTAGGCTATGCACAGGAAAGCTACCAATTAGCTTCCCAGTACGGGGACGATAAGTTAAGCGTAAAATCATTGTATTTGTTATCGCAAATATCTGAGCGTCAGGGGAATTATTCAGATGCCATCGACTTTGCAAAGGAGGCGTTAAGTTTAGCTAAAGACCCATACACAATATCAGATATAAACTTTCAGCTAGGACTTACTTATGAGTCAATCTCAGAGCTCAAAAGCTCTCTTGAATACCACCTTACTTCATTGAATCAGCGTGAAAAATTGATGGACTCTGAGCGAATTTCTCACTCACTCAATTCGCTTGCATTTGTTTACCGAGGGATGAGGCAGTTTGAAAAAGCGATCAAGATACTCGAAGAAATGAGAGTTTTGTGTCGTGAAAATGAAGATAAAATGTGCTCTGCAAGGTCTACATTTAATATAGGACTCATGGTGATGGAAATGGATCGTCATGCTGATGCCATTCCCATTTTTAAAGAAGCAATGAATGGATTAAGTGAAACTGATAATCTAAATCAATTTGCTCGATATTATAATAATCTGGCTAATTGCTTTGAGAAGTTGCTACATGTCAATGCTGATTACTATGATAGCGCATTGTATTATGCCAACAAGAGTTTGAAGATAAAGTATGAAGTAGGTGATGTGAGAGGTATCGCCAATACCCACAATACCCTGGCGGCTACTTATGAACGAAACAGTGATTATCAAAACTCAGCATATCATGCGAAAATAGCCTGGAAATTAGCGGATAGCTTAGGCGTCTTACCAATAAAGAGAAACGCACTTTCTTACCTCATTACAGCTGAGATTAAACTAGGTGCAATTGAGCATGTGAATGACCACTTTGAGGAATACATTGACGTGGTGGAAGAACTAGGGGATCAGGTAAACGCCAGAAACCTTTCTGAAATGACCACCAAGTTTGAAACCGAAAAAAAGATTGCAGAAAACACGCTATTAAAGAGTGAGGCTAGAGAACAACAACTGATCAATACTTTTTTGCTCATTGGAGGAGTTATTTTATTTGCGATTGTCTTACTGCTCTTTTACCTGTATGTTTTGAAGCGGCGTACCAATCGACAGTTGAAGAAAGATAAATTGTTGATCCAAGAGCAATCAGAAAAGTTATCCGAGTTGAATGAACTCAAAACCAACTTCTTTGCCAATATCAGTCATGAATTGCGGACACCGCTTACGCTTATTCAAGGAAATGCAGATGCGATATTGCGATTGGACAAGCTGCCTGCTCTGGCAGTAGAGCCTACGAAAAAGATCAAGCGCAATGTGAAGCAAATGACAGTGCTGGTCAATGATTTGCTTGATTTATCAAAACTAGAGTTGAAAAAAAATGCGGTGAATATGAAGCCGATATACATCGATCGCATGGTGGGAAGAGTGGTTGCGTCTTTCTCCTCATTGGCTGAAAGTAAACTGATCGAACTGACCTATCATTCCGATATTTCAGAAATGCTGGCAGCTGAGGTGGACGAATCTCAATTTGAAAAAGTCTTGAATAATTTGATTTACAATTCCTTCAAGTTTATCCGAATGGAAGGGAGAGTAGAGGTCTATACTATGAGTAATGAGAAGTCGGTGATTATTCAGGTCTGTGACAATGGTGAAGGGATTCCGGAAAAGGATCTGCCCTATGTGTTTGATCGGTTTTATCAGGCTGTTTCCGATGAGACCAATAAAGGTTCAGGGCTGGGTTTAGCCATTTCCAAAGAACTGGTAGAACAAATGAATGGAACCATCACTGCTACCAATCAAAGTGATGGAGGTGCAAAGCTGGAGGTGGTATTACCTATTTCTAACCTGGTGCCATCGGTGAAAGATGAACTGGTTGGTGATAAGGAAGTGCTCTCAGGGCTGGATAAGAATCAGGCTTTTGATGTTTTGAAGATTCCTACGAATTCATCTGTTATGGTTGTAGAAGACAATAAGCTGTTGCAACAATACTTGCAGGACACCTTACAGGATCATTTCGAGTTGAGTTTTGCAGAAAATGGTCAAGAGGCACTCGATCAACTTCCAAAAGTAAAGCCTGATTTAATTCTCACGGATGTGATGATGCCTGTAATGAATGGCTGGGAGTTTATCAGCAAACTAAGAGCCGATCCGGCCATGTCTAAAATTCCGGTAATTGTTTTGACTGCAGTGGCAGAAGGGTCTGACAGACTCAAGGGGCTAAGATTGGGAGTAGATGATTACATCATCAAGCCTTTTGAAGTCGAGGAATTACTCATTCGGATAACCAATATTATTGGCAATCTGCGAGAGCGGATCAAATGGGCAAGGGAGTTTGAAGACGATGAGAATAAACCAGATTTGACCCAGGAGCATTCGATGGTTATACAAATTCGAGATTATGTAAGGGATCACATTGCCAATAAACAGCTTAACGTAACTCAGGTAGCTTTACATCTCGGGATGAGTGAGCGTCAGCTCTATCGGAAATGTGCCGAATCTGTAGGCTTGAGCCCTTCCAAATTGATTAATGAAATAAGATTGCAACATGCCCGTGAACTGCTTGTCAGTAAGAACTTTGATAAACTCGCACAGATTTCTCAGGAAGTTGGTTTCGAGTCTGCAGCATATTTTTCTAAACTTTATCATGAAAGGTTTGGGAAAAAACCAACTGATTATTTCTCTTAGTAGCGAATTAGCGAAAGCGTATGATTGCTCCGGCGGATAGAACTAAGCAGATTTCCGAATATTACTTTTCTAAAAAATTGCGAGAGATTAGCAGACTTCAAAAAGAAGGAAAGCCGATCATCAATCTCGGTATCGGTAGCCCTGATCAATCACCGGATGAGCAAGTGATTCAAATACTCAAACAGGGAGCTGATGATCCAAATGCTCACGGGTATCAATCGTACCAGGGACTACCAGCACTCCGGGATGCCATCAAGTCTTTTTATCAGAGAAAATACCACAAAGATATAAGTACTTTGGAGGTATTGCCGCTAATGGGTTCCAAAGAAGGCATAACGCATGTTTCTCTAGCCTATTTAAATGCGGGGGATGAGGTACTCATTCCTGAACTTGGATACCCCACGTACACTTCGGTCACTAAAATGGTAGGAGCCAAACCTGTGTACTATCCATTGGTAGACGCCACCTGGGAGCCAGATTGGGATGAGCTTTCAAAACTGGACACTTCCAGAGTGAAGTTGATATGGCTCAATTATCCACACATGCCAACAGGTGTAAAAGCTAGTGTGGCGCAACTGGAACGGTTCGTAGCATTCGCTAAAGAACGAAGTATATTGATTTGTTATGATAATCCGTACAGCTTCCTTGGTAACGATCAGCCGCTGAGTATATTTAATGTAGAAGGAGCACTGGAGATCGCTTTGGAGTTAAGCTCCGTTTCAAAAACCTTTAACATGGCCGGCTGGCGACTCGGTTGGGTCGCCGGAAATGAGCAGCTGGTCCAGCCGGTTCTGCAGATCATGAGCAACATGAGTTCTGGAATGTTTCGACCAATTCAGGAAGCTGCGATTGCCGCGCTTCAGCTGGGAGATGAATGGTATGGCAAATTGAATGAGGTCTATACCAAAAGAAGGAAGATAGGTCAACGTATTTTCGATTTGCTTGGATGCGTGTATGATCCAAATCAGGCTGGTATGTTTATCTGGGCCAAATCCCCGAGTAGAGGAGAAGAGCTCTCAGATAAGCTTCTGAATGATTATGATGTATTTATAGCTCCCGGGTTCATCTTTGGAGAGAAGGGGTATGGTTATGTACGAATGTCCTTATGTGCGCCGGAAAGTAAATTAGAAGAGGTCCTAAATCGAATCAAATGAAAGTTCTGTTTGTAGGTACGGGTTTAATCGGGGGTAGTTTTTCTCTGGCTATGCAAAAGCATGGATTGCTTACCGAAGCGGGAGGATACAGTCGAAAGATGAGTAATTTGGATCGATCCAAAGAACTAGGAATCATTTCAGTAGCTTTTGATAATCTGGAAGAGGGTGTTAAGTGGGCAGATTGGATTATTCTATCGATACCTGTGGATGTGATAGATCGCATGTTGCCGGGCATTCTAGACATCATTCGCGAGGAGCAAGTGATCATTGATTTTGGATCTACCAAGGGTAAGATATGTGCCTCGGTGAGAAATCATGAGGCTCGCGCACGATTCATAGCAGCCCATCCAATAGCTGGTACGGAGTATAGTGGCCCTGATGCGGCATTTCCAGACTTGTTCACGGAGAAGTTGATGATTGTGTGTGAAGAAGCACAAACAAACCAGGCCGCATTGAAACAATTTGAGCAGGTCTGTAAAACCCTGCAGATGAATGTGGAACAAATGGGAGCGGAAGCACATGATCGACATTTGGCTTACATATCGCATCTCAGCCACATCACATCCTATGCCTTAAGCAATGCCGTACTTCAAAAGGAAAAAGACGGGCATGTCCTCCTTGATCTTGCAGGATCCGGTTTTGAATCTACTGTAAGACTTGCGAAAAGCTCACCAGAAATGTGGGGACCTATTTTTATGGAAAACAAACAGATGGTGCTGGAGGCATTGGATTCATTTCTTGATTATTCCACGCAGTTTAGGGAACTTCTAAATGCAGATGATCAAGAAGGTATTCTCCAGTTTTTGGAGGAGGGTCGTAAAATCAAAAGAGTCATTAAATAGCTTCAAACTGTTTGAATTCTACTCATTAGCAATTGGATTCTAAGCATAGAATCCTACCCTAAATCTGGTATTTATTGAATTTTATTAGGATTTGGAGTGGTGTTTTGTGACTTCATACGTTATTTTACTTATTCACCGCAACCCTCACCGTATGTTTAAAAACGTACTACTCGTCCTATACACTATGCTACTCTGGATTTTAACATGTCCAGTAGATGCTGCACAAGTTGATTCAACTTTTATCAAAAGTGTTGATGAAGCTTATCAGAAAGGTGAGATATCAAGAGACTCTGCGCTGGAAGCTTACTATTCTCAGGCTTTGACAGCATTTGATAACTATGATTTTGGCATAAGCCGCTGGTTGCTTGATTATTATGAATCGTTGTTAGCTGAGAATGATTCAATCGAACAGGCTAATTCCAAATTGTTATACGCTCAAATGTTAATGGAAGAAGGAGAGCGCGCAGACGCTATTGAATATCTATCAGAATCCCTGAGTATATACAAATCCCTGAAAGACAGTAGTAAGTACATGCTTGTACTGTTAAAGTTAGGCCATAATTACAATTATATTGGTGATCACATAGGGGCTAGAGAGTATTATAATGACTGTATTGAGATTGCACATGAATTGAATAATCTTGTTGTAGAAGGATCATGTTTGTACAACATTGGAGGGACTTATGCCGATGATGAAAATTATGAGAAAGGATTTGATTTTTATAATAGAGCAATAGCGTTAGCTAATGAATCCTTGGACAAGGAGTTGCTTCATAAGATTTATCACGCCATGTCTTTAGACTATAAAAACCAGGGTAACTACGAGCTTGCAGAGGATTTTGGTAGGAGAAGTTTGAGTGTCAGCAGAGAAATGAAGAGTAAACGAGCTATAGGATTTAGCTATCAGGGCCTGGGCATGTTGTTTTTTGATTTAGGCAACCTGGATTCTTCAGAATACTACATGGATCAAACGTTAAGCATAGCAAATGAGATTTCAAACCATCAACTTGGGTTTAATGCCAAAGAAATCTTAGAACAAATTTATTATAAAACCGGTAACTATAAGAGGGCCTACGACACCTACAAACAAATGATGAAGCAGGAGGATTCTTTGTATACCCTTCAAAACACACAGCTTCTTGCCTCAATAAAAGAAAAGTATCAAAACGAGAAACAAGAGCGCGAGCTTGCTGAAAAAAACCTGCAACTACAGGAAGCGGATAGCAACCTGATTAGGCAGCGGAATACGCAGCTCATTTTGGTTTTTGTGGTTGTGCTGTTGATACTGATCACTATACTAATTTATAGAGGTTATACTTTACGCCAGCGAGCAAACGATATCTTGCAATCGAAGAATGCAGAAATTCAAGAACATCTGAAGGAAATTGAGCATGTAAACGCCAATAAATCCCGTTGGTTTGTAAATGTTGCCCATGAGCTTCGGACCCCACTTACACTCATAAAAGGACCGATCCAACGAATACTTAGAAATTCTAAACTCTCAACAAACGTTCATGCGGATTTGCAGTTGGTAGAACGAAACACTAAGAGTCTTAGTAATCTGGTAAATGAGATTCTCGATCTTTCTAAAATGGAGGAGGGCGAAGTGTCGGTAAAAGAATCCGTTTTTGAGCTAGGGGACATGATTATGACTGTGGTGGCTGCTTTTGAATCCAGGGCAGATCAGTTAGGCATTCAGCTGAAAAGCCAAATCAATACGGAAGCTCACATTTTAGCAGATAAGGATAAGCTAAATAAGGTGTTGATCAATTTGATCTCCAATGCCTTGAAGTTCACCTCATCGGGAGGTACTGTGGAAGTGATATTTGCAAGGCCTAAGAATAGGACTTTTCGGATTATCGTTAAAGATAATGGGAGAGGAATACCACCAGCCGATATTAACCGTGTATTTGATCGTTTTTTCCAATCAAGTAGAGATAGCCAGGAGGTTACTGGAGGCACGGGTATTGGACTGGCTTTGAGCAAAGAGATTGCTGAGATGCATGGTGGTCAGTTATCTGTAACAAGTACGCCTGGAATGGGAAGTTCGTTTACCCTGGTCCTTCCTGAGGAGATAGAAGCTTCCAGGCCTCCATTTGGGGCTAATAAAACAACCGTGGAGGAAGTGGAGTCCGGTTTGGTCGTTTCCTCTGACGGAATCATAAACGTAGATCGCAAGCCAAAACTTCTGCTATTAGAAGACAACGAAGATATGGCATCTTATATCGCTTCGCTCTTGTCTGATCACTTTGAAGTAAAAGCGGCAAAATCTGGTATTATGGGGTTGGAGATGCTAGGGTCTTATGACATCAAATTCATCATCTCAGATATCATGATGCCGGAGATGGATGGAGTGACATTCCTGAAAAAGGTAAAGTCAGACCCACTTTGGAGACATTTGCCGTTCATACATCTCACAGCACTTTCTGATGAAAATCTCAAGAAGGAACTACTGCAAATAGGCATTGATGACTTTTTGATGAAACCATTCGATCAGGAAGAACTGATTATCCGTGTCCATAATCTATACAATAATTATATCCAGCGAATATCGCTGGATGGGGAATCGAAACAGGAAGTTTCTCATGATGAAAAAATGATGAACATTCTCAAAAAAGAGGTGCTAACGCATCTTGAGGATACCAATTTCAACGTGTTAAGACTAGCTGACGGTGCCGCCATGAGCGAGCGTCAGCTTTACCGCTACCTGAAGGCGGCCACCGGGTTAACACCACTTCAATTCATACAGGAAATCAAATTAACCAAAGCCAATGATTTGGCACGGAAGAAAGTCTATTCCAGTACATCGGAGCTATCGTCAGCAGTGGGATTCAAGCAGCCAGCTTATTTTGCTACATTGTTCGAAAAGCGGTTTGGAAAGAAGCCAGCGGTTATTCTGAAGGCTTAGCTTTCTAATGCTGCAAGTGCAGCCTTTTTGTAAGTCCGGCTTATTTTGACAGTAGTGCCACCAACTAGAAGGTCTTCTTTTCCAAATGTGCTTACGTGATGTTTATTGACCAGAAAGGAGCGATGAACTCGAATGAAATGTACCGGTAGTTTGTCCTGCAGTTCACTGATTTTTTCTTTGGTTATCACCTGCTTATTTGGCAGGTGAAGTTTTACGTAATCAGCGAGACTTTCAACCATCATTAGGTCTTGAATGTTGATAGGTTTATTCTGGCGATCTACTCTCACAATTAGTTGCTCAACCTTATTCTTTTCTGTTTGCTCTTCCATTTTGTTCAGTAAATGCTCTTTTCTTTGGTACCTTTTGATAAGCAAGACGAATGCGTTGACAAATACAATAAAGTAGAGGGTGCTCGTAAGCAAGAAGAGATTGGTGGAGTAGGGGTTGAGGTTTTGATAGTTGTAATTAGCCAGGACTATTAATGCAGCTGCGAGTACTACCATCTCCAGGTAGACTGATACGATCAGTGTATAGAGAAAATACAACCCAAAACGGAAATATCGGTGCTTCAGCAAATAGTGCGGAACCAACCAGTAGTTGAAAAAGTAGGAGGTAGCTAATGCAACCGGAAGTAAAAAGGAAACAAAATAAAACGACTTGATAAAATCCCCATCTGCCTGACCAAATGTGATGATCAAAAAGGTAGAAACCAATACCCAAAAAAGAATGTGCTGTAACAAACGCATAATCAATGATTTGATTCGAAATTCGCCATTTTAATGGAATATGCAGTATTTTATCGATGAATGACAGGTTTGGAAAGGTATTCTAACTTGTCGACAGGTACCCATAGCGTCTAGCTTTGACCCATCAATTTGTTTCAATTAAATGTACTAAAGTTATGATCGATTTATTTCTAATGGGTGGCCCGCTTTTCATGGGCATGATCACTTTGATTCTCTTGGCAGGTGCTGCTGTGGCAGTCAAGTCACTGATGAGTATCCTCAATGGAGGAGATGTTGAAAGTATTCGTAAGACAATCGACTATGTGAGGTCCATTGGTCTATTGGCGTTAGTCATGGGAATCCTTGGGCAGATGATTGGCTTGTTCAGCGCATTTCAGGCCATCGAAGAGATGGGTTCAGTTTCTCCAGCATTGCTGGCAGGCGGATTGAAAGTGTCTGCCATCACGACCATTTACGGTATGATTTGCTTCGTGCTTTGTTATCTGTTTTACTTTGGGTTGTCACTTATGATAAGTAAGAAGTAATCTAAAAAAGGCGATCCCAAAGTTTGAGATCGCCTTTTGTCAACTTAGTTGGTCTGAGTCAATCGTGATGATCGGTAGCCTATGAAACTTACAACCAGATCATTGGATTCGTCCGATAATTTGAGTTTAAAGTTTCCTTTTAGATCAGAAACAGTTCCATGATTCGTACCTTCCTCGACAATAGACGCACCAGGTAATGGTGTGCCAGATTCTGAATCATAGATTGTACCAGACCATATCCCCTGATCATAGTTAGCACCAACTTTTAATTGTTGCTGGTTGGATTCCACTTTTTCTATGATAATTGCATTTTGGTTGTCTCCATCTTCAGGTGTATTATCTAACTTAAAGATGATCGGCAGGACCATTCGCACTCTTACGGTTTTGCCTCTCTGAGATCCAGGTGTAAATTTCTTCGTCCCTGAGACTACTCTTACTGCTTCTGCATCGCATCCGGCTCCAATTCCTTTTACTGCTTTTACGTCGGTCACAGAACCATCCTTTTCTACTATAAATTGTACATACACGCGTCCTTCTACTCCGGCTTTACGTGCTTGTAATGGATAAGTCATTTCATTGCCTACATAGTTGTAAAAGGCATCCATTCCTCCCGGATACTCTGGTTGGGTCTCTACTAATGTGAAGACCTCACCATCCATTTTAGATTTTTCGGATAGGTAATTGAAGTTCGCTCCGTCCTTTTTAATGGCGATATAAACAACTCCAGCTTCCTTGTCTACGTCCATAGAATGAATGGTGCTGGGGTCCAGGTCTTGTAAGGACTCAGCATTTTCAATCGACCCTTTGATGTCGGAGATTTCATTGCCTTCGATCGTCAATTTTGTAAAGGCTAGTTGATCTTGTACATCTACCAGGCGCTTTTGCATAGCTGGAGGTAACTGGTCAAAGGTAATCGCATTATTCATCTGGCCCATTTCCTTGAGGTCCTGATCCAATTCTTCACTACAGGCAAATACCACAAATAGTACCGCCAAAAGAGAAAGTAGAGCTCCAAATTTCCATGGGCTCACTCGTTTTACATTCCGTTTCATTGCTTTTAGTCGTTTTAAGATTAAACCATCGTGAAAAGAGCTGGCCAAGCTCAATCCATTCGATTTTAAAGTAGAACTGATCAGTATAGACGAATACAGGTCATGATTATAGCTTTTCAGCACATAGGCATCAGCCTGATATTCGTGTATTTTTTTAATTTCTTTATTGATAAACCATGCACTTGGAAGCCACCAAAATACCAGACGATAGAGCTGGAAAAATAGTAAGTCGTAAGTGTGACCTAATCGAGCATGTGCTTTTTCGTGTTTGAGAATTGCGTCGTATTCATTCTTGTTTTCTTCAATTTGAGGAGCGATAAAGATCCAGTTAAAGAAGGTAAAGCTTCCATCAATCTGGTTCGATTTATAAATCTGTACACCATCAACCTGCAGTTTCTGACTAGACTGCTTTAGTTTGATCAAATAGCTAAGACTGGATGCCAATCTAAATAAGTAAAATGCACTTATTAGCGCATAAGCATACCACAGAAAATTCCAGTTTAGACCTGTTTCCTCAGCGGAAGTTGTAAGTGTGAGGGCTTCCAGCGGGATGCTTTGTAGCGTGGTATCATTAGCAGGAGAAGAAACCCAATCGCCAATGATTCTTGGGAGTTTGAGAAATGGAATGGTGAGTGAAAGTAGGGTGGAAGCGAAAAGATATATCCGCATTTTTCCATACTGTGACTCATTTTTCAGAAAGAACCAGTAGCCGGCAATCAAGCTCAGATGAATGATAGAGAGTTCAAGTAAGTAATTGCTCATGAGTCCTTGTCTTTAAGTTCCTTTAATAGCTCTTCCAATTCATTCAGGCTGAGGTTATCCTCCTTAGTGAAAAAGGAGACCATCTGCTGATAGGAGCCGCTGAAATATTTGGAAACAAACCCCTTCATGAATGATTTAGTATAGGCCTCTTTAGTAATGAGTGGATGGTATTTGTGCGATTTCCCATGTGATTCATGCCCAACAAATCCTTTTTGTTGCAGTATCCTTACGATAGTAGAGACTGTGTTGTAGGCAGGTTTTGGTTCAGGTAGCTCCTTTATCACTTCTTTGACAAAGGCGGAATCCAAGTTCCATAAGACCTGCATAATTTCTTCTTCTGCTTTGGTTAATTCTTTCATAGTATTTGATTTCCCGGGTGTCAAAAAGCTGATTTAGTTTGGATCATTCTAAGAGCTGTGACAAGGTCTCTTGTAGTAAACTTCGTTTGTTACTCCTTATCTCCAGTATCAGAATGATCCGGTAAATGAAGCAAACAGATTCATTCAACTAAATCATTAGTTCAAAACTAAAGTCTTAGTTAGTAACTTCCAAATTTTATAACTAAAATATTAGTTAAAGTCTAATTATTCTATTGATAATCAGTGTTTTGTGTTGATTTATAATTAAGTATTTGCTATATTCCTGAGGAGATGGAACCGTTACAGCTATGAAAAATGCATATTTTATTTCCGTATTTATTTCACTACTCATACTCCTTTCTTGTAAGGAGGAGAGGCTGCGTAAGGTGGATGTTGAAGACTCCAACTGTCAAAGAGTGAGTTCTCCTCTGGGCTGCCAGGACAGCACGCTATTTATGGTGACTATTTCTGGCCAAATGAAAGGAACCAGTATGTATGTCATGGCTCCAGCAGAGTACCCGGATTCCATTTTTTTAGATTGTGGCGACTGGACACTAGATGGCGACAATCATTGCGTGAGAGAATCGGGTCAATCCAGAAAGTCCGATTTTACCTATACGGCTTATATGCGGTGTATCCCGGCCAATGCTTTTTTCGGACCACTTGATTTTGATCTGAGAGAGTCAGTTCCCTCGTCCTTGTTCGGCTCACCTGTTGATTTTGAAAATAAGGTGACAGTCGATTGTCGATAGAATCCAAACAAATTTAGAATTTCACAAAATCACCAATTTCTCCAGATTCTGTCCAGAATTGTCTCTTAATATCGCAGGTAGATTGCCATTAGTAATGTATATCAGAACAAAATATCTGCGTAAAACATCTAGTAATTATACCAACAGCATTATAGCTGCTGCAATACTTATCGTGATGGTTTTGGTGGAACTTTGCGATGGAGTTGTTTTCGATTTAGCGGAATGTTCCATATTGATAGAGATGTTAACATTGGTTAATGTGGTATTGGTTTCAACACTGCTTATCAGGTCTGTATCTACCTACAGTAAACAAGAACACTTTTTTGGTCAAATGCGCATCATTTTCTTAATCAGGGGTTCTGAAAAGTTTCTAAACAAAATCTTAAAAGGCCCCATTAGAATAAATGCTCCTTAGCTACAGCTGGATACATTAAAGTCACGTCTAAATCTCATACATTTCTATTAGCCTGGAGGTGTCGAGAAAATAACCAACTGTACACTTTTATTAATATGTTATGAACAAAAATATAATGTTCACGAGCTTGAGCATGCTATTAATTTTTGCAGGCTGTGAATCGCATAAAGAACACGTCAAGCATGAAGCCAAGTATCTTGTAACCAATCCAGTAAAGAAGGATACTTTAACCACTAGAGCGTATGTTTGTCAGATTCATTCCATCCAGCATATTGAGCTGAGAGCATTGGAAAGAGGGTATCTGGAAAAAATTTTTGTAGATGAAGGCCAGTTTGTGAAAAAAGGCCAGCTGATGTTTCAGATCATGCCACGTTTGTACCAGGCCGAACTACAACGAGCTGAAGCGGAAACCAATTTTGCCGAGATTGAATATCAAAATACCAAATCACTGGCGGATAGAAATGTTGTAGCACCCAATGAACTGGCACTTGCCAAAGCCAAATTGGATAAAGCCAAAGCAGAACGGGCATTGGCTCAGGTGCACTTGGACTTTACGCAAGTGAGAGCTCCATTTGATGGAATCATGGACCACTTTCATGTACGTTTGGGTAGTTTGGTGGAAGAAGGCGAGCTCCTTACGACACTTTCTGATAATCATGAAATGTGGGTCTATTTCAATGTGCCAGAGGCGGAGTACCTCGATTACAAAATCAAGTTTAGCGCGGACAGTGCTTTGAAAGTGAAGTTGATGATGGCCAATAACAAATTATTTGGTTATGAAGGAGATATGAATACGATAGAGGCCGACTTTAATAATGAAACTGGTAACATCGCATTTAGAGCCACATTCCCCAATCCCAAAGGATTGTTGAGACACGGAGAGACTGGAAATATCCTAATTGATGCACCTATTAAAAATGCTCTTTTGATTCCCCAGAAGGCAACATTTGAAATATTGGATAAAAAATATGTCTTTGTGATTGACGATGACAACATTGTAAGATCCACACAGATATCGGTGGGTGCAGAACTTCCACATCTGTATCAGGTTACTGAAGGGTTACAAGAGTCTGATCAGATTCTCATTGAAGGTTTGCGCAAGGTTCGGGATGGTGATAAGATAGCAAAGGTTTTTCTAGATCCGAAAAAGGCATTTGCCGAACTAGAGCTTCATGCTGAATAATTTCATCACCTCAAAATCTTAGAAAACATGTTATTCAGTAGAATTATACATCGGCCCGTGTTGGCCATTGTTATATCTGTAGTCCTTTTGTTTGTTGGGACACTCGCCATACGAACATTACCTATTTCACAGTTCCCACAGATAGCACCGACTACAGTCAATATATTCATCGCATTTCCGGGATCAAGTGCGGAGGTTTTGGTCAACTCCACATTGGTTCCATTGGAGCAAGCTATCAATGGAGTGCAGGGCATGCGTTACATTTCGTCAGATGCTACCAGCGCTGGTGAAGCCACTGTTAGGGTAGTCTTTGAGCCGGGTACAGACCCCAATCAGGCAGTAGTACGCGTTAAAACGAGGGTGGATCAGGTGATGCCGCTCTTACCGCCGCTGGTACAGCGCGAGGGTGTAATCATTTCTCCGATCCAGCCGAGTATGTTGATGTATGTCAACCTTTACAGTACGAATAAGGATGATGATGAGAAGTTTCTTTACAACTATGCCAACGTAAAAATGATCCCTGAAATCCAGCGGATCAAAGGTATAGCTAGAGCACAGATCCTTGGAAGTCGCCAGTTTGCCATGCGTGTTTGGCTAAAGCCGGACCGAATGCGTGCCTACAAGATTTCCGCTGAGCAGGTGATGGAAGCCATGATGGAGCAGAGCATTATTGGTAGACCCGGGAGACTGGGAAGAAGCTCAGGGAAGAAAGCTCAGTCGTTAGAATATGTGCTCGTATATCAGGAGCGTTACAATAAGCCTGAGCAATACGAAGACATTATTATTCGTGAAAATGAAGAAGGTCAAATTATTCACCTAAGAGATATAGCAGAAGTAGAACTCGGTAGTGAGTTTTTCGATATTTATTCAAACCTGGATGGATATCCTGCTGCATCCATTGTCCTCAAGCAAACGGTGGGCAGTAATGCATCGGATGTTATCGCAGATGTCAAATCCAAATTGAAAGAGATGGAGGGTGAATTCCCTCCGGGAATGGATTACAAAATCAGCTATGATGTTGCCAATTTCCTGAATGCATCAATCGAACAAGTGATTCACACCCTTAGAGATGCGTTTATCTTGGTAGCCATCGTTGTGTTCATCTTTCTGGGTGACTGGCGATCTACACTCATACCAATTATAGCCGTTCCCGTGTCACTTATCGGTGCGTTCTTTGTGTTGCAAGTCTTTGGATTGTCCATTAACCTGATCACACTATTTGCCTTGGTGCTGGCAATTGGAATTGTGGTGGATGATGCCATCGTGGTGGTAGAAGCAGTGCACGCCAAGATGGCAGAGAAGAATTTGTCTCCTTATAATGCGGTAAAAGAAGTGATGGGAGAAATTAGTGGTGCCATTATCGCCATTACCCTGATCATGGTGTCGGTATTCTTACCAATCACATTTATGCCAGGTCCTGTTGGTACCTTTTACCGACAGTTTGCTATTACCATGGCCAGTTCCATTATCCTGTCAGCGATTGTGGCGTTGACTTTAACGCCTGTTTTATGTGCCATGTTATTGAAAAACAATCATGGAAAGCAGCAAAAGCGTAATGTGCTCACAACGTTTTTGGACGGGTTTAATAGCGGATTTGAAAAGATTACAGGAAAATACGTCTGGTTACTTAAGGGAATTGTTAATCGCAAGACGGTTACCTGGGGAGTTCTAATAGCATTCTCGATCGGAATCTACATCCAAAATGAAAGCCTACCTTCCGGATTTATACCAAACGAAGATCAGGGGACTATTTATGCCATCATACAAACACCTCCGGGAGCTACACTGGAGCGTACCAACCAGGTGGCATTGCAATTGCAGAAGATCTGTGAAGAAATAGATGGAGTAGAATCTGTTTCAGCACTTGCAGGGTATGAGATCATGACAGAAGGGCGTGGGTCAAACGCAGGCACGTGTTTGATAAACCTCAAAAACTGGTCGGATCGCCACGAGTCTGTACATGAGATCATGGAGGAGTTGGAAGAGGAGACGAGAGATCTAGGTGCCGTAGTAGAGTTTTTCGAACCACCAGCAGTGCCAGGTTTTGGTACATCAGGTGGTTTCTCGCTACGGATGCTTGATAAAACCAATTCAACAGACTACCATGAATTTGAGCGAATTAATAATGACTTCATGGATGCATTGAGAAAACGTGAAGAGATCACTGGACTTTTCACTTTCTTCGCAGCAAACTACCCACAGTATGAACTGGAGATAGACAATCAGGCAGCAATGCAAAAAGGCGTTTCGATTGGTCGAGCGATGGAAAATCTGAACATTATGATCGGAAGTACCTATGAACAGGGGTTTATCCGTTTTGGTCGATTCTTCAAGGTGTATGTACAGTCGGGGCCAGAATACCGAAGATACCCTTCTGATCTTCAAAACCTTTTTGTGAAGAACGAACATGGGGAGATGGTGCCATATTCCTCATTCATGAAGCTGATCAAGAAGCAGGGTCCCAATGAGATTACACGCTACAACCTGTACAATTCGGCTGCTATAAGAGGATTGCCAGCAGAAGGATACACAACTGGAGATGCAATAGAGGCCATCAGAGAAGTTGCTGAAAACACGTTGCCACGAGGTTATGACATTGCATGGGAAGACTTGTCTTATGATCAAGCCAGAAGGGGGAATGAAGCGTTATTCATCTTCGTCATTGTCATCATATTTGTTTACCTCGTATTAGCAGGTCAGTATGAAAGTTTCTTACTTCCATTGGCCGTGCTACTCTCTTTGCCAGTAGGGATATTCGGTTCATTTCTCATGCTCAAAATGATGGGACTTGCCAATGATGTGTATGCCCAGGTAGGATTGATCATGCTTGTTGGACTTTTAGGTAAGAACGCCGTGCTGATTGTGGAATTTGCTGTACAGAAACATCGACAGGGAGCTACTGTGTTCGAAGCGGCCATAGAGGGTGCTAGAGTTAGGTTCAGGCCTATTTTGATGACCTCTTTTGCGTTCATAGCGGGATTGGTTCCTCTAGTTCTATCCCATGGAGCAGGAGCTGTTGGTAATCAGACAATCGGTTCTTCAGCCATGGGTGGAATGATTCTGGGGACGCTTTTCGGTGTAATTATCATTCCTGGCTTGTATTACATCTTTGGTAAAATGGCTGAGGGAAGAAGTCTGATCGATAACGAAGTGGATGAACCATTCTCAGAAGAATATGTGCATACAATGGAAGACCGGGATAAAATGCTACGCCAAATCCACGAGGAGAACAAAAAATCAAATGATGACAATAATCAGTAATCCATCAATGACTATGGAACCTATTTTAAGAGGCATTGCTATGGTGAGCATGATTGTAGTTGCTTACTCCTGTGCTCCAGAGCTTACAACACGCGAGGTTAATAAAGCTACGCCAGATCAATATGCAGATAATGCGGATACGATCAATTCTGCGACAATCAATTGGGTAGAGTTCTTTACAGATGAACACCTTGTTGCTTTGATAGACACCGCTCTGAGTAACAATCAAGAGTTGAATATCACGTTGCAGGAGGTCGCGATTGCCAGGAATGAAGTAATGGCTAAGAAAGGGGAGTACTTGCCGTCAGTAGGAGTTGGTGCAGGGCTCGGAGTTGATAAGGTTGGTCGCTATACTCGAAACGGAGCTTTGGAAGCTACTACGGACATTGAGCCGGGTAAAGAATTTCCTGAACCTCTGGACGATTACATGATAGGAGCTTACGCTTCGTGGGAAGTAGATATTTGGAGGAAGCTAAGAAACGCGAAAATGTCAGCCTTTAATCGTTATTTGGCATCTGTAGATGGTAAAAATTTTTTGGTCACCAATTTAATCGCCGAAATCGCCAACTCCTACTATGAGCTATTGGCATTGGATAATCAGTTGGCGATTGTTCGGCAAAACATTGAGATCCAAAGTAATGCGTTGGAAATTGTTAAATACCAAAAGCAGTCTGCCCGAGTTACAGAATTGGCGGTTAAACGCTTCGAAGCTCAGGTATTGAACACCAAAAGTCTTCAATTTGAAATCCAACAGCAAATCATCGAAACAGAGAACCGTATCAACTTCCTGATTGGGAGATACCCACAGCCGATCAACAGGGACTCGGAATCATTTAGCCGTTTGACTCCCAATATGATCGCTGAAGGAATACCTTCACAGCTTCTTCAGAACCGACCAGATATTCGGCAGGCAGAACGTGAGTTAATGGCGGCCAGGTTGGACGTTAAATCCGCAAAGGCGAACTTCTATCCCTCTTTGGGATTAAGTGCCGGGGTAGGCTATCAGGCGTTTAATCCTGCCTATGTTTTGAAAACCCCTGAGTCATTGCTGTATTCGCTGGCTGGAGAGCTCACGGCCCCATTGATTAATCGAAAAGGTATTAAGGCGATTTATCAGAATGCAAATGCGAAGCAAATACAAGCCGTATTTAACTATGAGCAAACCATTCTGAATGCTTATGTAGAGGTGGCTAATGAATTGGCGAATATCAACAATCTGGCTAGTGCTTATGATTTAAAAGCACAGCAAGTGGCTGTGCTGAATGAATCAGTTGATATTTCCAATACACTATTTAAATCTGCGCGAGCTGATTACATGGAAGTGCTTTTGACACAGCGTGAGGCATTGGATTCGCGGTTTGACCTCATCGAAACACGAATGGAACAACTACGGGCGGTGGTCAAGGTATACCGATCCCTGGGAGGTGGCTGGAAATAAAACGAGGAAATTAAAGGTAACCATTAATGGTTAGGCTACAGTGGTTATGTCGTCGCTCAAATCCGCGAGGAAGCGAGCGGCGCTTATTTTTCACCATTTCACAGCCACCTTACCAATGGACTTTCGACTTTCGAGATATGTGTGTGCATCTGCCAGCTGCGTATGATCAAACTCTTTGCCTACAGTCGGTTTGATGATGCCTTTCTCCACCAATGAAACAACACCTTTGAGGCATCGCTGAAAAGTTGTTGGTTTAAAATCTGCTATTCGGAGCATGTTGAGTCCGATCAACGACTTGGAAGAAGTCACAAACTTGATGGGACTCCAAAAGCCGAACCCGAATAGAAGTTTGATCATTTTGAATGGATTACCTCTTGCTTCGGTCATTTTGGATGCTCCAAAGATGACCACAGCTCCACCTGCGTTGAGTAACGCATAATCTTTCTTGACATAATCGCCACCGATTGGATTGAAGGTCGCATCGATCTTACGTTCAAAACCGAGTTTTTTGATTTCTTCCAGATAGTCCTTTTCTCGGTAGTTGATAGGGTAATCGACTCCAAGGTCTTTTAAGTAGTTGAGTTTTTGAGGAGATCCGGCAGTTCCAAAGATGGTAACGCCTTTGTTTTTGAGTATCTGAATCAGGGCGGTACCCACGCCACCGGCTGCTGCATGTACTAATGCGTAATCTCCTTCGTGGAGGTTTAGACATTCTTCCACTGCGTAGTAAGCCGTCATGTATTGTGTGGCCAGCGCTGTAGCTTCTCCGACGCTTAGGTCTTCAGGAATTGGCGTTACACCCATAGCTGGAGTTAAAATATGGTCAGCATAGCCACCAAATCGAGTAAAGGCAAGTACGCGCTGGCCTTCTTTTAGTCCTTCTACTCCTTCACCAAGGGCCTTTATATGTCCTACGTTTTCATAACCAATCACCGTGGGTAGAGGAGGGCAGTCTTTGTAGATACCCAAGCGAGCCATTACGTCAGCAAAATTTAAACCAAAACCTTCAGATTGGATGAGTACCTCACCTGCTCCCGGTTCTGGAGTCGGCTTTTCTTCCACTTGGAATGCTTCTGTAGACTTCCCGTTTTTTACAAGTTTATAAGCTCTCATTAATGTGTGTTTTTGTTCGTGAAGTATGCGGTCATTTTAGTATTGAGTGCTTCCGCCGATTCATAGTTTGGAGACAAGCTCTGCTGGCCAGGGAAATTCTCCATGTGTAATGTCTGAGTAGGGAAAGCAAAGTTTACTCCCAGCTCTTTTCCAAGTTTGAGTATTTCTATTAGGACTTCATGTCTCGCTTTTAATTCAGCGGACCAGTCAGGCACTTCGAAGAAAATGTAAAACATGATGTTTAGTGAGAAAGAAGCCATGTCGTTGAAGTACACGTTGTAATAATCTTTCCGTGTGTCCGGATGTGCCTCCACTATTTTTCTTAGCCCTTCCACAAAGGTATTGATCAACTCAGGTGGCGTGTCATAAGTCACAGCTATCTGAGTAAAGAACCGTCGATACTGACGCATGCCGTGGTTGTCTATCGTGCTATCAGCAAGCTTCCCATTTGGTACATACATCAGAGAGTTTCTAAACGTTCTGATTCTGGAAGACCGAAAGCCAACTTCCTCTACCGATCCATCAATGTCACCAGAAGTAATCCAATCTCCAATCTGAAAGGGTCGATCAATGAAAATCATCAATGAACCAAAGAAGTTCTTGATGGTGTCCTGTGCCGCTAAGGCAAAAGCCAAACCACCAATCGAAAGACCAGTCAAAAGCGGGATGATTGGAATGTCCAGGTTTTGAAGGATAAACAGCGTACCGATACCGACTACAAAAGTCTTTAAAGTCTTACGTAACAATGGAACCAACTGATCATCCAAAGTGCTTTCTGTTCGCTGAGCCAGATTTTCCAAATACATCGCCAGTACATCTACTAGTCTGTAAAAAACGATTGTACCAAACAATGGAAGCAATGCTTTGAGGGTTAGCATGACCCAATGAGCTGTGTCTGGGGGCAATTGCAGAACGGGAATAAAAATGCGGAGCAAAAGAATGACCACAAATAAACTGATAGGTCGGGCTACAGGCATCATAAAGTGATCTGCCAGGCGCTCGTATCCAGCCTGCAATAGGAGTCTGGTGATAATCTCCTCAAATAAGACGGAAAAGATTTTGTGAACCAGTACGCTGATCAGAGCAAGGATTAACATCCCGATGTACTGATACAGGTATAGTCCCATGATTTTTCGAGTTCCTATTTTCGGAAGCAACTGAAGAAGTTTGTCAGTTCCAAGAGGAAACACTTCATCGTGCAGTTCTTCAATGGCCGGGAAGGAAGATTTGGCATACAGCCATTGGCCATCTTTCTTTTCCAGAAATATGGCCGGATTATGACGGTCTATGACGTAGTGACTCTTATTTCGGATGGAGTCCTTGTGATTGGGGTCACGTGGAATGACTTCCATATTGATGTACGTTCCATCTCCGTCCCATGCCTGTTTGAGTTGTATGGCTAGTTCGATGGCATCTTCCACAGTAACACCTTTTTGCATAAAGGGCTGTGCAGCATTGGATTCATTGTAATGCTCGTCCTGTAGGTAGAACAAATGGGTTCTTAGTGACCCATAAGGAGATGATAGATCGACGAATAAGGAGTCCTGCGCCTGAGTGAAAAATGTCAGGAAACAAAGGGCAATAAAAAGCAGTTGCTTAGTCATACTTATCTTGATTACGGCGCAAAGGTAAGGCTTATTACTTTTAACTTTGAGACATACAAGAGAGACTATATCTATATGAATAATCCATTTTTAGAAACGTATAATACACCATTTCAGGTGCCTCCATTTGATCAAATCAAGAACGATCATTTCATGCCTGGGTTGGAAAAAGCAATTGAACAAGCCAGGGCTCAAATTGATCAGATTGTGAACAATCCAGAGTCTCCTTCATTTACCAACACAATTGTTGCGATGGAGGAATCAGGAGAGCTGATGGAAAAAGTGACTTCTGTATTGTTTAACCTAAACAGTGCCGAAACGAGTGATGAACTGCAAGCCGTAGCGCGTGATGCTTCACCGATGCTTTCTGAGTTTGATAACGAGATTAAAACCAACGAGAAGCTTTGGTCTCGAATCAAAGCCGTTTATCAGAACAAGGCCTCTTTCAATCTTGATGGCGAACAGGAAATGTTACTCGATAAGACTTATAAGAGTTTTATTCGTAGCGGGGCTGACTTACTAGGCGATCAAAAAGAGCGCTATAAAGAGATTTCAATAGAGCTTTCTAAGCTTTCACTTCAGTTTGGTGAAAACCTATTGGCCGAAACCAATGGATTTGTAATGTATGTCTCAGATGAAAAGGACCTGAAGGGGTTGCCCAAAGATGTGATCAGCCGAGCAGCAAAAACGGCCAGGGACAAAGGCGAAGAGGGTAAATGGGCTTTTACGCTGCAGGCACCTTCTTACATGCCATTTATGGAGTATGGTGATAACAGAGAATTAAGAGAGAAGCTATATAAAGCCTTTATGAGCAAAGCGCTGAAAGGGGATGAGCGCGACAACCAGGAGATCATCAAGAAACTGGCAAAACTTCGGGCGGAAAAAGCCAATATTTTAGGATTCAATACCTATGCGGAATATGTCCTGGAAGAACGAATGGCTGAGAAGCCCACGAAAGTTGAGGCGTTCTTAACTGACCTGTTGGACCGAGCACTTCCAAAGGCAAAAGAAGAAGTAGAAGAACTGAAAGGCTTTATGAAAGAACTAGGAGTAACCCATGAACTGCAGCGATGGGATTGGGCATACTATTCTGAAAAGCTTAGAAAAAAGAAGTATGACATAGACGATGAGCTGACAAAGCCTTACTTCAAACTGGAAAATGTAATTTCTGGTGTTTTTCAAACTGCTGAGAAATTATTCGAGATCTCCTTCAAAAGGAATACCGACATTCCGGTATATCATTCCGACGTAGAGGCATACGAAGTGTTGGACGATAAGGGAGAAGTAAAAGCGGTATTTTTTGCAGACTTCTTCCCTAGGGATGGTAAGCGTGGCGGTGCCTGGATGACGTCTTACAGAGATCAGCGAGTAACAGAATCAGGGGAGAAAGTTATTCCATTGGTAAGCATTGTCTGCAACTTCACACCGAGCAGTGAGGATACGCCCTCTTTATTGCAGTTTGATGAGGTCAATACTTTGTTTCATGAGTTTGGTCATGCACTGCATGGAATGCTCGCAGACACTAAATATGCTAGTCTGTCGGGGACGCATGTTTATTGGGATTTTGTGGAGCTGCCGTCGCAGATCATGGAAAACTGGTGTTATGAAAAAGAATGCCTTGACCTGTTTGCCAAACATCACGAAAGAGGGGAACTAATTCCTGCGGAGTATGTGGAGCGACTGAAGAAAAGTGCCATCTACCATGAAGCCTATGCTACGGTACGTCAGGTTAGTTTTTCGATGCTGGATATGAATTGGCACAACATTACATTTGATCAGGCGGGAACAATCGATGATGTGAAGGCTGTGGAAAAAGCGGCTTTTGGTTCTACGAATTTATTTCCTGAAGTACCCAATACCAATATGAGTGTACAGTTTGGGCACATCTTTGGCGGTGGATATGCTGCTGGGTACTATTCATACAAATGGGCAGAAGTACTCGATGCAGATGCTTATTCTGTTTTCCAGAAAAATGGAGTGTTTGATAAAAAGACAGCTGATGCTTTTAAAGCGAGTGTCTTAAGCCAGGGAGGTACCAAACATCCTATGGAGCTCTATAAGCAGTTTAGAGGTCAGGAACCGACTACAGATGCATTACTGGAAAGATCGGGGCTCAAAGATTAAAAGTTTTCGTAGCGAACTTCGCTGTAGATGTTTTTATCTCCATCTTTTTTAAGGTCTTCATTCAAATCCTGAATGAGGTGGTCAAGTTCAGTTTTGAGCTTGGCCACTTCATCTGTGAGGTAATGACGCTGACCAAAAACAAGTTCTTTTTCAGATGGAGATAGCAGTCTTTGACGATAGGTTTTGTCAGTGACTACACGATTAAGCTGTGCTGATACTACGCCCAAGAGGCTCAAAGAGTATTCATTGTTGAATTTTAATTGCTTCTCAGGAATGGAGTAAACCATCGAGCTGATTTCATACCAGTTAAGGTCTATTTCTTCATGAGCATCACGTTGTAGAGTGAGCAATAACCGTATAATCCGTTTTAGGCCACCATTACAACGACCGTCCATTGAATTAATCCGTGCAATGTTCAGGAAAGGTAAGTATTTGCGACGTGTCTTTTTCAGCATGTTATACTCACAAATACCGCGATCTATCTCTCGCTTGGTTTCAAGAAACTCTGCATTTTCCATCCATACAGCAGGCAATATTTTAATCTCACATTTTGGTTTTGAGGTGGCTAGTTTGATTCGAAGTTTACTGCTATAGTCAATTTCTCTAAATGTAAGGTCTCCTGTTAATACCTCCATTATTTCACGAGCCATTCGAGTCACCTGTAACCAGGGTTTCTTATCCATGGAGCGGGTAAGGCAGATAAGTTCTACGCCCCCGTATAGCACGATGTGCGTTTCAGTCTGTATTGGACCTTGATACCTAAAGTCTACTTTGAAGTTGATTTCATGAAAGACCTTATCCAGTTTATCCTGGATTTTTTTGGTTATGTGAAAGGTTTTGTAGGCATAAGAAGGATCAATCTCCTCCATTGCTTCAAGGGCATACTTGACGGAGTCTGGGTACTCACACTCCTCAAAAGCATCAGAAACTATGGATTCACGAAGTGCTTCATCGTACCTTCTGCCCATCAGGTTTTCCAACAAAACACTATAATCTTTATTCATTGTATCAGGCTGTGATTCTTACCAAATTAAGTATTAACCATGAAAATATGAATTTAAAGTTAATAAAGTGTACTACACTAAAGGATTACATATCAGTGTAAGTACAATAGAACATATTTAAAACATGATTAAAAACTACATTATGCTGCTAAAGTACAATTGTTTAAGCTTACATCTGCAATAAAATGACAAAGTGTTTGAACTTCTAAATTTGATTATTTGAAGAATTATTTGTTATCGACTAAAGTGGATTTAAAAAAATGTACTTACTTTAGCATCATCATGAAGCTGATAACCGACATATCCTCAATGAGAATTCGCTAAGTAATAGCGACCACTCTTTTATTCTCAACTCGGTTTATTCATTTTTTACCACTTATTATCATGACGAATTTTATCAGCTTCCTCAAGCGATTCATACACCTTTTTGTTATAGCCATCAAAGGATCAGAAAAGGAGTTTACTTCTGGAAGTATCAATAAAGCTATTTTTTTACTCTCCATTCCCATGATTGGGGAGATGATCATGGAGTCACTATTTGCAGTGGCTGATGTGTTCTTTGTTTCAAAAATCAGCGTAAATGCAGTAGCCACGGTCGGTCTTACTGAATCCATTCTGATGATCATTTACTCTGTAGCCATTGGTTTAAGTATGGCTACTACGGCAATCGTATCGAGACGTGTCGGTGAGAAAAAGTACAAGCGAGCCAGTGATGCAGCTTTCCAGTCGATCTTTTTAGCGGTTATCGTAGGAGCAGCATTGGGACTGGCAGGATTCCTATTTGCAGAGGATATTCTGATGCTCATGGGAGGAGAGTCGGACTTGATCCGCGAAGGAGTTGGTTTTACCAAAATCATGTTTGCTGGTAACCTCAGTATTTTTCTCCTTTTTCTAAATAATGCAATATTTCGCGGTGCAGGGGATGCTTCTATTGCCATGCGATCTCTATGGATAGCCAATGGGCTCAATCTGATTTTAGATCCATTACTTATTTTCGGTTTAGGACCTGTTCCGGCCATGGGAATTGAAGGAGCCGCCATTGCTACAACAATCGGTCGTTCCATCGGTGTTCTCTATCAGACAGTAGGCCTTTTAAATAATCGGGGAATTATTCGTATCGGCTGGAACAATGTGATCATTCGCTTCAAGACCGTGATCGAACTGATCAAGATATCCATGGGAGGAATGGGGCAGTTCTTAATCGAAACAGCCTCATGGATCTTTTTGGTGAAGGTAATGGCCTTATTTGGAAGTGAAGCATTAGCTGGCTATACCATCGCTTTTCGAGTGATTGTGTTTACCATCTTACCATCCTGGGGTATGTCCAATGCCGCCGCTACCTTGGTAGGACAGAATCTGGGAGCAGGGTTTCCTGATCGAGCTGAAAAGTCTGTTTGGAATACGGCATTTTATAACATGGTCTTCCTCGGATTGGTATCCATTGTCTTCTTCATAGCAGCAGAACCGATAATTGGTTTGTTTATGCAGAGCGATGTGGTTCAGGGAATTGGCGTCAGCGCACTGAGGATCATATGTTTTGGCTATGTATTCTTCGCTTATGGTATGGTGATCAGTCAGGCATTTAATGGGGCAGGGGATACTAAAACGCCTTTAATCGTAAATTTCTTTGTGTTTTGGGTGATTCAGATTCCTTTAGCCTATTGGCTGTCTGTAACATTGGATTGGCAGGCAGAAGGCGTATTTTTTACGATTGCGTTTTGTCATTCACTTCAGGCGATAATCAGTATTTTACTATTTCGAAGAGGCAAATGGAAAACAGTTAGTGTTTAATAGCCAATGGAGATGAGTTCCAGATTTCGGTCTACGACTTTATAAATCTGGAATTCATTTTCGTATTGCATAATGGAAATTGGACAGTTGGCTGTCAATGGTCTTCCACTAATCAGGTTGCCATTTTTATCATACATGTACAGGAAGGTTCCTCCCGTATCGATCATTACGATGAATTCAACACCTCCGCCCAATTGGTAATACTGGGTTAATAGAGGTGATTTGGAGAAATAGTCCTTTTGGAAGAGTACATCTCCCTGAGCATTTAGCAACTCATATTTGTTACCCGTTTTCCTCATGATCACATAACTATCGCCAGTTACGTCCTTTAGAAGTTCGAAGGTGGTCTCCGTATCAGGTTTATAAATCTGCTGACGCTGAACCAATTTACCATTGAAATCAATTTCGATTAATTCGCCACCATCAGAGAGTGCTGTGATTGTTGCTTCTTCAAAACTGTTGGCATTTTTAATGAAGATGGAATTAGAGATGTCTATTTTTAAATCTTTCGGAAAACCAGGATAATTCTCACCACGTCTACTAAGTAGCCATATTTTACCACTGATCTCCTGAGCAATCAGTACATCTTTGCCATTGACTCTGCGGTGAAGAGGGGCATTTACCAATGGGTTTTTAAAGGATAATGGATTCCATCCCTCCAGCAGCTTTACATTTTTATCAGTCAGGTAAGTATTGCCGTTGTAGTCGGTAAAAGAGAATCGGTAATTCTTGCTGTTGTTATAATCAATGATTTTAAGCGATTTAATTTTCTTACCGTTATCAAGCTGTTTTGGAAATTCAGGAATGTAAGACCCTGTTCGATCGAGAATGTGGACTTCATCTTCTGTAACGAATACATATTGCAGCTTCCCATTGTTGTAGTAGTCGATTTGTGATACGCTACTATTCAGCTGACCAGATATCGTTTTATCCCAAAGGACATTGAATTCTTCATCTATAAGATAGACGGTATTGGACGAGTCCTGAATGAAGACTTCTCGCGACCGATCATTGTGATTAACAACAAGGTATGGTTTGGAGGTGATGTAATCAGCTACTGTTAGACTATTGAGTTCCGTGATCCGATCTGGTATGTTTCTCTTGGGCAGGTCCGGTTGATACAGATTGACGTTGGTGTAAAACTTATCATCTACGGCACTAAACTGAAACGCCATGAATTCCAGGTTTTTCAAGGAAAACTCGTTCGCTCTGAACTGCTCCTGCCAAACAGGCTTTAGCATCTTTAGAAGTTGATTCCAGGATCGGGGCGTATTCACATAGAGGCTTAGGTTCGATTCCTGATTGGTTCTTTCCAGGAACCGATTGATTCGAATGGATTTGGTCCATGTTGCTTCATCCTGAATGGAGAAGGTGAGGTTCTTAAGTTGCTGCAAGCTGTTGCTAAAAACCAGGTAATTTCGGTATTGCAGATAGAAACAGTCATCAAATCCTTTGGCCACATTTCCAAGGAGTGCGTAGGGAAATTGTTTAGCAGGAAGTTTTCGGATGTCATAGTCACCAAACTGTTCTTTGTATAGCGTGTCACCAGTCGATTGCATGTCGCGTTCAGCCACAGAATTGAAAAAGCGAAGAGCTTCGCCCATGTCTTTTGTTTCAAGTACGAGCAGTTCGTTTTGATTTCCAGTCACTGTTGATTCCAGTGTCATCAAACCGATTTCTTCATCGATTAAGGAGAACGTGTGCTTTACATCAAATTCATAATCCCTAAGAAGTCTTTCCTGTACCTTAATTACTTCCGGGTTGTTTTTTAGAAACTGGGCATTGAGTTTACTACCGAAAGAAACAGGATCTTTAGAGCTGAAGTGGAATGCCCAGGATGTGTTGTTCGGAATAATCTCTGCCATGTCAAAAGCGGCGCCATTCAGGCCAGCAAAGAGGTTGAGGTATTCGTTGTTATCCTCCAGAAATGTAAAACCTGACAGGTTGATGATATCATCAGTTATTTTGAGGTCCAGAAATCCGGATTTGCCTAAGTCTAATTTGTTTCCCTGATTGGACGCGACATTAATCAAATCACCGATACGTTCCATGTTGATATACGCATTCCCCTGATCACGAGTCAACTTGGTTAACTTATTGAGTTCTAAATTCCTTTCCTGAAAATTGGGAGTTTCTGAATCTCCCACTGTGCGTATGGCATCTTCTACCAGAAATGCCGAGAAACTGCCAATAAAGTAGTTTTTAAAGAAAATGTAAGTGAACGATTCTGAGGGAGCTTTACCCGTCAGTTCGGTGATCGTAAAACCTTCGTATTCACGGGTTCTTTTGGTGTAACCTCTTTGGGTGAAATATGCTTGTGCTTTACTGACAAAACTTTGCTGGGAGAGGTTTTGAATCTCTACAATGTATAAAAAATCAATATTTCTGCTCGAAGTAATATCGAGCGTTATAAGGGTTGGGGTATTTTGAAAAAATGAAGTGAAGTTACCTTTTCCGGCAAGCGTGTCTAAAATATCCAGACTTTCAGTAACCTTAGTGAAAGCAGGGATGTAGGAGAGGTTCTTCCAGATGTTTGTTTCCCTGATCTCCTGAAAAGTGGCAAGTGGGCTATTCGTTTCATAGATCATGACCGAATTGCTTGGAACAAACGACCACAATCCAACATCAGCGTGTTTTACCCACTTTTCATAAGTGAAGTAACTTGTTCCGATTAATAGAACGATTGCTAGAAAAATGAGGAATTTTTTCAACAGGTTGCTGATTTTATTCGCAATATAGCAATTCGAACAGCTTTATCGAAACGAAATAAAAAACCCTGACGCTTAGGTCAGGGTAATTTTTTATGTAAGGCTCGATTTGAGATATTCTCGATTGAGTCGAGCGATGTTTGTCAAACTTATTTCTTTTGGACATTCAGCAGAACACGCACCCGTATTTGTACAGGCACCAAATCCTTCGTCATCCATTTGGGCTACCATGTCCTGAGCTCTTTTCTTAGCCTCTACCTGACCTTGAGGTAGTAACGCATATTGCGAGACCTTAGCAGAGACAAAGAGCATCGCAGAAGCGTTTTTACAAGCCGCTACACAAGCCCCACAACCAATGCAAGTAGCCGCGTCAAATGCATGATCAGCGTCAGCTTTGTTGATAGGAAGTGCATTGGCATCTTGTGTATTACCTGAAGTATTCACAGAGATATATCCACCAGCGTGCTGAATTCTATCAAATGAACTTCTGTCTACGATCAAGTCTTTGATCACAGGAAATGCTTTGGCTCGGAATGGCTCAATAGTGATGGTGTCACCATCCTTAAAGCTACGCATGTGCAATTGACACGATGTGATTGCTTCACCTGGCCCATGAGGTTGACCATTGATTTGCAGGGAACAGCTTCCACAGATGCCTTCCCTACAGTCATGATCAAAAGATACAGGTTCCTCACTTTGTTCTACCAGTTGGTTATTAAGTACGTCAAGCATTTCGAGGAAAGACATGTCTGGAGATACATCCTTCATGCTGTAGTCTACCATCTTGCCTTTATCATTAGACTTACTTTGACGCCATATTTTTAATTTAAGATCCATGCTCTTGGTATTTTTATAGTTAAACCAAATTGGCTTTTACTTGTAACTTCTTTCTTTTACTTCAATGTCCTTGTAATCAAGCTCTTCCTTATGAAGGACAGCTTCACTTGGTTCTCCCTTGTACTCCCAGGCGGCTACATATTGGAATTCAGGTCTTCTGAGTGCTTCCCCTTCTTCCGTTTGATGTTCTTCACGGAAGTGACCACCACAAGATTCTTCTCTCTCCAGCGCATCCTTGGCGAATAGCTCGCCGAGTTCCAGAAAGTCCGCTACCCGAGTTGCTTTGGCAAGCTCCTCGTTGTATTCATCAGCACTTCCCGGTACGGATACCTCTTTGTAAAACTCCTCTCTAAGCTTTTTGATTTCCGTGATCGCTTCTTTCAATCCTTTCTCATTTCGTGCCATACCTACCTGGTTCCACATGATCTTTCCAAGACGTTTGTGGAAGTAGTCAACAGATTTTGACCCTTTATTATTCAGGAATTTATCGATTTGGTCTTTTACCGCTTTTTCAGCTTCTTCGAACTCTGGAGTATCAGTAGAGATAGGACCTGTACGGATGTCATCAGACAAGTAGTTTCCTATAGTATATGGAAGGACAAAATAACCGTCAGCCAATCCTTGCATCAGAGCCGAAGCACCAAGTCTGTTGGCTCCATGATCAGAGAAGTTCGCCTCACCTGTCACAAAACATCCAGGGATCGTTGACATCAAATCATAATCAACCCAAACGCCACCCATGGTGTAGTGTACTGCCGGATAAATCATCATTGGAGTCTCGTATGGATTCTGATCTACGATCTTCTCATACATCTGGAACAAGTTGCCGTACTTCGATTTGACAACTGCTTTACCAAGTTTGATAACCAATGCCTGATCGTTCTCATCGAGACCTTTCACGTGCGCTTCTTCTTTTCCGTAGCGTTCGATCGCCGCGGCGAAATCGAGATAAACGGCCTCTCCGGTGGCGTTCACGCCGAAACCAGCATCGCATCGTTCT
>JAMWZA010000048.1 GCA_024305105.1 Marinoscillum sp.
CCTATGAGATAGCCTCTTTACTTTTTAATATATTTTTTTATAACAACTTCGAGTCAATTTCTACCAACTCTTCTTCAAGCTGCTCTTTGGTTTTACCCGTTTTCTGCTGGAGTATCCCGATGAGTTCTTCAGCCTTACCTTCGGCCATCTTTAAATCATCATCAGTCAATTCTCCGTATTTCTCTTTTAACTGTCCTTTCCATTGGTTCCAGTTTCCTTTTATCTGTAAATCCATAATTATAAGGTCGTTAAGTTCAACAAATGTTTATCCTTATTAACGTCCTAATAATGAGATTGTTATCAGTAATTCAGATTAACTGAATTTTTTGAACAAGGTAATCGCATTGTGACCACCAAATCCAAAACTGTTGTTCATGGCCACATTTACTTCACTTTCTACAGCGGTATTGGCAATGATGTTGAGCGCGTTTGGTACTTGGGGATCCAACTCTTCCAGGTTGATGGTAGGAGGCATAATGCCATCCTCAATAGCTTTAACACAAAAGATGCTTTCAATGGCACCTGCAGCACCAAGTAAATGTCCTGTCATGGACTTGGTAGAGCTGACGTGTAGCTTCTTTGAATCTCCGAATGTGTTCATTATCGCCTTGGTTTCACTGATGTCACCAACAGGTGTAGAGGTGGCATGTGCATTGACATAGTCCACATCAGCAGGATTAAGACCAGCTTCTTTCAGCGCGTTTTCCATTGCTCTGGAGGCTCCTTTACCTTCTGGATGTGTAGCGGTCATGTGGTAGGCATCTGCTGTCATGGAAGCACCAACAATTTCAGCGTAGATGTGAGCACCCCGCTTTTTTGCATGTTCGTATTCTTCCAAAATCAAAGCGCCTGCTCCTTCACCCATGACAAATCCATCCCGATTAACGTCAAATGGTCTTGATGCTTTTTCAGGTGCGTCGTTTCGTGTAGACATGGCTTTCAATGCATTGAACCCGCCAATAGAAGCTGGAGTGACTGGTGATTCAGATCCACCTGTGATAAATGCTGTAGCCTTGCCCATTTTGATGTAATTGAATGCGTCCATGATCGCCGCGTTGGCTGTGGCACAGGCGGCTACTGTGGTGTAGTTGATTCCCATTAAACCAAATTTCATGGAGATCATTCCGGAGGCCATATTGGTGATGAGACGTGGGATGAAGAACGGACTGTATCTGGGAGTACCATCTCCTTTGGCAAATTCAGAAACTTCCTTTTCGAACGTATCCATGCCACCCTGGCCAGAGCCCCAGATTACTCCAAGCTCAAAAGGATCGATTTTTTCCAAGTCCAGTCCGCTATCAGTTAAGGCTTCTGTAGCGCAATACAGTGCGTATTGGGTGAACGCATCAGATCTCTTAATTTCATTGCGATCCAAAACGCCTGCCGGATCAAATCCCTTGAGTTCGCACGCAAACTGTGTTCTGAATTTTTCAGAATCGAAATAGGTTATTGGTTTAGCTCCGGAGACTCCGTTTGTGGCATTCTTCCAGGTCTCCTCCAAATTGTTGCCGAGTGGGGAGAGTGCTCCCATTCCGGTTATTACTACTCTTTTCATACTTCTTGCTTAGACGGATTGTTCAACTAGCTTGCAAGATAATGTGCAAAGGCAGATTATTACCCTGATTGACTCGACGAATTAATAAAAACAGTATATACAATGATGAATTAGTTCTCTTTGAAAGGATCAGCAAACTGAGGATCAGAGACAACAATCTCATCGGTTAGTGTATGTAAAAATGCGACCAGGGCATCACGTTCTTCTATTGTTATGTTTAAAACCAGTGGATTGCCTTGTTCATCCATTAATTGTTGATCGAGATTAGGTGAGCGTCTCATTTTATCGCTGTAATGTTCGATCACGCTATCCAGGTTCGCAAACCGGCCATCATGCATGTAAGGTGCTGTTAAAGCCACATTGCGTAGCGAAGGGATTTTGAACTTCCCAATGTCAGCTGATACACCCGTAGTTCTAAATCGGCCCTCATCCTCAGGGTTTTCATCCAGACCAATGTCAGCAAAGCCGCCATTGTTTACTGCTAAGTATCCAGAAGGGTTGTCTACCTGATGGCAGGAATTGCAATCGTACTTTTCAAAAAAGAGATCCAGTCCCTGAAGCTCCAACTCTGTCAGGCCTTCACCAGTAATCATAAACTCATCCAGTCTCGTTTGGCTCGTTTGAATGCTTAAAACAAACATACTGATAGATTGTGCAATTAACTCTGAGGTTACCTGACTTCCGTATACTCTGTCAAAAGCCTTTCGGTAATAATCCAGATTCTCCACTTTTTTCACGAGCTCATTGACATCCCTTAAGCCATGTTCATTATGATCTGTAAAGGGCATGAGTACCATTTGTTGTAAATCCATTTCACGTCCATCCCAAAACAGCGGTGTAGGGCCAATGGTATCCTCAGTCATGTTCATGGAATCAAACACGATTGAATTATCAATTGAGATGTTTTGAATGGGCATTGAATTTCGAGAAGTCATTCGGCCGTTGACACCGGGACTTAGTTTTACATTATCAGCAAACCCAAATTCTTGTTTGTGGCATGAGCCACAGGAGACGGAGTTATCTGCAGATAGCTGTTTGTCATAAAACAACACGCGTCCGAGTTGAAACTCATCGTAGATGGCATCTTCCGGCTCGGGAATATGCTCTTCGACCTTCACAATATCATTACAGGAAGCGGTAATAATTAAAGCAGTGATGCAACTTAGGTAGAATGTTTTCATGGTAGTAAAAAATAGGCTTAACATAAAGACAGACACCCGATTTGCTTAAAAGGTTGTGCACTAGTGGTTTATGAGTCAATGTCGTTTAGTTAAGAATGTCATCCCGAAGCATTGAGGTGCTCGACAAGAGGGATCTTCCTTATCAAAGAAACCTTCTTATTATAGAGTGGAAGATTTATCCTGTGTCGAAATGACCGGGTCGCGGAGACCGGGTCGCGGAGACCGAGTCGCGCAGACAATATTTAAAGACTTAACTAAGCGACATTGGTATATGAGTTTATTTTCCTGTTTACACATCAATTGGGATATTATCTTAATAGCCAGAGGTTTAAATTACTCTCAAAGAAAAATCCGTAAGAAACAAATGAATGAATTGATGCATGTATTGGTGGATCGGGTCAGTAAAGACCGGATGGTAGATTACATCAAAACGCACCCAGAGGTTTTGCCCAGAGTGTTAGAGCTGGCAGCATCTAATGAAGTACCTGTCGGTTGGAGAGCTTGCTGGATGCTGTATCATTATTTGGGAAAAGATGACTCACGGGCAAGACCTTCTATTACAAGACTAATAGCTGCGATTCCCGGTAAAATCGATGGCCATCAGCGTGAATTGATTAAGCTGATATCCAAAATGAAGCTTGATGATGAACAAGAGGGGGCGATGTTTGATCAGTGTATGAATGTCTGGGAGTCTGTTAAGAAAATTCCCTCTACCAGATTGATGGCTTTTCGTTTCATTATGAGTGTACTCCAGAAGTATCCGGAACTGATCAATGAAGTAAATTATATCGCTCAGGACCATTATTTGGATTCTTTGTCACCGGCCATCAGGAAATCAGTCAGTCGGCAACTGGAGATCTTAAAAGTAAAGTGATCGCTGTGCTTAACAGTCATTCGGTACCCTATCGATCTAAGGTTTGCAATCTTCAGTGTTGGGTCATTTTTAAGGTGTTTTCTGATTCGGGTGATGAACACATCCATGCTGCACGCCACGAAAAAGCCATCTTTTTTCCAAACCTCTTGAAGGAAAGTCTCCCGTTCCATGACCTGATTAGGGTTCTCGATAAAGAGCTGCAGGATCTTATTTTCTTTGTTGGTTAGCTGATACCAATTGTTCTTAGTTGTTACGCGCTATGCTTAACCAGCCTTGGAAACAAAGCCTTAGCTGGGAGCGACATAGGTGTTTACAATTCATTAGCCTACCAATTTCTTGATTACCACGAGGATGTTTTTATGGTAAGTGTGAAATGATACCTCAATTGGGAATTGAGTGCCGTTTCTAATTGATCCGGTCGCAGAAACGCGTTGTTTGGAATGATTTAGTAGTGTTTTGCGCAGTGAAGTCATTATATCTTTCTGACTTTTTTCACCAAAGGGATCTATTAGGTTCACAATGTTCATGTATCGAAGCTCATCGCAAGGACATGCAAAGGTTTTACTAGCGGATTCATTACACAGAAGGATGCGCCCGTGAATATCACATACAAGTAACGAGTCTGGATGGTCATCAAAAAGTGTATGGTGAAGGCTTTGAATTTGCCTTAGCTGAGTTACATCCTTATGTATCAATACGTAGTTTTTACTACCTGAATTAGTAAAAACCGGATAAATCGAGATCTTACACTCTTTGTATCCACAGACTTTAGAGTCTAGTAAGAAAGCGTTTTTGCTGATGATCGCATCATCAGCGTTGATTAGAAGTTTTTCAAGATCCTCGATTTCTTCTTCGTTCGCCAGGAAGCCACTATACTTTCGACCGATAATATCATATGTAGCCAATCCAACCAGTTCTCTGAATTTTTGGTTTGTATCACATATTATTCCCTGATAATCCAGGGTACAAGTAATCAATTCGTTAGCAATGTAGCGTGTGATAACGCTGTTTGTTGATTCGGCGGTAATCATAGTCATAAAGGTTTAGTCAAAGGACATTAAATGATTTCAGTTTATCAGATGCATCTCGTTGATATAGCAGATTTACTCGTTGAGTGATTATAAAGTCAGAAAACAAACGGTTGGTTTACCAGTGGAGGTTTTGGAAATGAAAGGAATCGCTGACCACCGCAACAATACCTTTGGATATGGTGGTAAAATGAACTGTAACGGATGCTTACTCGTCTAGAGTGTTTTTAGATGAAAATGAAGTGTCTGCTACATTTAGGCTTTTTTGTCATTGTTGATTTATTTAAACTCTTCTACTTGATTATCTTGGTGCAGAGAAATTGTTAACTATGATAGAACCTCAAATTCCGAAGAATGAACAGCAAAGGATTGACTCCCTTCATTCATTGGATATTTTGGATACCTTGCCAGAAAAGGATTTTGACGACATTGTTCGACTAGCTTCACAATTGTGCGATACGCCCATTTCTCTTATCACATTTGTAGACAGGGATCGTCAATGGTTTAAGTCAAAAATTGGCCTAAACGTAGATGAGACTCCCAGGAAATTTGCATTCTGTGCGCACGCCATTAATGAGCCCGATAAGATCTTGGAGGTAGAGGACTCATTTAAGGATGATCGTTTTGTAGACAACCCACTAGCAGTTGGAGAACCACACGTACGTTTTTATGCGGGTATGCCCATCGTTAACGACGTTGGTCATGCACTTGGGACAATTTGTGTGATTGACAACAAACCCAACAAGTTGACCAAAGAACAGGAGCAGTCTCTCAGTGTTTTAGCTTCACAAGTTTCATTGCTCCTTAAACTAAGATCTGCAAACAAGGATTTAAGTGAAAGTGAAAAGAATTTTTCAAGACTGGTTAATGGATTAGATGACATCATCTTTGAGCTGAATGATGATTTCACTTTTAAGTTTGTCAATAAGAAATTCATCGATCATTCTGGATATTCTGAGAAGGAATTGATGGCTAAGTACTTCTGGGATATCGTAAAAAAAGGCTACCGAAAGGAGCTATTGGGTTTTTATCAGAACCAGTTGGACAAGGGGATAAAAAAGTCTTATTACGAATTTCCGTTTCTTACAAAAAACAATAAGGAAGTTTGGGTTGGGCAAAATGTGGTTCTTGATAAGGAAGATGATAAAATTCGCGTACTTGCTACATGTCGAGATATCACCGAAAAACGCAGTAAAGAGCGGCTGTTCAGGTTGCTCTCTGAGAACTCCAAAGACTTGATTTGTCTGCATAATCCAACGGGAGATTACGTCTACATTTCTAAATCAGTGAAGGATTTGTTGGGGTATGATCAGGAGGATTTGATAGGGAAAAACCCTTATGACTATATGCATCCAGATGATGCGCAACGTCTGAGAGAATATCCTCAGACGGGTTCCTTGGAAGAGAAAGGAGAGGAGTACCGTCTCAAGGGTAAGTCGGGTAAGTATGTCTGGTTTGAATCATATACTAAACCAATTCTGGATGTAGCAGGAAATGTGGAATCATTCCAAACGAGCTCTCGGGATATCTCCGATAGAAAGGAAGCCGAACAGTTACTTGAGCGAAACCGAAATAGCATTGAAGCTATCATCGAAAATACCGATGCGGCGATATGGTCTATCGATACTTCATACCACTATAAAATCATCAACAAAGTATATGCTGATTTGGTACGAGCAGTTACTGGCAAGCCTCCGAGTGTGGGAGATAATTGTTTAGAACTAAACAACCCCCAATTTAAGACTCTCACTCCCTATTACGAGAAAACTTTGAAGGGGGAAAACTTTGAAAAGGAGTTTAGACTGAAAATAGAGGGGGGGACACGTTATTATAAAAATTATTTCAACCCAATAAAGGACCTCAATGATCAGGTAGTCGGAGTTTCGGTCTATGCACGGGACATCACTGAGGAGAAAAATGTTAAAAAGAGAACAGATCGTTATGGTGATGGATTAAAGTTACTTAATTCCATTTCATCTAATAATTACCTTTCTACCGAAACCAGACTTAAAAAAAGTCTGGAATTGGCTTGTTTTTTCTTCGGGATGAAGCTGGGGGTGTTATCAGAGATTGTTGATGATGAAATTGTGATAAGGGCTATTCATTCGGAAGTAAAGGATGATTTAGGGAAGGATACACGCCTTCCATTAAAGGGCTCGATTACCAAGATGCTCATTGATAAGAAGGAGCTAATATACCTTGATTCCAGTAATGATTCGACCTTCATTCCAAGTGATGAGTTGCAAAAAATTGGGTTAAAGACACTTTTTGGGGTTCCGCTGTATGTTCATGGAGAGCTATATGGCGCACTAACTTTCGGCGCAAAGACAAAAAAGCAAAATGAGTTTGATTCGCATGATGTTGATTTTTTAAACCTGATGGCCTCCTGGGTGAGTTCTGTGTTGGAGCGTGATCAGTACGAAAGCCAACTCATAGATGAAAAGGAAACCTTGCGGGAATTTGTGCGTTCCGCTCCTGCTGCCATAGCTATGCTAAATCGGGACCTGGAGTACATAGCTGCCAGCGTAAAGTGGATGGAAGACTATGGACTGAATAATGTGGAGATTTTGGGTAAAAATCACTACGAACTTTTCCCGGAAATAGTTGACGATTGGAAAAATGTTCATAAAAGGTGTCTTGCAGGGGAAGTAATTAGCAAAGAGCGAGACACATTTATACGAAGCAATGGAGAAACGCTGTGGTTAAAATGGGAAATTCGTCCCTGGTATGAGAAGAAGGGTAAAATTGGCGGTGTTGTCATGTTTACCGAGTTGATTACTGAGATTGTAAAACAAGAGGTAGAGCTACGAAAGGCCAAGGAAGAAGCTGAGAAAGCCGCTCAGGCCAAAGAGACATTTTTGTCCACCATGTCACACGAAATCAGGACACCTATGAACGCAATCATTGGTATTTCCAATTTACTAATGAGTGATAAACCACGTCCTGATCAATTGGACAATCTTTCGTTGCTAAAGTTTTCCAGCACCAATCTGCTGTCATTGATAAACGACATCCTTGATTTCAATAAAATAGAGGCTGGAAAAATGGACCTGGAGTCCATTGACTTCAATTTGAAAGAAGTGGCCAATAATGTGGTCCAGACACTTAAGTTACGCGCGGAGGAAAAAGGGTTGGCATTGATGTTTAATTATCAAAATGGAGTTCCCGAGCATTATATTGGAGACTCTGTAAGATTGACTCAGGTTCTAACCAATCTGGTAAGCAACGCCATTAAGTTTACATCAGCAGGGTTTGTAAACCTGGAGATCAACGGTACTAAACTAGACGATGCTTATGACCTACACGTGAGTGTGACTGATACAGGTATCGGAATACCGGAGGATAAGCAGGAGAGTATTTTTGAGAATTTTACGCAGGCGGCATCTAATGTAACCAGAGAATACGGGGGAACAGGGCTTGGGCTGACTATATGTAAAAAGATTCTTGCCTTAATGGGATCGAAAATAAGCGTCTCTAGTCAAGTTGGAGATGGATCAACATTCTCGTTTACGCTTAGACTACCAGTAGGCAAAGTAAAGTCTCTTAAAAAGTCCTTCAAGCGTAAAATTAATGAGCAACAGGTAAGTGAAAACACAAAAATTCATTTACTAATAGCCGAAGATAATCAGGCTAATCAAAAGGTGCTTTCCAGGTTTTTGGATCGATGGGCTTTTAAGTATGACTTTGCTGACAATGGATTGGAAGCACTCCATATGATCAAAGAAAAACCTTACAGTATGGTATTAATGGATATCCAGATGCCCGTAATGGATGGGTTCGAAGCAGTCCGTCAGATTCGAGCTATTAAAGAACCCTTCCATGAGCAGGTTCCCATTTTCGCACTGACTGCATCAGTTCTTCTAGGCGTACAGGAAAAGGTAATGGCCGCAGGAATGAATGGATATTTGGGTAAACCGTTTGATCCAGATGAACTTTACGAGAAGATATTAGAGTTTGCTCAACCATTACCATCTGAAGAGCCAACAAAGCCTGTGGTTACACTCATAGAGTCAGTGACCTTAAGTGATCCAGATTTTGAGCGTTATCTGGAAGAATCCTTTAAAAGCCAGGTGATACCACAACTGCAGAGATTGTTGATGTTGGTCAAAAGCGGTGATAAACCAGGAGGTGAGGAGCTATTCGCAACGCTATCAAAAAATGGAGTATTAGGCGCTTTTAGTCCATTAAATGAGATCTTCTTAGCTGATTTTAAAGAGGTTATTAATGGAACGCATTTCAGTACATTAGAAGAAATTGTTTCGCGATTCGACCATACCAGCGTTTGACCTGATTGATAGACAACTTAACTGGGTAAAACCTTCGGTTAACGAGTAGTGAAGATTAGGACTTGTGAGTTGAAGTAAATTTGAATTGAATTTATATTGAGATAAGTGGAAGAGATTAATGCTTTAAAAAGACGTATTACAGGCGAATACTGCCAGGTGATTATCTATACCCAACAGGGGTTGGCAATCGATAGTTGCAATACCCTTTTTAACATTCCCAAAAACACACTCATCCAAAAATTGAAGAACTTTGAATCCATAGATTTCCAGGAAAATGGTGTCAACTGGGTAGCAAATGATTTAGTAGAGATCGGGAGTTACCAAGAAGACATGAAATACGCTAAAATCATGCGGATTGGGAAAGTTTCGCACATAGAAGCTCAGCTAAAGTCTCGGCTGGATATTTTATCCGTATGGTTAAAATCAGATATCGGGAGACAAGGTGAAAATGTCGATAGCCCTTCTTTCAGGTTACTCAAGCAGTACTTCCAAAAAATAACCGAAGCATCTAGGGCGGAGCCTTATGAACAAGTACCCTTTAAGATAGAGCATGTCTTAGATGCAATTCATCACTGTTTTGGGAATCTGTTGTCTACTCAGCACACTACTCTTGAGCTCAAAACTAATTTTAGTTCCAAGTTTTTGATAGGCAATCGCATGGGGTTACTTAATGCGCTTTTGCAGGCTATTTATAAAGTTTTGGATGTTTCTAGTTTTGGTTCTGTGCAGGTACAGTTTGATTTTTCCCTGAAGAAATCATCGCTTTTTGTGCGCCTCAAAGGAGGTCAGGTTTCAGACTTACCAGAAACGCCAATGGGCTGGGTTCTTAATGGACTTGGACTCGAGTATCATATGGACTGTCAGATAGTGGGCTATGAAGACATTGCTTCAGATAAACTACGCCTGACATCTGCCGAATTTCCATATCTGTTCAGTATTACAGGTGGAGATAGCACATTGGTAGAAGATATTTTACACACTATTTTAGACCAGGTAAGCTCAGATTTGGTCTTATTGGAGAAAGCGAGTGAAAATAAGAAGTGGGAAGATCTTGAGCGACTTACTCACAAACTGAAACCAAATTTCACAAGTATTGAAAGGGTAGACTTGGCTGAAATGCTTCAGCAGATGGAGGAATACGCAATTAAAAAGAATCAAAACCGATTTACAGAAATATTAGACACTTTTCTTCCAGTGGCCATAAAGTCAGTGGAAAAGCTTAAAAATTATCAATTATGACTACAACTTGTTTAATTATTGACGATGATGCTGGAGCTCGTTCCATTCTTAGAAGCCTCATCAAACTCGACCCAAGGCTAGAACTGGTAGGTGAAGAAGACGGTTCTACCAAGGGGGCCATGCACATTACTAAGAGCAAACCTGAGCTCATATTTTTGGATTTACAAATGCCTGGATTGGATGGCTATGAGATGCTGGAGGTTCTGGAATACATGCCCAGGATTATTATCTATTCTACGGAAAGAGACTATAAATCTGAACTTTTCCTTGATAAAATTTCTGCGTACCTCTATAAGCCGGTAAAGGATTTCAACACGTTTAAAGAAGCTGTGGACAAAGCGTTGAAAATAAATTAACTTTAGTGCATGGATAAAGTAAGTTGTATAGCCATTGATGATGATTTTGTAGCACTAAAGATTATCAGCTCATTAATCAATCAGACCGAATTTCTTGAGCTCAAAGGAACATATAATGATGCAATAGAAGGAGCAAATGCCATTACGAAATTAAAGCCTCAAGTCGTTTTTTTGGATGTTCAAATGCCTGATTTGTCTGGAATGGATATTTTGAAAAACATGGAAAACCGACCAGAGGTTATTTTGGTCACCTCTCAGGGGAAGTTTGCTGTAGAAGCCTTTGAGTTTGATGTAACGGATTACTTGTTGAAGCCAATAGAAAACTATGGACGCTTTCTCAAAGCTGTCAATAAAGCAGTATCCAATCTGAAGAATGAGTCATCAGTGGATGTGGAAGATAAAAAGTTGTTTGTCAAGTCAGACTCCTTGCTTGTGAGTTTAGATATAAGTTCGATTAACTATTTGGAAGCATATGGTGATTACGTGAAGATTCATACAGATGAAAAAACACACATAGTGTATTCGAAATTTAAGAGCGTTGAAAATAAGCTTTCACCTAAGGAGTTTGTTCGGGTACACCGGTCATTTATGGTTCGCGTTGATAAAATCAGGAATATCGATCAGGCTAATTTGCAAATAGGGGAGAAAATTATACCAGTGAGCAATTCGTATAAAAGTGCATTGCTGGACAGGATCAAGACCCTTTAAGGTAATAGAGGGATTAGTACCATCAACCAAATAGTATTAAAGATGATACATGGAGGCTAAAGACATTTCTTCCAAACTTACAGCGCAGCTTATAAGAGAAGCTACAGAGCGAAAGCATGCAGAAGCACTGATCAATCTATTCGTAAAAAATGCCCCTGGTGCATTGGCGGTTGTTGACTCATCATATAATTACCAGGCCATTAGCGATAAGTGGTACGAGTATTTTGACTTGGGCCTTGACGATCTTATTGGGCAGTCCGTGTTAGACTTTTCTTCTTCATTAAAAAGCCCGGCCTGGAACGATCGCTTTCTAAGAGCGCTGGCCGGTGAGCATCTGAGAGGTGAAGATGAAAAGATTCAGGTGATAAATGGTACGGATTATTGGATTGATTGGGAGCTTGTACCCTGGACGAATAAAGATTCTCAGGTGGCCGGGTTGGTCATATCTGTGGAGGTCTTGAATGAGAAGAAACAGTTAGCTGATCAATTGGAGCAAACCAGTGAGGCTTTGAAAATGGCTATCCAATCAAGTGGTTTTGGTTTTTGGCAATGGGTGGAAACAACCGATGAACTGATTTGGGACGATGGAATGTATGCATTATTCGAGGTAGATCGTGAGCAGTTTACAGGTAAGGGCAGTTTCTTTATGCAATGTTTAGTTAGTGATGATCGTCCTGCTCTTGAAGAGGTTTTGGCTGATACTTTAAGCAAACGGGGAGAGTACCACATCAAATACATGATTAACACCCAGGCCGGCGTTAAAATCATCAAAGAGCATGGTAAGGTGTTTGAGGCAAACAGTCAGGTCAGAATGACTGGTATCTGTGAGGATATCACGGAGGAAGAGCGATTAAAACAAGATTTAGCACAGCTTAATCAAAATCTGGAGCAGAAAATCCAAGATCGGACAGAACAGCTGGAGCGCTCATACGAAGAAACCAGATCACTCACATACTCTTTGTCTCATGACCTACGGGCTCCTTTAAGGGCTATCTCAGCCTATACCGAAGCGATTGCGGAAGATAATATGGTTCCGTTTGCTAAAGAAATCGAAGGATACTTTGGAAGAATAAAATCGAATTCTAAAAAAGCAATAGAACTTATCGATGACTTGTTGGCCTACAGTAGGGTAATTCATCAAAAACTTCAATTCGAAGAGCTGGACTCACGAGTGTTTCTAAAAGAAGTGATAAATGAAATTGGCGAAGAGGCAACTACTCGTGTGGAGTTAGGAGAAGTTCCCCACTTTTATGGAGATGCCACTACCCTTAAGCAGGCCTTTCTAAACATTCTGGATAATGCCTTGAAATTTAGCAGTGAAGATGTGGTGATTTATGGAGAACATAAGTCTGGAAGTGTTTGTGTGCATGTACAAGACCAGGGTATTGGTATTGCTACAGAGGATCAGGATAAAATATTCGAGGTGTTCAGAAAGCTAAATCCTGACGATGAATACGAAGGCTCCGGTATCGGTTTGTCTTTGAGTAAGCGTATATTGGAGATAAACAATGGACAGATCGTTCTGAAGTCTAATTCAGCGAAAGGGTCTACGTTTACCCTTGTACTTCCACAACCTTCCTGACTGGTTCGGCCTAACCAGTCTCTTACTCTGGATAAGCCTAAAGAGTACTGCTCTTAAAGAGCATGAGCCCTGGTTAACTCAATGTAAAATTAGATACAATTAACGAGCCTTTTAAGTAATGAGCGGATCATTGAAATCAACCAGACCAGTTTTCATCACCTTTTTTGTCTCATGGTTGTCGGTCTGATTGTAAGTGCTGACACGTTACTTTTGGGTGCCTCTTCGAGATCACTTGATGCTTTCCATACATTGGTAGGTTCCCAGATTAATCCACGGATGCGAATTGGTTAGGCTTATGATTTTACAGGGTCAGATTTAAATCAGGGTGCAAGAGGTTCTCATGAAATTATGATAAATTATAGACTGGTGATTGTTAGGTAACGAACTGTGACTCCCAGGAATTTCTAATGTCAAAAATGAATAGAATTGAATAGTCGATTATTTAAGGGATATAGAATTAAGTCAGCAATAACCATGATTATTGCTGCCTTTGTCATGTTAGGGTGGTTCTTGGAAATACCTATCCTCACCAGGTTAAATGAAGCTTTCCCCTCTATGAAGTTTAATACTGCCCTCTCGTTTTTTCTGATGGGCTTAACCATGTGGTTTTATCAGCATAGGGTCAGATATCTATTAGTGATAATTGTTTGCATCTTGGGGATTTCATCAATGTTCCAAAGCATTTTAGGAGTCGATCTTTTCCTGGAGGAGCTTTTTGTAGAAGACTTCATTGAAAATAGCGGTTTGATGTCATCGGCTACCGCTATTTGTTTTTTGTTGATGTCGGTTGGTTGGATAATTCGTGACTCTGAGAATCGTAAGACCATTCAGGCAGCACACCTTTTATTCAATACTGTATCGATCATTTCTTTTTTATCACTAATTGGTTATACCTTCGGAATTGAAACAAGCGATAGACTGGAGTTTATGTCAAGCATGGCGCTGCATACGTCAGTGTTGTTTATCGTGATCTCTACGGGTTCGTTGTTACCTTTTGTCAATGTTGGAATTTCCAAGATATTCATTGGTGCCAATTCGGGAAGTAAGCTGGCCAAGAAAATGTACTTGCTACTCATTTTGGCAGTGCTTTTTGTAGGATTTGGTGTAGTGCGGCTGGCAAGAGCTGGTCTTGTTTCATTAGAGGGGAGTATTACGCTCACGGGCGTTTTGATATTAGTAGTTTCATTAATAGGCGTGACACTTATCGCTTTTCAACTGTTTCGAGAAGAGGAGGTAAGAACCAGCTTGGAGCATAAATTGAAACGAATCAACACTGAATTAGAAACTCAAGTAGAAAAACGAACAAAAGAACTTAAGGAAACAGTCGATTTACTTAATCGAACCAACGATTCCGCGAAGATTGGTTATTGGACTTTGGATGTGAATACGCACGAAGTGAGCTGGTCCGCAGTGACCAGAACGATACATGAAGTAGATAGCTCTTTTGTTCCAGATTACAGTACTGGCGTACAGTTTTATAAAAGTGAGAAAGATAAACAGGACATAACCAATGCCGTAACCAAAGCTGCCAATCAGGGAGTGTCATGGGATCTGGAGTTAGAAATCATCACAGCTCAAGGTAACGTAAAATGGGTTCGCACCATTGGTTTTGCTGAACATGATTCAGCGGGAAATTGTGTAAAAATAGCAGGTACGTTTCAGGACATTCATGAACGGAAAATGGCCGAAATTAAGCTATCAGAAGAGCGTCAATTCTTGCAGTTGGCGATTGATACTATCCCTGTCAATGTTTATGCCAAGGATTTGGAATCCAGAAAAACGTTAGTCAATAAACAGGAATTAGAATTGCTTGGCGTAAGCAACGTGGAAGATGTTTTGGGTAAAAATGATTTTGACCTGTACCCGGAAGAATCGGCAAAAATATCCCGCGCAGAAGATCTTAAGGTTTTTGAAACGGGGGAATCTTATGAGTCTGAAGAAACATCTATACAATTCTCGGACGGGAGGCAAGAGTGGTTCATTACATCTAAAATTCCATTCAAGGATTTTCAAGGCGTTGTTAAAGGATTGATTGGCGTATCTGTAAACATTACTGAGCGGAAGAAGCTTGAATACAAATTACAAAATTATGCCATTTTAGAGGCTAAGGCCAAAGAAATGGAACAGCTCGCTTATATAGCATCTCATGATTTGAAGGAGCCTTTACTCACAGTAAAGGCTTATATATCTGAACTTTTTGCGGATTTTGGTCATCAACTGGATGGTGAAGCCAGGTATTTTCAAAAGACGATTGAAAAAGGGATTGATCGAATGCAAACGCTGGTTGATGGGTTGTTGGATTATTCCAGAGCCAGCGCCAGAGAGGAATTGAAAGTAATCAATGTGAGAGAACTCTTAGGTGAAGTTTGCGAAAGCTTGAGCCAAACCATCGAAGCTTCCGGGGCAATTATCCAGAAGGATTTTGAATTGCCTGATATTAAGTGTTACCCGATAAAGCTCAGATCACTCTTTCAAAACCTGATTAGTAACGGGATAAAATATCAAGATGAGCAAACACCGAAAATTCAGGTTTCTGCTGAGCAGTTTGATGAATATTGGCAGTTTTGTATTGCTGATAATGGTATTGGGATTGAATCGCAGTATTATGATCAAATATTTTCTATGTTTAAGAGACTCCATTCCAGACATGAGTATGAGGGCACTGGGATTGGCTTAGCACAGTGTCAAAAAATTGTAGAGTTTCATAATGGCAAGATTTGGGTGGAATCCGTAAAAGGAAAAGGAAGCAATTTTTATTTCACTATAGCAAAAGACTTATGAAAAAGCTTGACTGTATTTTACTCGTTGATGATGATGAGGATTGTAATTTTTTTCATCGGCGTTTGATCAAGAAAATGGGCTGTGCCGAACGAATAGAAGAAGCAAAAAATGGGCTTGAAGCTCTGGAGTTAATCAAAAGTGAACGAGCCTGTCCAATAGATATGATTTTGCTGGATATCAATATGCCAGTAATGGATGGCTGGACATTCTTAGCGGAATATGAAAAATTACCTCTGGAGAAACGCGCGTGCATAGTTGTGGTGATGCTCACCTCATCTGTTAATTCTGATGATGTCAACCATGCGCACTCTCAGAGTGTGGTTTCAGCATTTGTCAATAAATACTTGGATGAGTCCAGACTGAGAAGTTTAATTGAGAGTAAGTTTTAATGCTACGATTGATAGTGGTATTAGATTAATTTTTGACAAGAATTGATTTTTTGGTCGAAAGAGAAAAGACCATTATGGGGGACATAAAACGACTACACTGAGCTTAAATAGGCAGATAGCCTTCGAAATATCTTCCCAATTCCAGGCACTTTGTAATCATTCTCATATCAAAACAAACTCTTTGTCTTGAGTCCGAAATCACCGTGGAAGAGCTGAAAGCCTTTGGGCGAATGGTGAAGTTTGAAGGAGTTTGAATATCAAAATTCCTCAATGAGGCGACAGTTTAGTTAGATCGTCCGAATAAATTAAATGCAATACAGTTGCATAAATTAATGTTCATCAATATAATTGCAACATAATTGCATTTATATGATTTACATCAATCTTGATAAAGTAGGAGTTTGTACTTCCAGCGTCTGTGCGCTACACTGCATGCTCATGCCCTTTGTTTTGGTCAATGCCGGTTCATTGGGAGTTCTGGCCTTTTTGGGGAATCCAATCCTGGAATGGCTAGTTCTGGCGATGGTTCTGCTAGTCGGTATGGTGGCCATTTTACCCTCCTTCATGAAGCATAGAAAGGCCTACGTTCTGGTCTTATTCTTTTCTGGCTTATTGCTAATCATCAATGCGGAGTTTGTTGAATTAATGGGAGCAAAAGTTTCCTTATCCGGTATTGGCGGGGCTTTGATGGCATATGCACACTATGAGAATTTGAAGCTCAGAACCTCGCGTTTATGAAGTTGCTCTTGTTGGCTACTTTTTTAACCACGCAACTGGAAGGTTGGGAACTTTTGAATGATGTCAGGTTCAAAAGCGAATTTAGTGAGGAGCTGGACGTATACGTTGATATTCCCTCATTTGGTGAGAAGCTGCAGGCCCTGGATGGAAAACGGGTCAAAATCAAAGGACATTACATTCCCGCAGAACTAAATGATCCGAATGGAATCATTCTATCCAAATTCCCCTATGCTGCTTGTTTTTTCTGTGGCGGGGCTGGACTGGAGTCTGTTGTGGAGGTTCATTTTTCTGCACCTTCCCGGCATTTTAAGCCCGATGAAGTAATCACCGTGGAAGGGACTTTAAAGCTCAACAGGGATGATTTTGAGCACCTTGTATTTATTCTCAATGATGCAAAGCGAATGGTATGGGAAGATCGGGAGCAATAGTTCTAATAACGTGTTTTTTGTGGAACTGCATGGGCAAAAGCGATCAGAAGTTGGAGGAAGCGATGCAAATACATGTCATGTCAGTAAAAATAAGCCAGCACATTGATGAGAAGATTACAAAGCTGGAGCACTATGCGATGATGCAAAGTAAGGAGTTGCAAATCAGTTTGATGGACTCTGTAAAAGCACTAAACGCAGATCTTTTTTACTGGAGAAGCAATTTGATAGAGGTGCCCGGCATGGAGCACGAGCATCAACATGGGCATACGCATGGCTATCAACCTTTAGCTCATTTAACCCCTGAAATGGTATTGGATATTCAGAAAGACCTAAGAAATCAGATCATTCAACTGAATATTCGAACTCAAAAATTACTCGATACACTGGATAATAAGAATGAAAATGAACTTATTGAAAAAAAAGAAAAAGCTTCCCGTTACGGTGCTTAGTGGTTTTTTAGGAGCTGGTAAAACCACATTACTCAATCATGTACTCAACAATCGTGAAGGTCTGAAAGTAGCTGTGATTGTCAACGATATGAGTGAGGTAAACATAGATGAAAAGCTTATTGCCAGCGGCAGTGAGCTTTCTCGTACGGATGAGAAATTGGTGGAAATGAGTAATGGCTGCATCTGTTGTACGCTCAGAGAGGATCTGATGATCGAGGTAGAGAAGCTGGCCAAAATGAACAAGTTCGATTATCTGCTCATCGAAAGTACCGGGATCTCTGAGCCGATTCCTGTAGCGCAAACGTTCTCCTATGCTACAGGTGATGAATTGTATGACTTGACTAAATTCAGTCAACTGGATACGATGGTTACAGTGGTCGATGCCTATAATTTCTTCAAGGATTTTGGGAGTGCTGACACCATCCTGGATCGAGAGATGACTGATGATGAGCAAGATGAGCGCTCTATTGTGAACCTGCTAACAGATCAGGTGGAGTTTGCCAATATCATTATTCTGAATAAGACTGATCTGGTAGAGGCATCACAACTAGGCCTATTGGAAAAAACGCTGCATAAGTTAAACCCTGGCGCCAAAGTCATTCGCTCAAGCTTTGGCAAGATAGACCCTAAAGAGATTCTGAATACCAGGCTGTTTAACTATGATGAAGCGGAGCAATCAACCGGCTGGCAGAAGGAACTGGAACTGTCCCAAAAAGGGATTGCTCATAGCCCGGAAACCGAAGAGTATGGTATAGGCTCTTTTGTTTTTAGAGATCCCAGACCGTTCCACCCAGAGCGATTTATGAATTATGTCGCTGAGCACTTTTCCTCCACTGTTATTCGCAGCAAAGGAATTTTTTGGTTGGCTTCCAGGCCTGACAAAGCGGTGCTTTGGAGCCAGGCGGGAGGTTCACTACGAGCCGAGCTGTATGGTCGATGGTGGGCAAGTGTACCTTTTAAGGAGCGAGCCTTGAACCCCGTTTATTTAGAAAATCAATCCCTCATACAAGAAAAGTGGAATAAAAAATGGGGAGACCGGATGAATGAACTGGTTTTTATTGGTCAGGAAATGGACCAAAAAAAGATGATTGCAGATTTGGAGTCTTGCTTGTTGACAGACTTAGAAATAGTAGGTATGGAATCGGGGAATGAGTTTGAAGATCGTTGGCCGATATGAGTAGTATTATAACAAATTTTGAAGTAATCATTGTTGGAGGTAGCTATGCCGGACTTTCAGCAGCTATGGCACTAGGAAGATCTCGTAGAAAGACCCTTATTATAGATGCAGGGGATCCTTGCAATAAGCAAACACCCCATTCACATAATTTTTTAACACAGGATGGTGTTCCACCTGCTCAGATTGCCTCTTTAGCAAAAGAGCAGGTCTTGGCTTATTCAACAGTGAGTTGGCAAAATGATGCTGTTGGCAAACTCAAAAAGACTGATAACTCGGTTGAGGTAAGTACAGAGAGTGGTGCTTCCTTTAGTGGCAATAAACTAATTATTGCAACAGGCCTTACAGACGTACTTCCTACTATTCCCGGTTTCAAGGAGTGTTGGGGCAATTCCATCATTCACTGTCCATACTGCCATGGCTATGAGTATAGAGATCAGAAAACGGGAATTCTTGCATCTGGAGAACAGGCCATGGAGATGGTGAAGCTCATCGATCACTGGACTAAGGATTTGACTCTTTTTCTAAATGGTAAGAATGACTTACTTCCTGAGCATCATGAATTGATTCTTGATAAGGGTGTACGCATAATTGATGGGACGATTCAGGAAGTTATTCAGGAGCAAGGAAAACTTCAGTATCTGGTGATGGCTGATGGTTCTCAGGAATACTTAGATGCACTTTACGCAAGAGTACTTACTCAGCAGAGAATTCGCTCCATTGCCGAACTTGGTTGTTCGTTAACAGAAATGGGACTTTTGGAGGTCGATATGTTTGGTAAGACCAAGGTTAAAGGTGTTTATGCTGTTGGAGATTGTGCTCACCCTATGAGATCTGTTGCCACAGCGGTTTATTCAGGCAATATAGCTGGAGCAATGATCAATAAGGAACTCATTGATGAAGATTTCTGAGTTGAAATAAAACGATATTTCGCTTAATTCTGTTGATAATGTAATCTGCAATGAATTTGCATTTACATTACATTTGCAATATGAAGTACAGTGAGCTAAAGCAAAGTCTGAAAAACCACAAATTACGCATCACCGATTGTCGAATGGATGTACTGGAGTATTTCCAGCAGCAGAAGAAGGCGCTTTCATTCAGGGACTTGGAGTATAAGTTTCAGGAATATGATCGGGTAACGCTTTACCGAACCTTGCATTCATTTGAAGAAAATGGATTGCTTCATAAAATACCCGGGGATAGTGGATCTGCGGTTTATGGACTCTGTAATGATTGTGGAGTGGAAGCGCATCACCACAATCACATGCACTTTAAATGCGATACCTGTGGTACCACAGAGTGTATTGATGTTCCAGTAGAAATCCCCACCATATCTCTCCCGAAAAACTACAAAATGACAGACATGGATGTTATTGTCAATGGTATTTGTAATCACTGCAATTCCAACTGATCTATATGCGGCAATTTTATTTAGGGGTAATAATGATGGTCGCTTCAGCATCATTGGCCCAAACCAGTCTGAGGGGAAATGTTACAGATCCTGCTGGTGAGCCTTTGATTGGGGCCACAGTACTCATTCATGAGTTGGATAAAGGGATGGTAACCGACCTGGATGGTCAGTTTAGATTCGACAACCTGAGGGTCGCCGACTATCATTTACACATCAGCTATATTGGCTATGAAGCCAAGACCATTGCTATACATCCGAGAGACGGGGATGGTGTCACGATCGTATTGGAGCCAACTTCACTGGAGCTTAGTGAGATAGTGGTGGAGTCCAACCATTACAAAACAGGTCCCAGGGAGCATACGCTGGCGATGGAGATCATAGACATGGAGTACCTAAAGAAAAACAGGAAGGGCACTTTGGTTAATTCGCTGGAAGACTTACCGGGAGTTAATGCGATCAACACTGGTGTGGGTATTTCGAAGCCTGTAATTCGGGGCATGAGTTTCAATCGCGTGATTGTAAATGATAAAGGAGTAAAGCAAGAAGGCCAGCAATGGGGTACCGATCATGGGTTGGAGATAGACATGTTTGAGCCTGGCCGAGTGGAAGTGGTCAAAGGTCCAAGTTCGCTGATGTACGGCTCGGATGGACTTGGAGGAGTTCTGAATATTTTTCCGCCATCGCTACCAGATCCCGGCACGCATCAGGGTGCTGTTCAGAGTATATATAAGACCAACAACCAGTCTGTCAGCACGTCTACATCTTTGGAGGGAAATTTCGATGATAAAGTCTACCGGCTAAGGTTCAGCACCCAAGATTTTGGAGACTATCGCGTGCCAGCTACTAGTTTCAATTATAATAATTTTAACCTTCCCCTGTATGACAATCAGCTAAAGAATACCGCAGGAAATGAGCGAAATCTCACGGCTATGGTAGGCTTGAAAAAGAATTGGGGATACTCAACGCTCACAGTAAGTAATTTCCATCAGACGGCTGGTTTTTTTGTAGGAGCAATAGGCATACCCAGATCTTATCAGCTCACACCAGATGGTGATAGTCGAAACACTGATTTGCCAAAACAAGTCATCAATCATTTTAAAGTGATATCCAATAGTAATATCCTTATTGGGAAGAATTGGTTGGAGTTGGACATGGGCTATCAGAATAACTATCGTCAGGAACAGTCAAACCCACACGCACATGGCAAGGGCCCAAGGCCGGATGGCACTCAGGCACATGCTTTACGCCTTCAAACTTACAGCCTAAATGCGCGTTATTTCATTCGATTATCTGATAGACACTCCAGGATACTCGGGGTGCAGGGCCAGCAGCAGAGTAATTCACGTGGTGGCTTTGAATTTCTTTTGCCAGAGTTTTCAAGTGCCTCAGTAGGGGCGTTTGTTTTTGAAGAATTTAGTTTTAAAAAGCAAGTTACAGCCACGGCAGGCGTGAGGTTTGATTATGCCAACAGAAGTATCGACTCCTATTCAGAACCAATATATAGTGATGAAACGACTATAGAACGCTACTATCAACGTAATGGAGCTATCAATTCGGATTTTTACAATGTTTCCGGAGCGCTAGGTTTGAGCTATTATCCAAGTCGTTCATTTAATGCTAAATGGAATTTAGGCACCAGCTTTAAAGTCCCAACCGCAGCAGAGCTTTCTATGAATGGAATCCACCATGGTACCTTTCGACATGAAGTCGGAGACAGCACATTGACTTCCGAGAGAGGATTGCAAGCAGACTTGAGCCTGAGTTATCAAAAGAGTAATATTAGCCTGGTGGTAAGCCCTTTTATCTCCTGGTTTAATGATTTTATCTATTTGGCTCCGACTGCAATGTTTTCATCCAGTATGGATTCAGATGCCTTTCCGGAGGGTGGGCAAGTATTTCAATATAAGCAGAACGATGCATTTTTCGCTGGAGGTGAGGTGGCAGCAGAGTATCACCCGATCGAGGAATTACATATTCGGGTAGCATATGAGTATGTGTATAATTACAACCTGGATACGAAGTTGCCCTTACCATTCACTCCGCCAGCCTCCATTTTTACTGAGTTGCAATATGAGCTTGAATCATCCATGACCTGGCTCGATGGAGTCAATTTCGGAGTGAACTTCAAGAAGGTTTTTGACCAAAAAAGGGTAGATAGAAATGAGCGGACCACTCCAGGGTATTATTTGATTGGTTTCAATATGGGTACTCAGTTTGTTTTCAATGGATTCAAACCCGAATTGGTTTTTTCAGCACTTAATCTTACTGACACACGATATTTCAATCATTTGAGTAGGTATCGCCTACTTAATCTACCAGAGCAAGGTAGAAACTTCATGATTTCATTGAATATACCTTTTGCAATTAAGTAGTGTATAGTTTATACTTGCAATATAATTGCATTAAATAATAAATGAATATATGAAAAGATTAATACTAGGCCTGGGACTACTTTCAATGTTTTTTCTAATGGCTTGTGAAGACGATGAGGTCGTGGATGTAACAGCTCCAACCATCGAAATGGAAGAGCCAGAATATGGAGAATCTTTCGTTGCTGGCGGAGACATTCATTTTGATGCACTCTTTGAAGATGATGTGGAGCTGGCTACCTTCAATTTGACTATTCATGACAACTTTGATGGTCATAATCATGGTAGAGTAGCTGTGACAGCTTTTGATTTTGATCAAAGCTACGAATTGACCGGAAAATCGGACGATGTTCATGAGGATATTGAAATTCCAGCAAATGCCACAGCTGGGCCTTACCATCTCATTGTGGAGGCGATTGATGCAGCAGGTAACTCTACTACGTTCGCAGATGGTTCATCCAAGGAGATTGAAATCTGGATTACTAACGACGAGATGCCACATGTGCATTTTGAAGATGCCAACGAAACGGGAGTAGATGAATACGAAGGTGAAGTAGGTGTGGCATTGATGTTTTATGGAGAGGTAGAAGATGAGGTAGGAGCACTAGACCATGTAATGATTATGGTTGGTCATCTGGAAGAAGGCGCAGAGCATGATGATCACGATCACGGTGGCCGAACATTACAGGATGATGATCATATTTTTGAGAAGGAAATAGAGGTAGAAGGAGAGACTTCTGTTTTGCTTCAGGATTTACTAGAAGGTGAATCAATCGTGGTGGCTCAAAGTGATCTCGATGAGTTAGAAGAAGGTGAGCACCTTTATCTAATAGTACAGGCAGAAGATGAAGATGGCAACATCTCCCGTCACGCCATAGAAATACACTTTGACTAAGAAATTAAGATAATTTCGGGTTTTAACATTCCGTAATTAGGTAGAAGGCTGTCATGAAATTGACAGCCTTTTTTATGTTTGCTAAGCAACATTCGCTAGTTATAATAGAACCCACAAACGAGAGAATTTGAAGTTTGATCTCATTACGAATCTTAGGTGCAAAAAAATGAATATGGCAAACTTGCGGGAAAATAGTTGTTCACAATCAACCCACCTGTGATGGATTTTTACCAAAATATTTCTTAAAACTGGTAGCAAAGTAATTAGGGTCTGAAAACCCGGTTTTATAAGAGGCTTCACTGACGGTGAGATTGTGATCAGCCAGCAGTTTGTAAGCAGTGTTAAGTCTGTAAGTCCTCAGAAAGGCCATTGGAGTGATTCCGGTCAGTCCTTTCACCTTTCTGATCAGGCTTGATTTACTGCAGTTCATGGTATCCGCCAGTGTTTCTATAGACAGCTCAGGGTTAGTGATATTGGCCTTGATGTAGTCCTTTAATTTGTTCATAAATTCCAGATCATGCTTGCTAAGGCTGTCTTCGGGCTCACTTATTTTTTGCAGTCCCTGAAATTTCTCCCTGAGTTTTTGTCTGTTTTCCAGTACAGATACTACTGAGGCTTGCAAAAATTCTGTCTTGAAAGGCTTTGTGATATAGCTATCAGCTCCATAGCTCATTCCTTTTATTTGTTTGTCTAAAGAGCTATTGGCAGTTAATAGTATGACTGGGATATGTGAGGTGTCAATACTGGATTTAATTCTCTTGCAAAATTCATAGCCGTCCATTTTAGGCATCATCACATCACTGATGATCAGATCCGGGGTCTTTTTCTGTGCCAGGTTCAACCCTTCTTCTCCGTCAAAGCAGTGAATGATCTTGTAATCTTGTTCAAATAATTGGACAAGGAACAGGTTCAGCTCGGGGTTGTCTTCACAGATCAGCAAGGTAGGGATATTGTACCTCGTGGTTGTAGGGGATTGGATGGGTTCACGACTGGTAAGCGTTGGAGTCAAATACCTGTAATTGCCTTTAGGTTTAGAATTGAATTCTTCTTTGCTAAAGGACTCCTTTATGAAAGGTACACTGACGTGAAATGTGGAGCCAACTTCTGGTTGCGAGGTTACTTCTATGAATCCTCTGTGGCTATTCACCAGCCCTTTGACAATGGCCATGCCGAGACCAGTTCCAAACTCCTTGTTTTCCACTTCATGTCCTGTCTGATAGTACCTGTCAAAAAGTAAGTTCACTTCATGAGATGTCATCCCTTTCCCAGTGTCACGGATTATAAAGTTCAGAAGTGAATCATTGTGAATACTGCAGCCAATATGAATCTTGCCTCCCTTTTGGGTGAATTTCAACGCATTCGAAAGGATGTTCCATAAAATTCGTTTTACTTTTTCAGTATCTATGTATACAGGCCGGTCACATTGATTATCAAGTGATAAGACAATCCCCTGATGTACACATGCACTGTTGAAGGGCTCATAGAGGTCTTCTAAAAATCGCTCAATATCGGTTTCCGATATTTCCAGGCTGAGCGTATCTGGATTGTTGATTTTTCGAAAATCCAGCAGATCAATAATGAGATGGTGCAGTCTGTCGGAGTTTCGCTTAATCAACCCAAGATTGGATTGACCTCTTTCACCTATAGTACTATCCTGCAGCAAGTCTTCCAGGGGTGCAGAGATCAGTGTAAGTGGCGTTTTGAAATCATGGGTGATATTGGTAAAAAACTGGAGTTTTTTCTCATTGAGATCTCTGGTAGTTTGGAGCTTGTATTCCGAAAATTCCAACTCCTTTAGCATGTGCGTACGGTAAAGCATTAATCTATAGATCAGGTATCCTGATACCATGCCTCCGCACAGGTAAATGAGGTATGCCCACCAGGACATGTACCAGGGCGGTGCTATGATGATGCTTAGCTTAGTGGCCTGATCATTTTGTGTGCCGTACTTATTAGATGAGCTCACCTGAAACTGATATTTGCCGGGGGAAAGGTTGGTATAGGTGGTTTGGGTGTTTTCATCCAGATCGATCCAGTTTTCCTCAAGCCCCAGCATTCTGTATTTGAATTTATTGAATTTAGGCAGGGAGTAATCATTATTGAAGAAATGAACTGTGAAAGAATTCCGGTAAAATGGAAGCTCAAGCCTGGAGCTGGTTTCAACCGGTTCTGTCAGTAGTTCTTCTTCCAGGGTTTTAATGCTTTGATTTTGGAAAGTGATGTCTGAAATGATCGTTTTAGGAGGCGGCGAACCTTGCGGGTTTGTGTTGGTATTTGCAAGAACAAAGCCCCTCACGGTACCAAAGAGTAAGTGACCATTGTGCAATACTGAGGAGGTGAAAGGAGTAAACTCTCTGGAAGGAAGCCCGTGCCTGTGATCATAAGGAGTTATTTGTCCCTGAGTATTGATTTTGGAAAGACCTGAAATGCTACTTACCCAGAGGTTACCTAAGTGGTCTTTTTCCACTCTTAAGAGAAAATTGGAGGAAAGTCCTATTTCCATGTCTAACCGCTCCAGCGTTTCTCCCTTAGGGGAGGTGAGAATCAAGCCCTCACCTCTCGTAGCCAGCCAGAAAGTACCATCTTCGTTTTGACAGAAATCATTGATGGGTAAAGGCGGTGTGAGTACTGGTTCGAGGGTTGCCTCCACGGTGTTTATGCGGTAAAGGGCTTTGCCAAAGACGTAGACATATAGATTGTCATTGAATTTTCTGACTGCTTGTGATTGAAACTTGATCACTTTGCTGTCATTCTCTACCAATGATATAGGGTTGGCCTTGGCCGTACTTGGATCGAATATGACCATTCCCTTATACATGGAGTTGACCAACACCTTGCCACCAGGCAGATTGAATAGAAAACTGATATTTTGTTCCTGTCCTTCATTACCAAACGGATAGTAGGTATCAATATGCTGCAAGTCTGGTGTGAAATGGCCTAACCCGCCATCGTAAGTTCCCACCAGTACATTGTGGTTGTTGGTTTCCAGGATGGATAAGACCTTGGTGCCACCCAGAAGCTGTTTACACTTTTCAAAACCCAGTTCGGTGCTTACGCCAGTGGATCGGTCTATTCTGACAAACCCACCGGGAGAACCCAGAAGCAAGTTGTGATCATGGTCTTCGTATGAGGCAGTAGCACTTTCATGGAGGTTCACCACACTTGTCTTATGAAGGTCCTGTAGTTTTTGAAACTGAAGTTGATTTGAAGATAAAACGCTGACTCCTGCGTCGTAGGTGCCTATCCAAATGCTCGTAGCATCCATGGCCAGGATACTTTGTATGTTGTTGCTACCTATCAGGTTTTCGGCACCCTGCTTATGGGTGATATGAGCCACTACCTGCTCCATTTGATCAAGCACGAACACACCATTGCCGTCAGTACCAGCCCACAGTTGGTCTTTGTGCAGTGCTATATCCTTGATAGGATGACTGTTTCTGAGCGGTACTTGTATTAAACTATCCTTTTCAAGGTAGTATATCTGGCCATCTGATGTGCCTACCCATACCTGATCATCGATAGCTCTAAGGCATGTTATCACTTTGGTAGTTAGCAGTTGTCTTTTAACAGATAGCTGCCCGTTGTGAACCTCCCCTTGAATCAATCCGCTGTTCTTTCCCTGGCCCAGGTATATGTGGTTATCCTGATAGACTATCTGTCGGAGGTAAGATTCTCCACCCAGTTCAATACCTGAGACTTCATCGTTTTTCAGAGTGTACATCTTCTGTGGAGTGATGAAGTAAATCCTGTCTTGAGATGAGGATAAGTGTCTGATATCTCCCAATGATATCTTCTGAAAGCGGTCGTGTATTCTGTCAAGCAGAAACATGCCCTGATGTGTACCTACCCAAACGTCATTTTGACCAGACAGGAAAATGGAAGTTATCTCAATCCCGTTGAGGGCAGAGTAGGTTTTGAACCTGTAGCCGTTGTACTGTGCTATCCCATTTTGGGTACCGATCCAGATATAGCCGGTAGAATCCTTCACAATGCTTTTGATTTTGTTCTGGGGTAGCCCATCTCTGTCTGTGATATTAACCGAGTGATAATTGGCCTGAGAAAATACGGTTATTTGCCACAAAAGAGAGAGGAAAAAGAAGCCAATTCGGTACATAGCTCTATTAAAAATCATACCGATCAATATAGGCTAAATTGCCTGAATAATCAGGTGATTGGTTATTTGAAGTGGTTTTGATATATCAGATTGCAATTATTTCCAAGATATTTGCTCCTTTTTTAAAGACGGATCAGACAACTCCTTATTTGCTTTGTGAATGATGAATTTATTGGTGTGCTACATGCCTTTTTAAATCAACCTAAAAGTGAGAATTATGAAAATAACAAAACGATGTTGGATGGGCCTGGCTCTACTTTGCCTCTTGACCATAGAGGTGCTAGCCCAAGACATAAAAGTAATGGGGAAGGTTAGCTCTGCTGATGATGGAGATCCATTAGTAGGGGTGACTATTCAGGAAAAAAATACTATGAATGGTACCATCACTGATGTAGATGGTGACTACTCCATGACGGTAAATTCTGAGAATGCCGTTCTGGTTTTTAGTTATATCGGTTTTCATAAAAAAGAAGTGTCACTGAATGGCCGTTCCCAGATCAATACCTCATTGCAGTTGGATATGTCCGAGCTGGAAGAGGTAGTGGTAGTGGGGTATGGTACCCAGGATAAGAAAGATGTAACTGGTGCCATCTCTTCTATCAAGGCCCAGGATATTCAAAATCTCCCAATTCGCAGTGTAGATCAGGCCTTGCAGGGCAGATCAGCAGGTGTATTTTTTGTGCAAAGCTCTGGAATGCCAGGAGCGGGAGCATCGGTGCGTATAAGAGGGGGAAATTCGATCAATGGGAGCAATGAGCCACTTTATGTGGTGGATGGAGTGCCTATTTCTTCGGGACAGGGAGATGCGAACTCGCTTAACCCACTGAATACCATCAACCCAAATGACATTGAGTCAATTGAAGTACTGAAGGATGCTTCTGCAACATCCATCTATGGATCGCGTGGAGGAAATGGTGTGGTTTTGATTACTACCAAGAGAGGAAATAGCGGTGAAGGAAGGGTAAGTTTCAATGCCTACAGAGGATTCCAGAAGGAAACCAATCGTTATGACTTGCTCAACGCTCAGCAGTTTGAAGCCCTCGCCAACGAGGCAAGTCTGGCAGATGGTGGGCCACTGCTTTACGACCCTAGTCTGAATCCTGTTTCTACAGACTGGCAGGATGCCATGTTCAGAGACCTGGCTCCAATGAGTAACTATAATGTATCGGCAACCGGAGGGGTCAATGGTACCAATTACCTTATTTCTTTTGATTACTTCAATCAGCAGGGAGTCATCAAGACTTCTGACCTTGAGCGATACTCATTCCGCCTTAATTTGGACAAAGAAGTCAAGAACGGGCTGAAAGTAGGCAACAGCCTTACCGGGAGCTATGTGAAAACCAATAGGGCCAATAGTGGATCTATCTTTTCCATGCTCACTACTGCGCCAAACTTGCCCATTAAGCAGCCGGATGGAAGTTACACCCAGTACAACAATCAGGGAATAGGTTTTAACAATCCCATCGCCCTGTTGGACGGATATCAAAACCTCAACAAGACATTTCGGACCATTGGCAACGCCTATGCTTCATGGGAGATCATTGATGGTCTGACGGCTCGTACATCATGGGGGTTGGATGCCAGTTTCAATAAGAATGACACCTATCTGCCTCAGAGCGTGTTTTCAGGTGGTCAGGTAGGGGGTAATGCTTCAGTCTTTTCCGCTCATACCTACACCTGGTTAAATGAAAATACCATCAACTACAAGAAGTCATTTGGTCAGCACAGCCTGGATTTGCTTGGTGGATTTACCCAACAATCATCCAGGTATGAATCTCTGGGAGCTTCAGCTCAGGGCTTTCTCAATGATGTGACAGGCACTTATGACCTTGGCCTGGGCAATCCTGATGCAGCACAGCTTCCCAGCTCAGCGGTAGCCAACTGGGTGATCCATTCCTACATTGCCAGAATCAATTATGGATTCAAAGACCGCTATCTACTTACCCTTACAGGGAGAGCAGACGGTTCGTCCAGGTTTGGAGCCAACAATAGATTTGGATACTTCCCATCAGCAGCGATAGCCTGGAGAGCCATAGAGGAGGACTTTCTGCAGGATCTCAATGTTTTCTCTGACCTCAAAGTCAGAGCAAGCTACGGCATCACAGGAAATCAGGATGGTATTGGCAACTATCCTTCTCTCGATCTTTGGGATGGAACCAAGTACGTGTTTGGTGATCGGATCGTAACAGGGATCACACCTTCGCAGGTGGGCAATAGAAACCTGAAATGGGAGCGAACTACCCAGGCGGATGTTGGTCTGGAAATGGGATTCTTTAAGAACAGACTCACATTTGTTGCAGATGCCTATTATAAAGAAACCAATGATTTATTACTCAGGGTAACTATCCCCACCACTTCTGGTTTCAGCTCCGGGATGAAAAACATCGGTGCAGTAGAAAATAAAGGAGTAGAGCTATCGGCCAACGGGGTGATATTCGATAGAGGGTTTAAGTGGTCGTCAGGCTTCAATATTACCTTCAATAAAAATAAGATTACCAGTTTGGGCGGGGAAGATGAAATCATCCCGGCCTCATCTCCTACAGTATTGAGAACCAATCAGAGTCTGGGTACATTCTACGGTTATGTTTCAGACGGTTTATTTCAAAGTACTGAAGAGGTTGCTGCCTCAGCACAGCCATCAGCCAAGCCTGGTGATGTGAAGTTCATAGACTTTGATGAAGACGGTATAATTAATGAAAGTGATAGAAGGATCATTGGAAATGCTCAGCCGCAGCTTTTTGGCGGGTTTAACAACACTTTCTCCTACAAAGGATTTGACCTTTCGGTATTGCTGCAATACGTGTATGGAAATGATCTCTATAACCTGAATATCCTGACATTGGAAAACCTTACGGGTAACCAAAACCAAAGAGCCGCCGTGCTGGACAGGTGGACTCCGGAAATTACAGATACCGACGTGCCCAGAGCAACGGCCACAAAGCCAACCAATGTGCCTTACGACAGGTATGTGGAGGATGGGTCCTACCTCAGGGTGAAAAATGTGCAGTTGGCCTATACCATACCATCTGATGCGCTTGGCAAGATAGGGGTGGAGGTGCTCCGAGTGTATGTCAATGCGCAAAACCTATTCACCTTCACTGACTATACCGGGTTAGACCCTGAAGTGAGCCGGTACGGGTCTGACAATATCAGTCAGGGGTTTGACTCAGGAGCATACCCGAACACTAAAGTGTTTACAGCAGGTTTCAATCTATCATTTTAACAGAGCAAGACGATGAAAAAATTATTTTATACGATTCTTACGGCAATCACTCTGGGCGCATGTTCTGACCTGGACGTAAAGCCAGACGGCATCAATACGGCAGAAAATCTTTTTGAAACCGAGCAGGACGCAGAAGCGGCAGTGAATGCGATGTATGCTTCCATGCAAACACATGATGTATACAATCAATTCATGGAAGTGGTACAGTCACAGGGTACAGATGACGCAGAGTGGGGGTACGGACGTAACACCAGCAATATCAATAAGCTCCAAATGGATAAATTCCAGTTTGATGCATCTTCTGATCTCATTTACCGCTTTTGGGAAAATCATTATAAGAACATCAACAGAACCAATATTGTACTGGATCGGGTAGCCGACATGACCATTGACGAGGAGGTCAAGGGCAGATTTCTGGGTGAGGCGCATTTCTTGAGAGCCATGATGTATTTCAATATGGTTAGACTGTTTGGTGAGGTGCCTTTGGTTACTGCACCCACTACTACGCTGGAAGGATTGCAGGTGAAAAGGGCATCCGTAGACTCGGTTTACCAACTCATCATTAGTGATTTGCAGGCTGGTGAGAGTAGTCTCCCTACCCAGTACAGCCCTAATGACTATGGTAGACCTACAAAAGGCGCTGCTACAGCCCTCCTTGCTAAGGTATACCTGACCAACAGGGAATATGATAAAGCCAAAGAGTCTGCGCAGGATGTGATGGTAATGGGGCAATATGCACTATGGTCATCTTACGAGCAGGTATTTGATATCGCCAATGAAAACACTGGAGAGTCCATCTTTGAAATACAATTTGTAAGTACCGGTGGTACGGATGGCTCGGTGAGTTCTTCTTATCAGGGTTTCTTCAAGCCTCCGGCTTCAGTGAAGTCACCCGAAGAGGGTGAATTTTCAGGGTATGGAGATAATCCTGTCACGGAGAATCATTATCAAATCTATTCTTCGGGAGACCAGCGCAGAGATGTGAATGTGCTATACGTGCCCGGCGCGCCGGCTTCAGTACAGTTTCCATACTATGTAAACAAATATCAGGATCCTCAGGCCACCAATGTGGGCGATGGAGGCAATAACTATTACATCCTCCGGTATGCTGATGTACTGATGATGTATGCGGAAGCTGAAAACGAACTCAACGGTCCTACGGTCCTTGCCTATGACGCCTTCAATCAGGTAAGGAGAAGGGGCTTTGGATACCCAATAGAAGTAGCATCTCCTGTAGACCTTACTGCCGGCCTTTCCAAGGAGCAGTTTATGGACAGTTTAATGGTAGAGAGAAGACGTGAATTTGCCTTTGAAGGGCAGCGGCGGTTCGATCTGCTCAGATGGGGCCGATTACAGGAAGCTGTGAGCGCTCAGGATCCATCCATTTTGGTGCTGGACAAGCACATATTGTTTCCCATTCCTGAGCAGGAAATCCTGGTGAATGACCTCCTGGATCAAAATGATGATTACTGATACCCAAAAAATGAAAACCATGAAAAATATTCAATATATCATAGCCTGGATCTTTGCACTGTGCATACTCGGTGCATGTGAGTCTGAATCAATCGGAGAAATAGGCGATCCGGACTTTTATGTCTACGTTCCGTCTACGGCTCCTCAAAAGGCTTTTCCTAATAAGGCAATTAGCTTTCCAATAGAAGTATTTGCAGAATCGGGTCTGGAAAAAATAGAATTGAAAACCGACTTTCAGACGGTGAGTGGAACAGAAGTTACTTCTTTCGATTCGCCATCAAGTCACCTGTACCAGTTTAGTTATACACCTACCAATGCCGATCTGGGTAGCACACTGGAGTTTTCAGTAGTAGCTCATGATCAGCGCGGATATACCTATGATGTCGTCTATTCTGTAGAGATAGTGCTGGAGCCTGTCAATATGGAGTTCATCCTTCCGGAGGTGTTGCCAGATACCCTTGAGGTAGGTGATACGCTCGATTTTCAAGTACAGATTAAATCAGAAGATGAGCTGGCAAAGATAGAGACCATGTTGTACGACAGCCTGATTGAGGCCCTCACCGTAGCATCTTTTGAAAACCCTTTCGCTCACACTTATCATTTTCATTATGTGCTTTTGTCCGAAGATGGTGGAAAGGATGTTACGTTTTCCTTTAAGGCAACAGATGATGAGCTCAAGTCCGATGAAGCCAGCTATACCTTGTATGTGATAGGGGAGCGGGTACCTTTACCGATTGACACACACCTCGATGTGGTGTTGGGTATGCAAAGCAATTCTGACGTTGGGCCATTCATAGATCTCTCGGAAAATGTTATTTACAATGTGCCGGAGGCTAAGGCCAATAGCGCAGCAGTTGATTTAGGAACTTTTAGAAGTGGATCCAGTGGTATCAACTTATTCGCACCTATCTATAGTAATGCTGCACAGTTCATTTACAATTCTAGCAACTGGGGAGACGATTGGTTGGGCGCCTGGACGGTAAGAAACACCGTGGAAATCAGAAGAGTGTCGCCTGATTTGATGTCAGCGGACGACTTCTATGCGATAGCAGATGATAAATTGATTCTGGAAGCTTTTGAAGCAAGCGAACCATCCGCGGAGAACATCACCAAAACAGAAGAAGGTGAAATCATTGCAATCAAAACGGTGAATGAAGAGTACGTTTTGATTCTGGTGAAGACCATAGTGGCAAGCTCGTCTGGCTCTATCACCTTCGATTATAAAGTACAACAATAAGAGAAACGGAGGGGAACCGAGAGGTTC
>JAMWZA010000049.1 GCA_024305105.1 Marinoscillum sp.
ATCACAATGTTTCGGGCAAACGCCAATACCGCCAACGAAGGAAAAGCGGAGAGTAACATCAATACATGCTGCGTTCCAATGGCCAACACTCCTGCAAAAAACAACATCTTTAAAACCTTCGATTCGCCATTAATTAGGCTACCAATGTGCCTGATCATGAAGACCATCAAACATACCAACCCGATCAGTTGTGTGGCCGCTGCCAGGCCAGCAACAAGATACCATGAAGAACCAGGGTCCATCCACAACGCTGATAAAATATAGGCAGGGAATACGGCAAATAACTTCAAGCGAAATCCCACTCTCAATAATTTGTTATTAGTGGCTATTCCTTGCTCTTCTAACTGCCAGAAGACCAAACCCAACAGGGCAAAAGTAAACCACCCATTGTACTGAAAATGTAAATAGAAGTAGATCAGCAGGTAGTACAGATCTCCTTTCCCCTGAGTAGCAGAAACTGGCCCCAGAGCAAAGGGCGCAAGGTTAGAGAGAATCATCAGTATTAATCCCCACTTTACAAACTGGAACGACATGTGATGACGCTCCGGCAATCCACTGCTAACATCCCTGATAAACACCCAGGCAAAACCCATGGCTAATACGGCATGCAATGCCGAAAAAAGGATGGACCAAAATGCATAACCCATAAAAGGGAAGGTGACTAACATGCCCACATTGGCTACTTGCAATAGTATAAAAATCCTTGAGTACCGTTTAGTTTTGAGCTGGCCGTTCGGTAAATAGGCATGTGTCAAGAAGACATACAAAGCCATAAAAACCCATCCCAAAAAAGCGAGATGTGAATGTGCATGTAAGGTATAACTGTAGTTGAGCCCGGTGAACGGCTGATAAAAATAATACCGAAGCAGACAGCCGATTACCCCAGTGATAACAAGGTTCACAAACGCTATTTTCAATCTGAACTGGGTTACGTTATGAGGATGAACCATTACTCAAAAATCCTTACTCCTGGATCTGTTCAATAAAAGCATTACAGGAATTGCAACCCAACATGTCAGCATCAATAAGGAATATAGCAACCCACTGCTGGTGCCAAAAAATCGCTGAAACAACGCTCCAGTATAACCCAGGAGCGCCGAAATATCCAACTTTAACAGGATCAGAATACGGGAGAGATCAATGGGGTTGAGGAAACTAGCAACAAGCGCGTAATTGTCCAGCGGATAGTCTTCAAACACGATCATTGACAGTAGAATGAGCGCATCGTAAATCACAGCAAAAAACAGCCACATAAGTATCGCATAGCCAAACCCCTTTATCTTATTGGAGTTGAAAAGTGCAATATTGATGGACAATGCTACAAAAATGAACGTTAAGCATGTACCAGAGATTAACAGCATGATGAAATTGGCAATCTCACCAGAACGAAAGATCCCGTACGCCAAAAAGGGCAAACCAAGACCAATGATTAAACTCAAAGAAAGTGAAAGAGAGATGCCCAGGTACTGCCCCAGAAAGATGACTGATCTCTTGACCGGCTGAGCGAGTAAGAGCTCTGTAAACTCACGTGAATTATAAAAATACATGACACCAAAAATGGTTCCTATCATGGGGGTCAATACCACAATGACGTTCATTAAGGTAATGATTCCCTTGGACAGATCATTATTGAGAAACAGCAGAACAAAGCCCAGAATCAAATAAAACCCCAGGTAGATAAAGCTCCATCTACTACGCATCAAATCCGAAAAACTGTACTTTAATATCTTGATCATGGCTCTAAAATTGCGGCTATCGAATGCTCCAGGTCATTACTCCCGGTTTTGATTTTGAGTTCGGAAAGGGCGCCTTTGAAATAAATATCACCTTCCAGCAAGAAAATGATTTCGTCGGACAGTTCTTCCACCAGACTCATTATATGCGATGTAATCAAAACGATCTTTCCTGATGATTTGGCCGTATTGATTAGCTCTTTGAGTTTGATCAACGAAACAGGATCCAGTCCTGCGGTAGGCTCATCCAATACAATCACTGGTGTATCGAACATGAATGTAAGGACGATATTTACTTTCTGCCGGGTTCCTCCCGATAGATTGCCCAGTTTCTTATCCATAAATTTATCCAGACCAAAAAGAGCAATTAAAGGCTCCGGTTTTGACGGCTGATTTCTGATATCTGCAATCATATGTATGATTTCACTAACCGACAGGTTATCAGGAAACCGCGCTATTTGAGGCAAATAACCAATCTGTGTTCGATAACCATGAGATCTAGAAATGTCCTGACCCTGAAACAATACTTTCCCTCCATCAGGAATAACCATTCCCAATAAGATCTTTAGGAAAGTAGTCTTTCCCGATCCGTTTGGTCCAAGTACCGCGTAGATCCCTCCGCCTGATACGTCAAAACTAATGTCATTCAGCACCGTGAGGCGGCCATAGGATTTTCGAATGTTTTTAACAGCTATCATTTGAATCGTTTCATTGAAGGTGAATCATCAATTAAATCATCAGGAGTAAATGCCGGAGAAACTTTCTCGGAAAAATTAATCATATCGACGAACAAGCTTCTAAGCAAAACGATGGTTTCAGGAGTTCTATTGACGATGTAGGAAAACAACTTTACCGGGCGATAAGGCACATCTCCCATTCCATTTTTATCCAGGTCATAACCTGAATACGAGCTCCAGAAATTTCCATTAAACGTGTTGTCGTTCATTCTCGAATTATATGAGATGTCAAAGGAATTGCCAATGAAGTTATTTCCCGTAAAGACATTGGCATAGCACCCTCCAGACACTTTCACCGCCCAGCCATTTTGTAAAAAATTATTGTGAGAATAATTGACTCTGGCCGAGCCGTCAACAAAAATACCGAGTGTATTCTCCGTAAACGTATTATCGAGCACCTCTCCATCATAGATTTCTTTAAGCAGGAGTCCATAGGACGCTGTACCCCAGTTTTCTTCAAACCGATTTCGCTCCATTCGTATCCATTTGGAAAACATCACCGCTACTCCTGCTCCATTGTGTTGGAAGGTATTGTCCGTATACGTGTCATGATTGGAAAACATAAAGTGCAGTCCATACCGCACATTGTTGTGGGAATAATTACGAGAAATCCGGCTTTCATCGACAAACTCCAGGTAAATACCATCACGCATTCCAAACACCTCATTGTTGGTGATCTCGATTTCTTCACAGTGCCACAGGTGGATTCCATTACCCGATTGGTCTTCTCTGGTAGCGGTTCCCATGACTTTGTTTCCCCGAATCACACTTTGGGTAGCTTTTTCCATTAGGATACCGAAAAAAGAATCGTGGACTGTGTTCTCGATAACCTGAACCATTTTGGAGTCATAAACATAAATAGCTGCATAGTCCTTGGTGTAGCTCCTGCCAGAGTTGGTTATCTCAAAACCGGCTATGGTGATGCTATCGGACAGAAGCCTGAGAACGTAACTAGTGTTCGCTCCATCCAGAATCGCTCCGGGTTCACCTATGAGCGTCATTGGCTTGGTGATACCTAAATTCTCTACGGTGTAGTGACCGGCTGACACACGTATGGTGTCTCCGGCGTTAGCTTCCTCCACAGCCACGGCTATGCTACTAATTGAGCACTCGTCACATACGGTTATCTCGGTGGAAATACCCGGTATCCAGGCCATTAACCAAAACAGGGCCATAAAAGCTCGCGTACTCATAGCTACTAATTTATCAAAGTAAATACCTAATACCCAGGTTGTAAGTCAGGCCTTCTTTCATTTGAATGCCCTCAACGTTTTGGTAGACGGGCAATCCTGCCTCCATTCCTACCTTCATACGCTGCAGCAGCTTACTGTTGCTAAAGGATAAATTTGCTCCGGAAAATACCCTTGCACGCTCAAAGCCGTAATTGGTGACATTAGCCGGAGGCGCCATCATAGGGTTCAGGTCATCATCCACGCCAACCATATCTTTCTGAATAGCTCCTTCCACTCTCGCTGAAACACTCAACCAATTACTCAACCCGTGACCTATCCAGGCGTTCAGTTTATAGCAATTCCCTAATCGGTAACCCTGATCATTTTCACCAGTTCTTATGATCACATTTGGCTGTAATCCTAAGCTGGTTTTTTGAAATGACTGTTTCATTGTTGTCCCTAAGATTAGATCAACAGTGCCAGACCCCAATTGCATCGCATACGGCAACTTCATGTCTTCTCCCATAGGCATGTCATCGGACTTAGAAGTTTTTCCATTTGGCAGGCTGACACCTGCATTGAGGTGCAAAGAAGCTTTCTCATTAGCCAGGAGGCTGTAAAGAATGGATACCTGCGTATCACCAAAACCAGTGCTCTTGGTCTCATAGTTCATGACCATCTGGCTACCCGGCTGCATGCCCATCATCGCGCTTTGGTGGGATCTTTCCATCTGCATGACGTTTGCGTTAAACATTTGCATGACCATAATCGTCAATTGATCTGTAAGACCGTACATCGCTCCCACCATGTACATATGCATATTCATGGCCTGAGGAGCGGCCATATAGTTCTCAAATATTTCAGAGTTACTGATGGGATTGTTGCCCTGAAGGTTGCCCTCCATTTGCATACTCATGTACCTCAGACTCACCATAAAGCTTCCCTTATGATGCACATGATCTCCCATGATTCCCATTGGCGCGTAAGCATCTGGTCTGTCGTGGTGATGATCGGGATGATTTAGCAACCCAAAATTGGATTGCTCGAACTGAGCTTTGAGTTCTATCCAGCTGTAAGCATCTCCTCCTTTTTGCTTGCGTACCCTATCCAGAGTGGCAGCATCCGGGTATGCTGAAAGGTAAGCACCCATCGGACTTGGGATTGATTTACTTTTCAAAAAAACAGCCTTTTTTACTTCCAGCCAGTTACCCGGCCTTGAATAGTCGACTACCAAAAGCTCGCGAAAATCATCTTCCTTTTTATCCTTAAGAAAATTAACAAGACACTCGATGGCGTCAAATTGTTTTGTTTCTCCATTGTTGTACACGGCGTAGGACATGAATTGAGAATCGCGAATGATCATGTTGCATTGGCTGCAAGCGTCCTTACCAATAGCCACCGTCTGAGCAATGGAAATCATGGAAGTAAAGATCAAAAGAAGGAAAATATGAATACGTTTCATGTGTGTAGTATTTGTTTTCAACGGTCACGTGAAATTCTCATAAATCTACTGTTCGCCGCAGCGATTCATCCCATGGTTGGACTTGGCGCCCACATTGTTAAGGATTCTAGATTTATGCACATTTCATGGGAAATTACTTTAATTCAATACAAATTTTTCTTTCAACCCAATCCACTGCAATGCTTCTCCTCCCACAGAATCCTGTGTTTTCTGCCTGGTAGATTCACTTGCAAATGCGGTCAGGTGGGCGCCCATTGGGCTGGGTATTGCTTCACTAATAAGGTATTTGGCCTCCAATGCATCCGTTAGTTCTCCCGGATTGGCATAATCTGAAACCAAATAGTGTTTAACCGCTGGACGGCTCCACTCGCTCAGGTCATTCATCATGCACTCAATGGCGTCATACTTATAAGCCCGACCTTTCTCAGTAACCAACTGAGCAGCATGCTGCTGGTCTACAATGGTCATCCTGCAAAAGTCACATGCATCCTGACCATAATGAATTGGTTTTGGACTAGAGCTACAGGCACTCATCAATAGCGCAATGAGAATAGTAAGAACAGGCGTTGCTAAACGATCCTTAGCAGAATCACGCTGTGTCGTTGATCTTCTTCCTATAAAATAGGCCATCAAAGTCATCACCATACCGATTCCCATTAATACTCCACCAAGTCTGGGATATGAAAAAGCATCAAAATTGAGGAGCTTTTTGTGTCCTATTAATGGTGGGTTGTACTGCATTGGCGTTCCATCAGGGTTGACCAGTTTTAAAATAGCATTGGGATCCAACTCCGTACCATAAGCCACCAGCCACAGATTAAAATCATAGATACCAAGTGCTCCCAATGCACTCATAGCAATAAACCATATCAGGAACCAAACTGGCTTTACCTTACCGACAAACCCTAAGATACCAATCACTATCCCAAGGAACGCCATGACCAATACCACCTTTGGGAAAACGGAAAACTCCCACATTTCCTCCGGTTTTGGCAGGGTTTTCATGCCGATGTAATGGTTCAGTCCGTCTATATTCTGGATATCAAACTCGCTTTCACCTTTCAACCCATTGACATGAATATCTATACCCAGAGGCTCTGGATACTGAGGTGCCCCCAGTCGGATATTCCACATGGGAAAAACAAACAGCCCCAATAACATGATGCTGCCGACTATCATTAATATGCTTGCCTTCTTCATCGTCTTTTTTGTCCTTGTGTCCTGAAAAGGAGTGGTTAAAATGGGAATAACCACCCATTTTAACCACCACTGTATTTCAATTACTCATCTAAAGACCAGCTCAATTCAAGCTTGGAATCAGCTGGAGAAACTCTAACATACCCTTGCATCTCCTGGTGCAGTGCAGAACAGAAATCTGTACAATAGAATGGCCACACACCTACACGTTTAGGTTCCCAGAGAGAGGTTTTCGTTTGACCAGGCATGACCAGTATTTCTGATGTCCCCTGCCCGATCATGGAAAATCCATGTGGCACATCAAAGTCTTGCTCGTGATTGGTGATATGGAAGTAGACTTTATCACCTACTTTGATTCCTTCAATGTTGTCAGGTGTGAAGTGGCTTCTGATGGTAGACATATAGATATGCACCTCGTTTCCTTCTCTCTCCACTCTGGCTTCTGCCGGACTCTTGATCGCGTAAGGGTGATTGTTTTCATCCAGGCGATAGATCTTTTTGGAATTGTTGACGATCAGATCAGCATCGCAACCTGCTGCGTAGTGAGGTTCACCATGTGTCGGAAAATCATACAGCAGTTCCATTTTTTCACCTGAGATGTCATATATCTGCGCAGAGTGTTCCATTTCTGGTCCCGTAGGTAAGTACCGATCTTTAGTGATCTTATTCATGGCCACCAGGTATTTACCGTGAGGTTTTCGGGAGTTCCCTCCAGGTATCATCAGGTGACCCACAGAATAATACGTAGGTTTTCTATCTACTACCTCCCATGTACCCAACTTCCATTTCACCACCTCAGAAGAGATGAAAAAAGTGGTGTAAGCATTGCCACGTCCATCAAACTCTGTGTGCAATGGCCCCAAACCTCCACTGCTCACTGTTCCCGCCAGCACATCCTCATAGTTTAAGATTGGAATTCCATATGCGTCTCCATCAAATTTTTGAGCGTCTATAGCTGCGAGCATTTTATCAAATGAGTGAACGGTAAGGTCGGCTGACAATTTACCAGACCCAATGATGTACTGACCTGAAGGGTCTACATCACAACCATGAGGTGACTTAGGTGTTGGCAATAAGTATATAGCTCCCGGAACCTCTGAAGGATCAACAGTCAACACTTCCTCCAGCATGGTAGAGGTGGCTGTGTGAGTGGATTCATCATACACATTATGCGCATATTTAGCTTGGACCTTTGATCCTCCCCCATTGTTTACATATGCTTCAATCTTCTTCCAATTCACCGCTGCTATAAAGTCCTTATCATTTTGTGAAGCGTTTACTTCCAGCAGGGTATTCGCCTCTTCGGTATTGTAGGTAGAAAAGAAAAACCAGCCGTGCGACTTATCCCTACCTGGGTGGGACAAGTCATAGTTAAAGCCAGGCATTAAAAGCTGAAATTTGATGTCCATGTGTCCATGCTCAGGATCAACTGATATGAAAGTCAAAGCACCTTTAAAATTACTTTTATACTCACTAATCGGCATATCTCGCTGAGGCACCGGTACGGAGAAGCGCGTTCCGGCCACTACGTACTCTGTATTCTCAGTGATGAATGAGGAACTGTGATTACCTGCGCTATTCGGCACTTCAATGATCTCCTCAGTTTCAAACGTACTCAGGCTAATTCTGGCAATACGTGGTGTATTGTTTCCATTAACAAAGATCCATCGACCATCCAATTCTCCATTGGTTTGTGATATGTCTGGATGGTGTAAATCATCCCACGGCACGAAACCAAATGAAGTATTCAGCATCGGCTTGGTTTCTTCAGAATATCCATACCCAGAGGTAGGAAACTGAGAAAAAACTGGGATTTCTTTGAATAGCCTACCAGATGGCAGGCCATAAACGGTCAAGTTTCCACTGTATCCTCCGGATAAAAATCCGTACTGTTCATCCCGCTCTCCCGGGGCGATGTAAACCTTTTCCGCAATGTTACTGCTTAGTGCACTCTTTCCATTGTCTCCCATTTGACCACAAGAAGTGATCAAAATAACGGCGCCAATAATGAAGCTAAAAGATAATACTGATATCGTTTTCATTTGAATCTGTTGTTTAGTTAGTTGAAATCACGCGATCAATGACATGTATGATGCCATTTGACGTTGGTATAGTTGCCAATACAATGGCTCCACCAACGGTTATCTTATCACCGTCTACCTGTACTTCCAGGTAATCACCAGTGGCCATGTATAGCTTTCTTCCCTTGCTTGCTTCCTTCTTTAGCGCATCCAGATCATAAGATCCGGGTGCAGCGTGTCGGGTAAGTATCGTTGCCAGATCACTCTTATTCTCTGGTTTCAGCAAGTTTTCGACGGTACCTTCAGGTAAGCCAGCGAATGCGTCATTGGTAGGTGCAAATACGGTAAGAGGTCCGGCATTTACCAAAACATTTTCAATCTGAGCAGCTTCTACTGCAGCTACCAGAGTGGTATGATCCTCTGAAGTCATCGCCACTTGCAAGATGTTTTTGTCGGAAACATCATCTGAAACGGAGGCCTGCCCCTTGGGGTGACTGACGACCTCAGATGACGCCGTTTCATTTGCTGCTGGTGGTGTACAGGCCATTACAAGCGCTATCACTACCATAAAAGTTAATATCCTTTCAATTTGCTTTTTCATATTCGTATTGTTTGGATTAATTCAGTGTTCTGAAGTATTCGAGTACTGCCCTGGCTTCATCCTCTGTGAGGTTTTGATTAGCCATAGGCGAACCATTAAATTCCTGTAAAAGCTTTTTAGCTATTGGGTCTTCCTTTACCATTTTGTCAGGCGCCAGAATCATATTCATCACCCATGCAGGGTTTCTTCTTGATAAAATTCCCTTGGGAGCTGGGCCAATGAATTTCTTTTCTACTTTATGACAAGCGGTACATTTAGACTCAAATATCTCCCGCCCATTAGTTACTAACTGCTGGTCAATATCAGCAGGCAGAGAGAATTTTTCAACTGGTCCAACACCATGAAATTGCTTCCAGTTTTCATAGGGGTCAGCTACCTCCATTTTTGATTGTTCCTTGATTTGCTCAATACGGCTCTTACCTCCGCCACCACAAGCAGAAAGCAACACGATGAATGCCGCAGCAACGAAGTATCTATCTAAGGTTTTCATAACTATTGATGTTTATTGATTTCGAAATGAGATTTCTTTGAAGAGTGTGCGGGCCTCTGGAAACAAAATGTTGTTTTCAAGATGAATGTGCTTGTGTAGGTCTTCTTCAAACTCCTTGAGCATGGCATAAGTCACTTTGAAGGTTTGACAACCATCTGGAGGACATTGATAATCATTAGCCAACTTCGATATTTCATGGAACCGAAATCCCTCATCCTGATGCTCCTGTTCCAGCATTTGAATTGGGTTTTCAATATCTCCGAAATGAGGTTTTGAAAGAGGAAAATCACTCACCTTGGACTGGACCATCGCCTTGATGTACGGAAAGAGCACTTGCTCTTCTTTTTGCATGTGATCCAGCAATGCCTGTGAACCCACAGCAAATAATTCATTGATCAAATGCAATTCCGGATGTCGATCACCATGAACACGGCAGAGTTTCTCGAGGTATGCTCTAAGCGCTGGAACAGTGGCTAAAACATAACTATGATGCATATTGATGATTACATCAATAAGCTCATCCAGGTTTAATCCCTGATAATTCAAGGAATCCGGAGTCTGAAATGTGGCCTCAAGCTCCTTTAGTAGATCCTGTATGTCTACATTTTTCTGAGCACAAGCCTCTTCCAACGTGATTCCACCTCCACAACAAAAATCGATATTGTGGGAAGTGAATATGCGTGATGTTCTGAAATTGGATGCTACAATCACCCCAACTTTTGATTTTGCTAAATTTTCCATATTAAAGATTTTAAGACCTTTTTATCCTTTATTAATTCAAAATGTTTTACAATTTCAAGAATCGATTGCCATCGATAATTCCTCCTTTGAGATCTGACAACTGTGTAGTTGTCAATACTCCTTTTAAATGATCCCTGATGGCTATAAACTTGTCATGTGCTGGACATGGATGATCTCCAGAACACTCCTCTAGCCCCAAAACACATTTCTTCACTATTCCTTCTCCATCAATAGCTATTACGACTTCTAAAAGCGTAATTGGTCGATTTGCCAGTTTAAAACCTCCTGTCGGCCCCCGTAATGACTGAAGTAATTCACTTCGCACCAACTGCTGCAAAATTTTTGCTGTAAAAGCCTCTGGTGAACCAATTGCTTTTGAGATATCCTTTAAGCCAGCGAGCTTGTCCTCCTCCTGTATGGAGCAGAGATAAATCATGATTTTTAGTGCATATTCACAAGCTTTGGAAAACATCTTTAGATCATTTTTGAGCAAACATAAGACAGAATTCTATTTCGGACAATGTTATCCGAATTAAGTCAATATGATTTTTGTCATCTCTAATTCGGCTATTAACTATCCGCTAATACAACCGGATATGAGACAATCACAAGGTTGGCTCAACTCTACATAATTAATTGCCATTTCAGCATATCAAGCCTTCATATTAAGTAAATAAATGTGATTACAATAATTTTATGCTGTTTCTATAGAATTTTTCGCAATATATTTTGGATTTCCATTCAGTTAAATGCAAATTACAATATTGGTTGACCAATTTTTGGTATGCCAATAAATTGATTCTGCAGAGTCATTCATTAATAACTCAGGAATGGTATCCTGATACTCACACTAAAACTATGTTCAATAATGATGATTTTGAAAAAACTCTTAAACGTCTCAAGTCTCGCAATCGTGACTTTGAGTCTAATGATTACTTTCGGGTGCTCCGTTAATGACACTCCTGAACCTGTCAACATACAGCAAGAACCAGGGGCAATCCCTTCTACCGGGTCCACATTCTATCTGCAAAACAAAAGAAGTGGACTGCATCTAGATGTAGAAAACAAGAGCAATAGCAATGGAGCCAATGTACAACAATGGGGAAATGCTAGTGGGACTCACAGACAATGGGAAATTATTAGTACCTCCGGAAATTATGTCAGATTGAAGGGAGTGGATAGTGGTAAGTCCCTGACAGTCCAAAATGGCAGCAACAGTAATGGTGCTAATGTGGAAATAAGGGCCTGGAATAATCTTACCCACCAGGAATGGCAGATTATCGATGTAGGAAATGGCTATTACAGACTAAAATGTCGGGATAGTGGTAAATCTCTCTATGTTGAAAACGCGGGTACGTCCAATGGAGATAATGTGGAACAAAGAGCCTATAACTCAAGTGACGACAGCTTTAAATGGTTTTTCACCCCACTAAGCGGTACTGGTGGTGGAGGTGGAGGAGCAACTTCCGCACCATCATCAGTCCTGGGAATCTCCGATCAAACCTGGAAAATTAACAGTTTTGATGGATCTCCCGGATCTAACGCTACCTACTATGATGACATAACTGATCTCTCTGGTGTAACTGTGGCAAATTATGAAGACCCTAATTATTACTATACAGATGGCACCTGGACCTATTTCAAATGTTACCGGGGATTAGGTGGCTCTGCTAATTCGGGTAATCCAAGGGTGGAATTAAGAGAGCTTAGCAATGGAAATCTCGCTAGCTGGAATGGGTCGAGCGGTACACATGCTATGACCTGGACAGTACGAGTGGACAGACTACCGGAGGATGCTGACGGCAATGGCGGAGTGCTTTGTTTCGGACAGATTCATGGTCCGTCTGAGAATAATAACGGTGTAGAAGTAGATGATGTGATTCGCGTACAGTTCATTGGCGATGAAAACCAAACTACAGGAGGTGTGCGACTCAAAATAAGTGGGTACATCACTGAAGAAGTGCAAGGTGGTAGTCTCATCATTGATAATGGCTACCAACTAGATACCGAATACACATTCAAACTTCAGTACTCTGGTGGCACTGTGAAGTTGTTCCAAAACGGCTCTCAGGTTTTCACAGAAGATATGGATACCGGCACCGAAGAAAATTATTTCAAAGTAGGAAATTATCTACAGTCGGTGCAGGGCGCTAGTTATAACGGTTCGTATGGACTAGTAGCTATCAAAAATCTATCAGTAACTCACAATTAAATAACAGTGGTATTTAAAGGTCAATTAGCTGGCCATTAAACTAGTATCACCAACCTTCGAAGGCCTGAATTTAGTTCAGGTCTTTTTTTTATAAATACTAGATTAGAAACCCTCTCGGCTAAATATCACGCTACTCCAATAAATCCATCCGACAATCTGTCATCCGCAAGTCGTGTGTTTTGCAGACGTTGATTGAGTGCATTTTCACTATATACTACAGCATAATTTCACCAAAGCATTTGAATCCAGTTCTTAAAAAATAATGCTATGGCTTTGGTTGAAAAACTCATGAGCTGTGTGGCTGCTAATTTCGGCGATTGCAAACCCGAAGAGCAGGAGATAAGTGCATTGCACAATAAAGAGGCCGCTCAAAAAGTATTTTGAACGGCCTCAGTTTTTTTTTTGCTCGGCTTTTTCTCAGGCTTTTACAACTTTGAGAAATGCTTCAAACTGTGGCCAGAAAAGCTGGCCTGCGTACTTTGACTACTTTTTGATGACCAACCGACTCACCCACAAGTCATCAATCAATACCCGGATCATGTAAACTCCAGGTTCCAAATTGATCATTTCAATGCGCGCAACATCCTGAACGATTTGATAAGTCACATCCAATCTCTGTCCTTGCAATGTGTAGATATCTACATTACCCACAACACCCCCTGTCCGGACATAAAGATGCTCTGTTACCGGATTTGGAAAAACTGTAAACCGGGGAGCTACTGGTTGCTCTTTGATGCCTGCCATCCTGGCCCCACTACCAGAGCTAATCTCAATGTCGCGGAAAGTAGCTTTGCCCCTTTTGGTATTGTCGTGAGCCGTAACGGCCAATCCTACATATACATCAGCGTCCATCACCACCGTGGAGCTATCAATCAGTGCCCAGGTGATGCCATCATTGGATTGGAATGCTTCAAACAAGTCTCCGGTTCGCTTTAGCTTCAGCCAACGGTCAATGCTGGAGGCATCTGAGCTCTTTGTACAAGTGCCGCCCGTGCTTTGTCTTGCCTGATATGCGTTTCCATTTTCAGGCGTGATATACGCCATTGCATGCTTGGAATTGGCACTCAATGACTCCCGAAACATAAGTCCAGCTTTCATATAGTCGTCGACATCCGGAGATATAGACGTAATCTGACAGACAATCTCCCCATCGCCAGAAAACGGCTGATAAGCATACTGAAACTCATCGGCGCTTCCCCAGATATTGCTACCCGAACCCTGTATTACGAACACCTGACCAGAATATTTATCTACCGTACTACCAGCCAGCCCTACTGATCCAATATCGGAGTTATCCCATGGCTCAGGTAGTGAGGGCACCGGTGCATTGACCCCTATGGCCCGTATGTTATCAATATAAAAAGTATCGGATGTGGCCACCCCAGGTGACATCAAAAACACCATCCTGTCAACCAAATCGTCCGGAACGCTAGAATCCGGCGAACTCACATAATTGAAAATCACCCGGTGCCATTCATTTTGCTTCAATGTCCTGGCTTCATAAATACTATGTCGACCTGCTGGTGAGCTGCCCAGCATAGAGTCGTTGCGCAGCTGTATCTGCATCAAAGTACCCACAGGAGCAGCTGTACGCAGATTAATAGCAAAGGCCTTCGCCTCTGACTCATACTCAGAGGCATCATCAATTGCTTCGTTGACAAACGTGAGTCCATCGTAAGTAGCTCCGCTATTTCTGATATACATGGACGTGGAGTCCGTTTTGTTTACACTCTCAACCCATTCATTGGCTACTACCGAATAACTCCCACTCGCACTTAGCTGACTGATAACACTGGTCGTTTCATAGTTCTCAAAGACGATATCAGAAGACAGTTTATCTTCAGATACTTTTTCAATTCTGATATTGTCGATATAGTAAGTATATGAAGAGCTGTTCCCTGCATCAAAAGCAAACACAAGTTGATCAACCAAATGGTCGCCGATAGATGGATCAGGTATGTTGTAGAAGTCGAATGTGATAGATCTCCATTCGTTCTGTGCCGGTACGGTGGTCTTGTACACACTGTTCCTACCAGCCGGATAGCTACCAGTAGCGGCATTTGCATTGTGAAAATTGAGCTGTAATGGCGTACCTATGGGTGCATCCGTGTACAGTTCCATTTTTATTTTGAAATCACCACTCTTAAACTTCCCTGCATCCTCTACCGCCACTCCGCTGGAAAAGGTGAACTTATCATAAGGGTCTGTGCCCGGAGCCACGTAGCGCCCCACTGAATCCGTCAGATTACCTGTTTCTTTGTGGGGATTGGCAAGGACACTGTAGGTACCCACTGAGGAATCCAATAGGAGGGCACCGGTCCCTTCATAGTCCATCAATAAGTCCGTAGTATATTGCACTTGAAAGGGTATGTTCATCAGCGCTATTTTACTATTACCATCATCCACCACCGCATAAAGACGATAGGCTCCCTTTGCAGCGGGGGCGGAAAAAGCGATACTATCCTCGTCCTGGTAGGTAATCAATCCATCAAGTCCGGGAAGAGTCTCACCAGAAGCTGCGTCATCCAGATCATATCCTTCTTTGACTACATACCACTCATAAGTGAGGCCATCACTGTTAGGATCGTAGGCATCCACAGTGGCCCAGTTTATACTACCTACAGCCAAACGTACATCATCATTCTCCTCCTGACCATTCAGTACCATTTGTGTAATGCGAGGTGCCCTCTGAGCCGGATAGCTGCCCGTCCATGAGTATTGCATAGCCTCTACTACTTCAGTGGATTCTCCATTAACTGTAAACAGGCTATACCATGACTCCACCTCTCCATGATTCTGATGCCCCCAAACGAACACATATGACCCCAGACATTGCCCCATTGGGTTGGCTGCTATGTAGCTGCTATAGCGGGTTCTGTAGATGTAGGCTTTACTAGTGCTGCTAAGCTCAATGGGCGCATTCCAGTCTGTTTCATCCGTTTGCCAGGTACCGTCCACACCCCACTCTGTCACGATGTAGGGTTTTGTCCAGCCATTGGTGGTCAGCTGGTTTTCCAGGTTATCAAGGGTTTTGTATACATTAATTCCCAGTATATCAATTTCCGGAGCCCGGGCTTTTATTTCAATAATATCCACATCATGGGCAGAGGCCAATACCGTCATGGTAGGATGAAGTGTATCCTCCTCGTGGATCATCGCCGCAATGTCATTGACAGCATCCCACAAGCGGTAATTGGTGTAGCTGGCATCCGCTTCGTTGCCAATGGACCACATGAGCACTGCCGGATGATCCCGGTACATTCTCACATAGTTTCTGAAATCCTCCAGCTGGGCATTTACTGCTGCGGTATCATTGTAGTTGAAAAAATCTTCCTCACGGCCCGCATAGAGGCCCATGGTCACTGTGACCCCCAGTGAGTCCGCTTTGTTTAGCAGGTCGATGGTGGATGAATCCGTAGAGTAAGTCCTGATAGAATTTCCTCCGTACACGGTGAGTGAGTCAAGAAAATAGCCACTAAAAGCAGCACCATTGATATAGTATGGACTGCCATCGCGATGTAGCTCGTAGGTGCCACTATTATCCACAATGGAGACTTCTACACCTTGAGCGTGCGCAAATAGAATGGAGCAAATAGCCCCGAATGTTAGTAAAATTTTTTTCATCATTTATTGAATTGGGTAAGTCCAAATCAATTCAATAAATGATGAAATTACCTTTAAAATAATGGCAGAAATCTTGAAATGAGCATCAAAAATTAACTTCACCTGACTGTATTGTTCCACTGACTCATAAGAGCCTTTGATGCGGTAAGGTCATATCTAAACCTATTCTCTTCGTAAGTCTCATTGTATGTTTCGGACACAACCTCTTTTAAGGTTTGATCCTCAATATTCAAGTTGGAAATCACATTGAGCACCCTCGTACGAGCAAAGGGTCTATCCGTCCGTTTGAGCACTTCTTCCATGTATTGTAGCGCCGGCTGCTGCTTGCCAGCCAGATACAAAAGTTCTGATGCGATGGCCATATTATCCGGTGCTTCATTCGCCAACTTATTTTCGATGTACAGAAGGTCATCTGATGTAAGGTCCATATAGCGAAATCTCAAGCCCACCAGTGCCCAATAGCGATACACAGGATCGGAAGAGTCCAGCATGGGGATGATGCGACCTTTGGATACAGCCTCATCTGTAGCCATAGATGCCACTTGAATAATGGAATCCACATCTACCTGACCACTGCGCATATGCTGATAAAAGCTTCCACTCCCTTCCGCATGATCAGCCAATAATTGCTCGGGTATAAACCCGGTATCCTTGATCTCGGAAATCCATTGGAGGTTTGCTGCTCTCATTTCAGAAAGTACGTCCAGGTAATTCGAATCATCTGCCAGGTTATTGATCTCCCATGGATCATTCTCGGTATCATACAGCTCTTCGGAGGGTTTTGTCTGCCAAAAAACCTGCTGCACTTCAGTACATTCCCCCCTTTTACAAGCCTTTTGCCAAGAGGTTATATTGAGCGCCTTCCACAGATAAAAGAGGTGTTGTCCATAAATTTTGTAGGGATAGTAATTGCGGATGTAGCGATACCTGACACTTCGTGTGGCTCGACTCATGTCATACCGCTCATCCATACGATCACGGAACATATGTACATATTCTGGTTCTTTGGTTTTCTTCTGACCTAAAAAGGCTCTGCCCTGCATGTACCCGGGAATGGTTTGCCCGGTGAGGCTTAGGATCGTTGGTGCCAAATCTACAAAACTGATGAGTCGGTTTACGGGAGTTCCTACGACCGATGGGCGCACGTTCTTGAACTTCTCAGGGATACGTACAATAAACGGAACCCGCGTACCGGTCTCATAAACAAATCGCTTGCTTCTTGCCAATACGCCTCCATGGTCGCTGAAGTAAAAGACGATGGTATTTTCTGCCTCTCCACTTTCTTTCAATTCTTGCAGAAGCTCTCCTACCTGCTGGTCCATCAATGTAATTCGATCATAGTACTGCGCCCAATCATGGCGAATTTCTTTGGTATCTGGATGATACGGAGGCAAAACCATTTTCTCAGGCCTGTGTTTCAATAAAGAATCAGGCGTAAACCGATGCAATGAGCTTTCATGCGAAATACTGGTATTCACCACATGGAAAAATGGTTGACCTTCATCTCTATTCTTGTAATGCGCCTTTAGCGAAGATTCATTCCAAAAATGGTCTTCTGTGGAAGTATTGTAATCTTTCTTCGACCTATTGGTGCAGTAGTAACCTTGTGCTCGAAGATACTCCGGGAAGAACCTAACCGAATCAGACAGTGGATAATTGCTTCTCATATGCTGATTGCCATTGGAGTTGGCGTACACACCAGTGATGATCGTATTTCTAGCTGGGGCACAAACCGGAGCATTTGCGTATGCATGAGTGTATAGGTGGCCTTCCTTGGCAAATTGATCGATGTTGGGAGTGGTGGCCAGTGAATCACCATAACACCCCAAGTAAGGACTATTGTCTTCACTGACAATCCACAGGATGTTGGGTAATTGCTGCGCTTCTGATTGCTCAATTAGCAACACAAAAGTGCAAATGAGTAGCAGCCAATTTCTCATTATTCTTCTTTTTGAGCTCTGGTAGCATCTTCCCAATCGTCTGTTCGAAATGACGAAGCTGGCAGATAACTGTCTTCATATAAGGTTCCTACCACCCAATTGCTCCAGGCATAGCGCACTGCCAAAGGTTGACCTACTTCTTCTGAAGAAACTAGTACGACTCTCCTATTTACAATTTCGGCTTTGGCCGGATAGAAAACATGATCCTCTCCTGCAATCTCAAATCCATTCAATTCATCATAAGCAAAAAGTCCTCGATCTACATTTTTGAATTTCAAAAGAAGTCCTTCCTCAGTTACTTCCATGGAATCGTAGACTGGAGATATTCCATCTACATATTCATACCCATATGTTTGACTTAAGGCATTGTAAAGCAAGCGATCAGCCACTTCTTTTTTCTTAGCCGGGTGAATATTAAACTCTTCGCCCGCATCCAACGTGATTGCAATACCCGAATTCGGTATCAAGTCTACACATTGAAGTTGTGCCTCTCGCATAAAAGCTGAGTTTGTATTGGTGTTAAAGGCATCTGGTTTCTTATAGAAATATGGGGCAATTTGCACAAAATAGAATGGGAAGTCCCCGATCTCCCAGCGGGCTCTCCAGTCTTTAACCATCGCAGGAAAAAGTACTTTATACAGATCTGGTCGAGTGAAATCACTTTCACCCTGATACCATAACACCCCCTTTAGAGTATAAGGAATTATCGGGTTGATCATGCCATTGAAATGTGCGGTAGGAACGATTCTCGATTTGGACATGTCAGCATCTTCGATATTCACTTCCTGAAACTCGCTAAGCGCTTCCTTACTTATCCAAGCCTGCACTCGGCTACCACCCCTTCCTGACTGAATGAGTCCTACAGGAACGTCCAAAATTTCTTGCAATTGTTGCCCGAAGAAATATCCTATGGCACTGAACTTCCATACGCTTTCTTGGGAGGCCACCTCCCAATTGGTTTCTTTACCTACATCTTTCCAGGGAGTTTTAGAACCAAGCATTGGCACCACAAACAACCGGAGATTTTTGTTTGCTGATTTGGCAATAGCCTCATTACTTCCATGAGTTGGTTGTCCATCAAAGCCTCGTATAGGCATAACCATATTGGACTGTCCCGAGCACAACCAAACCTCACCGAAGAGGATATTCTCAAGGTTAATAGTTTCACCCTGAGATTTGATCTCAATGGTTTGCTCTTCTTTGCTTCCGGTTGTGGCAACTTCAATCTTCCAATTTCCGTCAGCGTCTGCCTTAGCCTTTATGGGATCTTCAACCCATGACACTTCCAGCGTGAATTTCTCATTAGGGTCAGCCCAGCCCCAGAGTACAACTGTGGTATTTCGCTGAAGCACCATGTTTGAAGAAACAATGGCCGGCAAGGTGATTTTGGCCTGTGCGCTTAGCACTGCAACCAGGATCAAGCCAGTTAAAAGGGATCGTGCATTCATAAATAACCTCATTAAACTTCAAAATATGTTTTATTCCATCAAAATCTTACACTTAAAGAAGGAACACGGAAATTCCGTGCTCCTTGACTTAATAGTATAAAGAAGTATTTTTCATCTATAACTCATTCTGAAACCAATCACTTCAAGTGTTGATAAAAACTCTCTGGATTCTCATATACGCTCAGCGTTTGTTCATTTACTGCACTAAAAGCGGCTCGATGATTCGTCAAATCTTTCTGATAAGCCGGATCTAATGCATCATTCTCCATTTGGAGCGGCTGCTTGTTCAAATCATATATTTGCTCATTGTTGGTGCTCCCATTGTAATAAATGCCATAATAATAATCAGCCGACACCAGCCCCATACCTGTGGAAAACTCTACTGGCACGTACTCCCGATCCAGCTTCTTTTTAGCATCATAAAACAGTGCAGAAAGATCTAGTCCCTCAAAATCAGACTGTGGGGCTACACCTGTCAAACCAAAAATGGTAGGCAGCAAATCCAATCCGTTGGAAATAATATTTGAATCATCCACACGACCGCCATCCAAAGACGGGTGCGTGACAATAAACGGAACATGACAAACTTCATCGTAGAACAAACCTTTTCCAGCCATTTGATGTGCACCGTTCATTTCACCATGGTCACTGGTGAAAATGATAAAGGTATCATCGCCATAACCACTGGCTGCTAATCCTTCCAAAAGTTCACCAACTTCACGGTCTATTTCCTCCACAAATTTCACATAGGCATACCGATGCAAGAGCCAATCGATAGAATCATACTGCCCACGGTAGCGACCAAATGAGGCAGCCATTCCCTCTCCCCCATCTTCTCCTGAAATAATACCCGGTTCATTGGATTGAGGCATGTAATTATCTGGGAGTGGTGGTGAATTTTGCAAGTAATAGTCTATGGGTTCGAAACCTCCAGCGCCGGTCTCCCCTTCCGGGATTCTGAGATTGGCAAGCACAGATTCTCTCAACAAATCTTGCCAGCCTCCTCCATCCGTGCGATCATTGATTTTGTCCATATCAAAGCGATTGTCTTTGATGTGCGCATAACAAATGTCATGTGGATTCATCAGTGATGCGACCATAAAGAATGGCTGATCTTTGTGGTCCACCGCATGATTTTTGAGCGTTTCGATAGCCTTTGGCACACAGTCCACACCGCGGTATTCTTTGCCATTGGCATAAACCTCAAAACCAAGATCCTGAGGTTGGAAGGCGTAATCTTTCCACCCAAAATGATCCTTACCGCCATAATAAGTTTTGTAGCCGGCCTGCTGCATTTGCGTGGCTATAGGATTCTCCGCTACATACTCTTTTACATCCACTGTATTGTGGTCAATTCCTTTTGGTACATGAAAACCAAAATACGTGGGTCGTTTGCCCGTGAACATGCTCACCCGGGATGGGATACATACCGGATTGGCTACATATGCCCGATCAAAGCGTACTCCACCGGCCATCAATCGGTCGATATTAGGCGTTTCCACGTATTGATTCCCCATGGAGGAGAAAAAATTCCAATTGAGCTGGTCACTGATGATCAATAATACATTCGGTTTTTCAGGTTGCTGTTTATCCTGGTTTGTAGAAGATTGATTGCATGCGAAAGCTGCAATGAGCAGAAAACCGGGTATGTATAATCGAATTCTCATATGGCTTCTAATTGATGTTTCTTGTCTTGAATCTTTGTGAAAATGGCCAATCCCATTGCTACAAAACTTACTACTACCCCAACACCGATGGACATATCCACTGGTAGCGAAAACCCTTCCGGGGCGAGTAGAATGTAGGAAACCACCACAGCCGTCATAAAAACAGATGGGATTAAAGCCAACCAATAATTCTTATTCTCACGGATGAGGTAAACGGTGACTGTCCATAATACGATGGTGGCCAACGTCTGATTGGTCCAGGCGAAATACCTCCAGATCACTCCGAAATTGACCAATGTCAAAAGATAACCCACAACAAAAAGCGGGATACTGATCAACAACCGGTTTCTGATGGACTTCTGATCCGATTTTATGAAATCGGCAATAATGATACGTGCACTTCTGAATGACGTATCGCCTGAAGTAATCGGTGCTGCCACAACACCCAAAATGGCTAGCAAGCCGCCGAATGTACCCAATGCGCCATTGGATATTTCATTGACCATGAGCGCAGTATTATCGCCATTGCCGAGCATTTCTAAGTTCAGATCTTGTACTCCACCAAAGAAACTCATACTAATAGCCGACCAAATGAGCGCTACTACTCCTTCGGTAACCATGGCTCCATAAAACACCTGCTTTCCTTGTTTTTCATTGGAAATACACCGAGCCATCAGTGGTGACTGAGTAGCATGAAAGCCAGAGATTGCCCCACAGGCAATCGTCACAAAAAGCATCGGAAAGACTGGGAAAGAATCTGGTTTGTAATGGAAATTTGAAAAGCTAGCCATGGATAGTTCTGGCACTGCCATGCCTTCTGTGAACATGGCAATAAACAAACCTACCGCCATGAAGATCAAAGCCAAACCGAAAACGGGATAGAGCTTCCCGATGACTTTATCGATGGGTAAAATGGTAGAAAGAATGTAATAGCAAAGAATGATCATCACCCAACCAAACAAGCTCACCGCATCAGTCATTCCCGCCAAAATTTTGGCCGGGCCAAGCAGAAAAACGGCGCCCACTATGACCATCAACACCACTGTGAATCCACGCATGAACTGCTTCACCCAATTCCCCAGATAATAACCTGACACCTCAGACACACTTTGTCCTCCGTGACGAATGGAAAGCATACCACTAAAATAGTCATGAACGCCTCCGGCGAACAGACTCCCAAGTACGATCCAAAGAAAGGCTACCGGCCCCCACATGGCTCCAGCTACTGCACCGAAAATGGGCCCCAAACCTGCAATATTCAAGAACTGAATCAAGAAGATCTTCCATGACGGCAACACCACAAAGTCTACCCCATCTGACTTGGAAGTGGCTGGTGTAGCGCGCTTCTCATCCACTCCAAACACCCGTTCCATCAAGTTACCATACAGCCAGTAACCAACCACTAATACCGCTATCGAAATACAAAGTGTAATCATATCAATCTGTCAATTCAAAATTCCTTTCTAAATACGCTGCACTGCTGGTGCCTATCATTACTGTAAACTGACCGGGCTCCACGATGTAATCATGGCTCACTGGTGACCAATATTTGAGCAATTCTGAGCCAATTGAAAAGGTAACAGTCTCAGACTCCCCGGCTTTCAAATTAACCATTTTAAACCCTTTCAATTCTTTGACCGGTCGTACTATCTCGCCCACCAGATCCCTGATATAAAGTTGAACTATCTCCTCCCCTGCCACATTCCCCGTGTTGGTCACAGTAACAGACGCCTCTATGTGACCAGTAAGCATCAGCTCCTCTTTGCTCAGTTTCAAATCTGAATACTCAAAATCAGTATAGCTCAAACCAAAACCAAACGGGTAAAGTGGACCATTTGGAATATCGATGTATTTAGAAGAATACCTGGATGATGTACCCGGTCTGCCAGTGCTGTAATGATTGTAATACAAGGGTACCTGCCCTACATGACGTGGAAAGGTCATGGTGAGCTTGCCCGATGGATTATACTCCCCTGCCAGTACTTCCGCAATGGCATTACCGCCCTCCGTTCCCGGAAACCATACGTCCAAAATAGCATCTACATTCTCCTGATACCACCCAATCGTCAATGGGCGTCCATTGAAGAGTATGAGTACCGCAGGTGTGCTGGTCTCCTCCACAATCTCGGCAATCCTATTCTGGTTACCCGGAATGGTCAAAGTAGCCCGACTGGCTGCTTCAGCAGACATTTCTTTAGGCTCTCCTAAGGCCAATATCACAAGGTCTGCACTTTCGGATAACTCTTTGATTTTCTTTTCCGGCAATGGAGCATTTTTCCAAAAATCCCCTACCCCCAACCAGGTAATCTGAGCACCTGAAAACTGCTTCTGCATCCCCGCCAATAGTGTGACTGCCTCACTGGTATCTCCTTTGGCCGACCATCTGCCTAGTATATCCTGACTATTGGCAAAAGGGCCTACAATGGCAATGCGTTCAATTTTATCGGAGATCGGCAAGAGCCCTTCATTCTTCAGCAGGACCATAGATCGCTTGGCGATTTCCTTAGCTACCGCTCGATGTGGAATAGACAAGGTAAGACTGTCAATTTGCTCAACGGCAGCAAACCGATAGGGATTTTCAAACAGCCCTAACTCAAACTTCTTTTGAAGAATACGACGAACCGCCGCATCAATTATTGCTACATCCAACTGACCCGCATCGATCAGTTGTTGGATAGTTTCGTGATAATTTCTAGACTGCATTTCGATATCCACCGTACCCTGCAAGGCCTGCAAAGTAGCTTGTGTGGCATCTCTGGCGTACCCGTGCTTGATCAGCTCGCCAATACTTCCAAAATCAGAGATCACAATTCCTTCAAAGCCCAATTCACCTCGCAAAACTTCTCTTAAAAGCGGCTCGTGAGCTACCGTAGGAACACTGCCCACCACATTGAAAGAAGTCATTACCGAGCCCACACCTTCATCAATTGCAGCCAGGAATGGAGGCAAGTGAATGTTTCTAAGCGTCTCTTCTCCAAAATCTACGGTATTGTAGTCCCGGCCACCCTCTACTGCCCCATAGCCTATGAAATGTTTCACACAGGCGATAATCGTGTGGGAGTCGTGTAACCCAGGTCCCTGAAACCCGCGAATAGCTGCCTGAGTCATCACAGAAGAAAGGTGTGGGTCTTCACCATTGCCTTCCATCACTCTGCCCCACCTCGGGTCTCTGGAAACATCAGCCATAGGCCCGTGATTGTAGCTAATCCCCGCACTTGCGGCCTCAATTGCCGCGATCTCGTGTGCTCGCTGCACCAGCGTCGCGTCCCAGCTGCATGACATGGCCAATGGCACAGGGAAAATGGTTTTGAATCCGTGGATCACATCGTAGTTAAAAAAGAGCGGAATACCCAGGCGGCTTTCTTCCACAGCCATTCTCTGCATCTCGGCTACATCATGCACGTCTCCAGGCACAAGGATTGAGCCTACTCCACCTGCTTTGACCAATTCGATCAGGTCCCGGGCCTTTTCACCATCACCCACCCTGGCGTGACCTCTTCCCAGGCACTGGTACAGCTGACCTACCTTCTCATAGGTGGTCATTTCCTGAATCAGAGAATCTATTTGAAGGTCATAGTGTCCTTCATTTTTAGGCTGAGGATTGCAGCTCAGGCATACAAGGCCTACCAAAAACATCCATAGCGGGTATCTCATGAACCCTTTCTCTTTTGAGGAACAAGCAATACCGCGTCAGCACGAACCACTCCGTCTGCGTTGGACCGGATCAAAAGCGAATGCTGCTCCGAAGCATCCATTGAATGCACTCCTACGGATATCCACTCTCCTGACGTCTGCCCAATCACTTCAACCTCCTGTGCAACAATCGCGTGTTCCTTTACTTCCGCCCCTAGTCGCAAGCTTACAATGGTTACCGGTGCCACATCCCGAAGTTTACTGAAGTACACAAAGACTTCATAGGTGTTTGATTGAGAAACTTCGAGTGGAAAAGAGACCTGACCATTGCCCTGCAACTCCAAGGCATCCTGACCAAAGCAGTCTTTGGTCACAGTCTGCCAATTACCTTCCACCATGATACCTTCATCCGAATTGTCAATGAGGATCTCTGGCTGAGAGCCATCAGAAAGTGGGTCTATCATTAAAGATTGTTGGATCAGCTGGTGATCAACAGACTGTACAGCCTGCTTTTTTTCAATAGCCTCAGCAGCAGCCAGAGCAGCCACTTGTCCCAGGGCCATGAAAACCGGCTCCATCCTGATAGATCCATAAGCGATATGACTGGCAGAAAGACAAACCGGCACCAGAATATTATCACAGTCAGCCCCCTTTGGTATAATCGCCCCATAACCAATAGGGTATGGCCCAAACCCACCTATCTCCACATTGCCTTCATTTTTTACCATAGATACTCCATCCTTGCTCACCACCACACGCTGACAGTTATGCGAATCCATCGTGTAAGCTGCCAATGCTATCGGATCTTTGACCTCTTCTTTGCCCTGACAGTGGTGTTGAGTCATTACTGTTTGGCCCACCATTCTCCTCACTTCTCTCACATATAGCTGTGGCGACCAGTGATTGTTATCAGTATATTCATCTTTGGGATAACCCCACTCCTGCATTTCATTTCTCAACTGCTCAGGTACCCTTGGATCTGTTTTGTAGAAGTACAGCAAGCCTTTGGTATAGTTTTCATGCTGCTTCACAATGGCCTTACGCTCTTCATAAGAAGCCTCAGGGTAATCATAATTCATGCCGATCATGTCAGTGGAAAAGCCTCCACGGTTGTTAATGTCGGTTTTTCCTCCTGGCATCTTACTCCAGATAAAGTAATCATTGAGGGTCCTCTTTTCTGGCTGAGCAGCAAACAATCTGAGCAGCAGCTCAAAACGAGACGAGTCGTAATCTTCAGGACGTGTAATCCCAACCTGATTGTCCTGATCATTGGTAAGGCAAATCCGAAAGTTATAGGCCTGTAGTTTTTGGTCACCCGTACCATCTGGTACTACCCCGGCCGGACTAATCCCCCAAAGTAACCCGCTGGCAGAATCCCCCTTTATCTGATAAGGATCAATGAAGTCTGGAAATTGATGTTTTGTTCTTAGCTGAACACCATTGTAGGTTTCACCATACAATTTGTTGCTTTCTCTGCCCACTGTATAAGATACCCCGGATTGAGCCATGAGATCACCTTCGTAGCTAGCATCAATGTACACATCGGCACTGAGGATCATAGAGTGGCCCACCTCACCTCGCGAAAGCGTAATTTCGTGGATAGACAGGTCCTGCTTCGATACACCCTCCAATCTATAGCCATAGAGTACCTGCACCTCTGCTTTTTTGAGATAGTCAGCGAAGACTTTGCTGGCAACCCCAGGCTCAAATATCCATCGCTCAAAAACCCCGTATTCCTGACCAATCCTGCGGTAGAAATCTTTCGCCAATCCCTTGATGGCATATTTGTTACCAATATCTGTGTACCCCAAACCCCCAGTAGTCAACCCTCCCAGATGATTGTCCGGGGAAATAAGCAACACATCCAGTCCTTTCATTTTGGCTGTGTAGGCCGCCAAAATACCTGATGAAGTGCTCCCATACACGATCAAATCGTAAGAATCAACCCGGTCATTGGGTTCGTTGCAACCATATATCGTGGAGCCAATCAGGACAATAAACGCAATTATTCTGGTTTTCATAATAGAGTAAGTTTGACGGATTTTAAATCTTCATTGGCAGAGGAACTTCCGGTTAACACCAAAAAATCCCCTGTCTCTATCGTTTTTTTCATGTTGAGATCGTAGAAGGCAAAAGCCTCATCTCCAAGCTCAAAAGTCACGGTCTTCGTTTCGCCGGGAGCCAGGCTCACGCGCTCAAAGGCTTTCAATTCTTTCATTGGCCTGGTCACGGAGCTGTATAAATCCTGGACATACACCTGCACCACTTCTTCCCCAGCCCGATCGCTTGTATTGGTCACTGCTATGCTTACCAGTACCGGATCACCAGCTTCTAGTTCGTTGTGTGATAACACAGGATCTCCGTATTCAAACTGGCTATAGCTGAGGCCATGACCAAATGGATAAAGAGGCCCCGTTTTGGACCATTTGTATTTCTTCACATAGTGTGCCCGCTTGTGATTGTAGTAGGAAGGTACCTGACCCACATTTCGCGGAATGGTGATTGGCAGCTTTCCTGACGGGTTGATGACTCCAAAGACAACCTCTGCTATCGCCTGTCCACCTGCGCTTCCGGGTTCCCATGCTTCGATCACAGCAGGCACATTTTCAGCGATCCACTCTACCCCCAGGGGTCTGCCATTGACCAAAACGACAATGACCGGCTTGCCTGTAGCATGCAGTGCCTCTACTAACTGCTGCTGCTTGCCAATGAGGTTTAGATTGTCCCGGGCAATATTCTCGCCGTTGGTCTTGAATTTGCTCTCATACCGTAGTGAGTTGCTGCCCACCACTACCACGATCATATCATTGGTTTTACTCATGCTCACTGCCTCTGCAATGTGCTGATCAGTGACCTCCGTCACCTGATTGCCCATATCATAGTGGTTCAGTTTCACATCCTTTGGCTTGATCATTTCGAATCCTTCGAGTACCGTGGTGATATTGTCTTTTGGCTGCTCAAAACTCCAGTCTCCCATCAAGGTGTGGTTATTGACATTGGGGCCTGTGATGAGTATGTTTTTCACCTTATCAACCATAATCGGCAACACATCCTCATTTTTCAACAAGACGATAGACTTACGCGCTGCTTCGAGCGCTGTGGTCATGTGCTCCGGGTTGCGCATTGTCCCTGCGATTTTGTCCTCATTGACAAAAGGATCTTCAAAGAGACCCAGTCGGAACTTTGCCTCCAGGATTTTACGAACAGACTGATTGATCCGCTCTTCGCTGAGACGACCTTCGCTCACCAACTCTACTACAGGCTCCAGAAAATCCGGACCATGCATGTGCATATCCATGCCAGCATCTACGGTGAGATAGCAAGCCTCCTTTTGGGAATCGACCACCCTGTGAACGGTTTTGAGGCGCTCAATATCCATCCAGTCACTCACCACAAAACCATCAAATCCCATTTCATTTCTGAGAATATCTGTGAGTAGGTATTTGCTGCCATGGCATGGATCGCCGTTGATTTCATTGTGTGCGGCCATGGCTGTGAAAGCACCCGCCTCGATGGTTTTTTGGTAAGGTGGAAAATAGATTTCGCGAAGTGTCCTCTCACTCACATCCATTGGTGAGGCATTGAGGCCATTTACAGGTTCGCTCCCTGCCACGAAATGTTTGATACACGCCAATACATTGTCCGGCTTGCTTAAACCCTCTCCCTGAAGCCCCTTGACCATGGCCACACCCATGGCACTCACCAGGTAAGGATCTTCACCAAAGGTCTCTCCAACTCTGCCCCACCTTGGGTCGCGGGCCACATCTACATTAGGCGAAAAAGCCCAGTGTGATCCCGTAGCACGCATTTCTCTGGCGGTCTGTTGAGCCACTTTCCTGACCAGTCCGGGATCCCATGTAGAGGCCAGACTTAGTGGAGTGGGATAAACGGTAGCACCCTCATAGAGTGCATTTCCATGGATGGCGTCTATACCAATGAGCAACGGAATCTTTAGCCGCGTTTGTTGTGCAGCTTTTTGCAATTCGTTGGCCTCTTTGGCTGTGAGTACATGAAGAAAGGAACCAATGTTACCGGTTTTAATTAAATCATAAAGGTCTTTGCCACTCAAACCGGGATAAAAGGCATTGGCATCATCTGCCATCATGTCTATAGGAGTGTTAAGGTCAGCTGATTTCTTTAAATGAAACAACCCCACATACTGACTCATCTGACCTACCTTCTCTGCCAGCGTCATTTTTGAAAGCAGGTCTTCCACCCTCTGCTCCATAGGCACCTTTGCATCCAAATAATCCGCATTTTGATGACCCTCTACGGATTGACAACTATTCAATAAATTTATTGCAAATAATGCTACTAATGTACAAATCACAAATACTCTAAAGTGGACTCTCATTTGATATAAGCTTATTTTTCTACTTTGAATGGGATAGAGGCCAATGCTACATTTTCATGGCTATCATGCACAAATGCATAGAGCCGGTACTCACCCTCTCCAGGCATGGTAAACTGAACTGATTTTTGATCACTGGAAGTAAACAGTCCCTCCAGGCCAGGTAGAGAACCATCAAATCGCTGATCTTCTGAGATAACCAACCCTTCTCTTACAATCTGCCACTCGTAGGTCAACTGATCACCTTCCAGGTCAACTGCCCGTACATTGGCATAATTCTGATCGCCTGTTTTTAATACTATGTCATCAGTAGCTATTTGGCCATTGAGGGTCAGATCCCCGGCGCCTTCTATCCTGGGTGCCCGATTGGAAGGGTAACCCCCTTTCCATGAATAGTACATGGCCTGAGCAGATGCCAATGGTTTCTTTTTAGTGGTAAACAATCCATACCAGGTAGCTACAGCTCCATGGGTCTGATAGCCCCAGAGAAAAGTGTAAGAACCGATACATCCCTTGTTGATATTCGCAGCAATGTGTTGTGAATATACATCCGTATAGACCTGGGCTTTTTCTGTGCTGGTAAGCTCATAAATGCCTCCCCAGGGTGTCATGGGCACATTGCCCCAGGTACCATTGGGCCCCCACTCGGTAATCATATAAGGCTTGGTCCAGCCGGCACCGGCTATTTTTCCCCGGGCCAGGGATATCGCATTGTAGGTGTTCACACTTAATATATCCAACGAGGGTGCACGCTCAGCTATCTCTTTGATATCTGTGGGATCTGCCCCGGCAAGTACTGTGGTGGTCAGGTGATTGGTGTCCAGCTCATGGATCATATCCGAAACCTCTCCGATGAAATTCCAAACCTTATAATTGGTGTATCTGGAGTCCACTTCATTGCCTATCCCCCAGATCATCACGGCCGGATGATCTTTGAATAGCAGCACCTCCTGTCTTATTCGCTCCTTCTGCTCGGCTACTTTCTCCTCATTTTCATAGTCAAATCCATCGGTCTCTCTGTTGACCCAGATACCAAGACAAACGGTCAGTTTGTGCTCCAAAGCACTATCCAATACAGCCTGGGTATCTTCATTGACACCATAGGTACGGATGGAATTTCCGCCATATTCCGGAACCAGATCAATGAAATTGTTATAAGCAGCACCTTTGATGAAATAGGGTTGACCATTTCGGTACAGCCGCGGTTTCTCACCTTCATAGATGATTTCGGCTTTCACAGGACCGTCTGTTGGATATTCCTCTGAAACCTGATCTTTATCTTCATCCTGCTTGTCGATAGTTTCCTCCTGGCAGGAGCAAAACACAGGCAACATGACTATTGAAAAAACAATCCATAAAAGTGATCTCTTTGTTTGATTCATACCCATTTTTTAAGCTTACTCTACAATAAAAGGAATTACAGCATTGGCTACTTTACCAAAACTGTCCTTCACAAAAACATACAACCGGTACTGACCGGTGTTAATGGCCTTAATTTCAGCATTTCGCCCATTATCTGTTAGCAACCAACCCGGAAGACCCGGAGGGCGACTACCAAGTGATGCTCCCTGCTCTACGACTACCCACTCATAGGAAAGTGGGTCCGTATCTTCGGCATTTACTACTGCCATATAAGTTTCGTTTAGTTCAAGCGTAACACCATCAAACGCCTGTTTACCATTCAGTAAAAACTCAGTGCGATCAGTAATAACCGGAGCTCTATTGTCCGGATAGATGCCCGTCCACCCATACTGCAAGACATCTACCATACCATATGTATAACCATCCTCATTAAAAAAAGAGTGCCAGTTGCGTCTGCTACCGGATTGATGAAAAGCCTGATCTCCCCATAAAAATGCAAATGAACCCATACATCCATAAGCAATGTTAGGCGTCACATCCTCATTATATATCTCATCAATGATCTGAGCCTTTTCAGTAGAGGTGGGCTCAACTAAAGCACCCCATGGCAAAACCGGAGATTCAGGAAACCCTTTGGGAAGCGCTCTATTTCCAAATTCACTAAGAATGAACCCAATATCCCAACCAGCCTCTTGGAGGTGTGGTACTACCAAACCTGTTTGTGGGTACTTGGCATTACTCGAAAAGAAATCAAGATCGGGTGCCCATTTTTGCATGTCAAGCAGTTTTTCTACGCTAGCGTTGATAATGGCAATGGTGGTGGGATGATCCAGATCTTCACGATGTATCATTTCGCTCACCTGGTTTACAGCCTCCCACATAGCCTGTTTGTTCTCATTGTCTTCGTAATGTCCGTCCAGTTCATTTCCAAGAATCCAAAAAAGTAACGCCGGATGATCCTTATATTCACGTACCTGCTGAGTAAGCATAGCCAACTGTTCCTGAACCTTGACGGAATCTGTGTAATCAAAACCATACTCAGGCTGCTGGAGCCATAATCCAAACGCAACAGACAAGCCAAACTCATGCGCACGATCCATAATGACCATTGTGGAATCATTGATCCCATAGGTTCTCAGTGTGTTGCCACCAAATTCAGTTATCCGATCGTAATACTGACCTCCTGCCACGCCTTTGATAAAAAAAGGCTCGCCATCCTTATACACCTTCCATGTTCCGCTTGCTTTGCTCACCTGAACTTTAGCTGGGCTGAGTTTTAAGTCAACAACCGTCTCCGGCTTTTTAGCCACATCCTGCTCACAGGCCACTATCAGAAGAAACCCAATCAATATGCTGGCTGCTTTTAGTGGCTGCCCCATTACTCCCTTCTCAAAATCTGACCATCTTGTATCAGTCGCTCTTCAAGCTGCTCATAAGGCACTTCCTGTACACTCTGGCCATTGTCAATACTGAGTACTGCAGCCGTGGCTGCTGACTGCCCCAATACCATGTATACAGGTTCCATGCGAATGGAGCCAAAAGCCACATGGGAAGCGGACAGGCAAATGGGTACCAACAGATTATCACATTCCTTCTTCTTTGGGCGAATTGACTGGTAACTGATGGGGTAATTAGGAGTGCCCATCCAATAGGTACCTTCTCTCCTGAGTTGTCCCTTCTCATCGACTATGGAGGATACGTAGTGGCAGTCCAGCCAGTAAGTAGCCAGACCTATCGATTCAGGAGCGATTTCGTTGCCTGTGCAGTTGTGCTCTGTCATCACATAGTCGCTCATCATTCTCCTTGCTTCTCGCACATAGAGCTGGTGCGGGAAATTCCCATTGTCAATAAACTCATCTTTGGGGAGTCCCCAATTTTGCATCTCCTCACGGATATGCTCAGGCACACGAGGGTCGTTGCCCAAAAACCACAATTTACCCAATGCATAATCCTTGTGCATTTGCGCTATTCCGGCCCTGGTATCATAGTCACCTTCTGTATAATCATAGTTGGCCCCTACAAAATCCAAATGATTTGTATCTGTCTTTCTGTTAGGCATTGGAGTAAGGGTGATCAGTTTTTTCCTCAAAGGGATATTAGGATCTAATTCCAATTCTCTTGCCAGCACCTCAAACCACAACTGATCATAGCCTTCGGGCTTCTCTATAGGCACCCTATTGCTGGGATCGTCGGTGAGTGTAAGTCTATAGCAGTAGGTCTGCATGCGCTTGTCAGCGCTGCCCGGTTTGATATCCGGATTGTCTTCTATAAATGGCAACAAACCTGAGGTCGGATCACCCTTTTTCAGATAAGGATCTACGGAAACCTCACCACTTTCACTTTGCAAGCCAATGACGTCATTTGGTCTGAATCCATTATAGGTTTCGTTAAAATCCTTGTTAGCATCTCTGCCATACGTATAGGAGACTCCCGCTCTGGCCATGAGGTCACCTTCATAGGTGGCATCGATAAATACACGAGCGGTGTATTCCTCTCCATTCTCCATTTTGATGCGTTGAATGGACTTCCCATTTTTAAATACCCCATTATTCAGGTCAAGTCGCTGGTTAAAAACCACCTTAACGCCTGCTTCCAGAAGCATGGTACGCATAATATCCTCAGCAACATGAGACTCATATACCCACTGCATAGACAATGAATCACGTTTCCCCTTGAATACCCTTTTCACGATGGACTCGAAATATTCTTCCCTATCCTGATTTTTCCAGGCGGCAGGCTGAAGGTAATACTGATAGATTCGCTGATAAAACTCTCTGGACAAGCCGCCAATAGAGAGGTGCGAATTGATATCGGTAGCGGTAAGTCCGGAGGTGGTGGTACCGCCTACATGGTTAGAGTTGGAAATAAGCACAACATTTTTACCCATTCTACCTGCCTGCACTGCGGCTGTCACACCTGCGGAGGTCTCTCCATATACACAGATGTCATACTGCCCGTAGGTACTCAGGCTCAAAAAAATGAGCGCAATAAAAATGCTGTTTCTAAATCGGGATGTCTTCAATCGAAACATAACTTGGTTTTCTAATTTCATATAATGATTTAGTAAGAGGGGGAACCTCTCGGTTC
>JAMWZA010000005.1 GCA_024305105.1 Marinoscillum sp.
TGTCCATCCCAATAGGTACCGATCGTAACCATCGGCCACAGTTTTGGCAGCATAAATCCCTTTTCCTTCAAATCGATCAGGTCCTACTGGTTTTTGCCAAGGGCCATCAAGCGAGCTCGCTTTCCTGTAATAGACATATTTAGAATCTATATCAGAGAACAATAGATAGTAGGTGCCATTCATCTCAAACACCTCTGCACACTCCATCATGAAGAAAGCATCATTTCCACCATCATACAATACGCCATCATATGTCCAGTTCATTAGGTTCGTTGACACATACTTGGCAATGACACCCTGCCAGGTACCGCTCACATCTTTTCTGGCGCTGACGAGCATGACATACTCACTGTTCTGAGTATCCTCAAAGACAAATGGGTCTCTGAAGTTATCTTGTTCATCAAAACTCAGTCCTGATGGGGCATAAATGGTAGTGAAGGTGGTATCCCTTACAAACTCCTCATTCGGCCATGAAGATGTCGCCAGCATGATACCTTCTTTTTTGCTTACACACCCAGAAGGATAATTTGGGTTGTGCCCGGTATAGTAAGCAAAATACTGATTATTGTATTTAAACACACTTCCTGTTCCAATTGCAAAATCCTGATCACAACCCTGATCACTACTCTCCAGAGAAGCATCGGTACACACCGGCTGGTAATCATAAAAATCAGTGGTTGTGAAACCGTACCATGGGTGGCGTTCATGATTGGTGTCATCCCAGATATCCTTCAGATAATATACAAATATCTCTTCAGAGTTCGGTTCAAAATAGGGCATTACATCTCCAATCCTGTATCCATCATTTGTCATGGGATAGATCTCATAGTCCTCCTCTTCCTGCTGAGCGGTACAGCTCAGGCCTGAGGACTCTGCATTTTGAGGTTCATCTTGACCTCCACCAGTGATGGGTGGTTCCAGGTATTCACATCCTGCGATTACCAGTACCACTACCATACTCATCAATTTTAGGGAATTATTTATCATCATTTTATTGTTGGTTACGCGTTTTACATACACCTGCTCAACCAGACAATAGGTACTAAAGGGGCTTGGAAATAAGCGAAATAGGAGAATAAACAACCCCTATATTATTTGTGTCATCACTCACGAATACCTTTGATAAAGGAGTCTGAGTAAAGAACAAGTCTGTCATATTGACCTTTCCATTATTGGCAAAAAGCTCAATGGATGACCTATCCATATAGATAGACACTTGTTCCAGCCGCTTCATTGTTACCTTATGAACTGTTGGAAATACGTCCGATAAACTCACATTACCACACCTAGAGCGATCAATGCTGATCTCGTTTTGTGATAAACCAACAAGGAGCGAGTCCCCTAAGGTGTTGGTGAAAATCAATTGTGAATCGCCTTGTCCCGGCACAATTGCTAAGGTGTACGCCGTTTTGGTTTCAAAACCGGACCTCAGTTTTTCAATACTTACAGGCGTACCCTCACTGGTTACTGTGCGGACTTCATGTACAGGTTGCATGGCCAGTATATTGTCATCGACTGTGCTAATCAAGGATATGCTTCGTGGGAGTGTCATCATGTTTTTCCTATCCACCAAACCGACTTTATTGGCATAAGCCCAGTTACTCATCCACCCAATAAATAGATACCTGCCATCTTCTTCAGGAATATTACTGTATAAGACACCAGCATAATTATCTGCCCCAAAATCTACCCACTTGGTATCATTTTGGGAAGTGGAGAATGTGGTTCCATCAAAATCCCCAACAAAGTATTGGGTACCTGATCCACCTTGAAGTCCTCCTGGGTTGATACTCACAAGCATCACCCAGTGCTCCTCACCTTTATCGCTTTTAATTTTGAATAAGTCCGGGCATTCCCAGACACCCCCGTGTGCACCCAGGCTTTCACCAAAATCGCTTTCATGAGTCCAATCAATCAGGTTTTTGGAGGAGTAAATACTCACATGATCCTTCACGGCCAACACCATCACCCATTTTTTATACTCCTCAACCCATGACACCTTAGGGTCTCTAAAATCTTTTATACCCGGATTATTAATCACCGGATTGCCTTGATATTTCTTCCAGCTCCTTCCACTATCCAAACTGTATGCTATTGCTTGATTTTGAAAGGTAATGGAACCTTTAAATTCTTCTTTCTGATTGCTGTAGGTATATATAGCAACCATCGGAGGGTTTTCTTTGGATCCAAGACCAGAGGTGTTTTCATGATCTACTACAGCACTACCTGAAAAAATAAAGCCTAAAGAATCCGGATAAAGTGCTATGGGTAGGTGTTTCCAATGGATCAAGTCTTCAGAAACAGCATGTCCCCAATGCATAGGTCCCCAAACATTGCTATCCGGGAAATGCTGATAAAACAAATGGTATTCACCAGCATAATAAACCATCCCATTTGGATCATTCATCCAGTTGACAGTCGGCTCAAAATGATATGAGGAAGAGTTGCTAACCTCTAAATTGTCCAAAGCTTTTCCAGGCTCTTTTTGCTTGAATTGACAGGACTGAATGATCAGCAACCCCACCAAAAACATTGATTGTAATTTCATGTGTGTAGTGTTTATCTTCATAAGTCACATGGATTCGCATCAAATCTATTCATCCCTGGTTTGTATATTATGGACGCTAGATTTACGCTCATTTCATTTGACTATTAGTTTTTCAGTGAATACTTCCCCCGTCTTTTCGAACCTTATCAGATAGAGTCCCGTAGCCAGATCCGGCAGATTTATGCTTCCGGATTCCTCCACTTTTAAGTGATATTCTTTGCCGCCCATGTCTCTCAATAAAATCAAGTCAACAGATATATTACTCAATGTTAGCACACCTCTATTCTGTACTGGATTTGGGTATAGTGCATACTGAGGCTGATCAATTTGAAGGATCTCCGGCACTTCTGGTCGATCTACCTGGTCAGGAGTTACTCCCCAGATTGACGCTAAGTCCCATGCTTTGAATGTCAGGAGTTTCACAGGGTCATTTTGACTAAACAACGAGATTTCGGTGCTCAAAACGTCTGTAAATGCAAGCGAACTAATGGAGGTTTCATAACCATTGGCAAAAACTTCTACTGAAGCTTGATCTACATAAATATGAAGATTCAATATGCTGTCCTCGGGAAAGTGTATCGGAGCTTTTGAAATCCGCTTATAGGCAAAGCTGAAGGGCGTACCTGACCTGTCCACTTCCAATACTGAAGTGTGTGCATCATAGGTGACTTTTATGCCACCATTTTCCTCAGATTGAGCCAACACCAAACCAAACACTTGATCTCTGGAATCAATTTTGAAAGCAACTTCAAGTTCGTACACGTTCCATTCTGGCTGAAACTCAGCAACACCGCGAGTGCCACTGACCATGTGAGGTGCTATAGAATACTCCTGCGTTCGTAAGGTATTTAGTTCTTCAATTGGTTTTTGAATAAGCTGGTAACCATGCTGACCTTTGATTAACTGGAGCGCTCTCGGTATGGATTGATTTCCCTTCCATGGTCTGGTAGGGACATCACGCGCATAGGTCCAGTTGCCCATCCAGGCCAGCCAAACTTTGCGATCGTCATCAAAATCGTAGTTTCTAAAGGTTTTACCTGCATAAAAATCATGCCCCCAGTCTGCCCAGTTGGCATTCTCAACCCGGGTGTCATACAACTCATCTGAAAATACGATATGATCTACCAACACGTGACCCCAGCCTCCAGTTGCTTCGTCTACAATCTCAATATGTGCCGTCTGTCCTTTATATTGGCTTACCTCAACTCCTCGCCACTGCATGATCTCCGAATCGCTGGAGCTCGCAACTGACTGTATGGCTTCTCCATCCACGACCACCCTGAGTCCAAGTTCGTTCCCTGAAGAGCCTCCTCCGATCTGGAAATTGATGAAGGCATGATCAATAATGAACTCTGGTGATATCAACTTACCTGTAGTGCCATCTCCATTTAAGAAACTATTGGCCAAAGCCGCGCCCGTATAGCCCATCACTTCTTGCTGATCTGCCAGTGTACCATTGGCTGGTTGATTGCCAAATGCTGCCCCTTCTACTGTCCATTCACCATAGCCATTTTCAAAGTCTTCAAACAGCTCTCCTGCCACTTGTGCTCCTGTAAAAAAGTTCTCTTCCGGATCTATTGTAAAAGTAGTACCATCAAAATCTCCAACCCAAAACTGCATTCTGTTTGGTCCCATACCACAAGTCATTATCCATTTCTGATTGCTCTCATCACCATTGAGAGGCAATTGGAACAGATCGGGAACTTCCCACACTTCTTTTCTGGCTCCAAAGCCTCCAAACGTGCTTAAGTAAGTCCAGCTTTTTAGATCATCGGAGTTATAGATCCTGATGCCACGATCTACCGGCATGGTAATCACCATGACCCATTTATTAGTAGCCTCATGCCAAAAAACCTGCGGATCCCTAAAGTCAGGCTCGTTGCTATCGATTACTGGATTGCCCTCATAAAAGTCAAATGATCCGTGGTTCAGGCTGGTGGAAATAGCCTGATGCTGATAACCAGTGGCATCTTCATGCAATGTATATACAGCAATCATCGCAGTATCTTCTGCAGAGTTAAACCCTGCGGTGTTGTTTAAGTCCATCACCACTGAGCCCGACCAATTTCCAAATCCGGAGGGAGTACCATGTAGTGCGTTGCCATTGATCTCCTGCCAATGCACCATGTCCTCCGATCTGAGGTGGCCCCACCAAAAAAGGTGATAGTTGTCACCAAACTTAATAGGACCATTTGGGTCACCCATGAAGCCATTGCGAGGTGAGGCATGAAACTGCGGCCTATACATCTCGGTATAGGTGGGTTGGGCCATAAGCCCACCCACGGGTAGCATCAAAAAAAACAAACGTATTACTATGCGAATCATATCGTGCTGTAGAAGTGAATAAAGCCGCACCTTTAGATGCGGCTTATTATTAAAAGTTATTCTTCGAATGCCTTGTCGGCCAAATGGAGCAAAATATTCTCTGTTAAGGTGGGGATGTTATCATTGTTAGCCACTCCTCCAACATACCAGTCATAAGTGCCTCCTAAAATGGTGATCACAGTTCCTTTGCTACCTGAGGCTGCCCACTCTACCATTTGTGGTTCATTCTGGCCACAGTTTTCAATGAGAATCTTTCCACCAGTCATACTCTCAAATGATGCCCGTCTATCTTCCAATGGATCAGTATCTCCATTAGGAGCCCATGGGCCAAAGTTCAAGTTGTACTGGTTAGACCTGTTCTTTTTCTTGGTGCCAGACTCCAGCGTGATGAAAAATGGTGCAGCACAACCTTCATCGGTGCTGGTCACTATACCATCAAACATTGGGCTGCTCGTCTCTCCTGCCCATCTTACTCCCCAGGCGCCATCTGTAGCACCTTCATCTACTCCTACACCTCCAAACGAATTGTTTGGTGCCAGGTCAGCGGATGCTACAGCTCCAATTTCATCGACCATAGATCCGGCAAAATTCCCCAACAGGATATTACCTCCAGCCTCGTAGTAAGCCTTCACAGCAGCCACAAAATCAGCAGAAAGTGTTTCACAGGGAGTATCAAAGCCAATTCCCGACTCCATCAATAAACAATGGTTAGCATTATTTGGGAACTGGGCAACTTCGCCACCCCACCATCCACCATCAAACTGAATCCAGATGGAATGATATGTACTTAGATCGATTTCATTGTTGGCTACATCTTCAATAGAGTGATAGGCTACTTCAGTAGTTGAAGAGGCTACGTTGGCTTCAAACCAAGCGGCGGCTGCCTGATCGTCATTCAAGTCATAGTCACCTCCATCCAGGGCATCCCAAGATGCTTCTGTATTTTCAGCAGCCACCCCAATAAATGCAACCATTCGCAAATCTGCCTGCTCTATGGTCACTGTATAGTCTGCTGTCACCGTACCAGATTGATCAGTAACTGTGTACACCACTGGGTCAGTAAAATCCACCGTAGCACCTGATTCCGGACTTACAGTAGCATTTGCCGAAACGGTAACTGTAGGGGTCACTGCTGTAATATCTGCCGCAGCTGGGAGCTCAATGCTTACAGTCTTGCCTGCTTCGTCAATTGACCCATTAATGTCACCAACGGCGAAACCTATCAAAAACGCCTCTCCTGGGGTTACTTCATCTTCTTTACATGAAATAAAAATTGATGTAGATGCAATCATACACATCAAAGCCATAATTCTCATACTTGTCTTCATTATCTTATTTGTTTTAGTTATTGGTCTATTCAATTGTATCCTTTATTCTGCTTGTACTTATTATTACTCAGGTTAATCTGTTGCTGTGGTATAGGCAGGTACTCATGTTTTCCAGCCTCAAACTGAGCTGTCTGGAGATACTCCCGTTTACTTTTTTCCTTGTCGAAATATGAGTTCAAAGTTTCCGAGGCTACTCCCCATCTTACCAAATCGAAGAATCGGTGTCCTTCCATAGCCAGTTCCAGTCGTCTCTCCCATCTCAATGCCTGCCGGGCATAAGTCTGAGTCCAGTTGGATCCGTCATAAGTTTCTATCCTATAGTTGGATAGCGGATCTCCATTGGAATATTGAAGTAAAGCCGTACTGTTCGCAGCTCTTTGTCTCACCTGATTAATGATTGGCAATGCGTCTGCCTGCCGACCCAACTCAATCAGTGCCTCAGCTTTCCATAGCAAAACATCTGCATATCTGATGAGTATTGTGTTTTTGGAACTGGACATAAACGGAGGAATGCGCTCGAAACATTCGCAGTTTGGAGATACGTTTTCCTTCAACGAAGAATAAGGTCCGTATATCCCTGGCTGCCTTGCCCACTCAGCTTCTGTATAAATAATGGAAGTTTCATATTTCCATGGTTTCTCTGGTTGGGCAATCGTATGGTCCAGCCGTGGGTCTACCGTTTCGGATGTCAGGTCCAGATCCGATTGATTAAAATCTTCGAAAAGGGGCAATCCATTTTCATCCGTTTTGAATGCATTGGCAAGGTTTTGACTTGGAATGTGAAACCAACAACAGCCCAGTTCTGTACTCATTGGATTGTTGAGCATGGATGAGAAGTCAATGTTTCCTGTAGTGGTACCATCGTCATGTGATCGCTGTATGGCCCATACCGACTCTGTACCATTCTCAAACTCCCATAAAAATGGATTCGCAAAATCATCTTCCAGCCTATATTGCCCTGATGCAATCACTTCATCAACCAATGACACCACTTCTTCCAGCTTTTGTTCATTGATTCTCACCACCTGGTGATCGTCATTTTGCTCGTAAGCCTGGTAGAGCAGCACCTTGGCGAGGTAAGCTTTCGCGGTGTACTGATTTGGTCTTCCAGCATCCGATTGTGTGGGAGGTAATGCATCAGCCGCCCTTCTAAAATCACTGGCAATCAGGCCCCAAAGTTCCAGATCTGTATACTGCGCATTAGATATATTTTCTATATCCGCTACCGTGGCTACTTCATCAATCCACGGCACATGCTTGAATAGGATCTTCAAATCGAAATAGTAGTGCCCACGTAAGAAATGCATTTCAGCAATGCGCTCTACCTTTTTAGGATAGACTGATTCGTCCACTTCCTTTAGCCTTCTTAGTGCATTGTTTACCCTGGAAATGGCAGTGTACTGGCGCTCCCATTTTTTGTTGTCCAAATCTCCCAGCACAGAAGGCGCATATGCACTCATGTCTGGCTGGATAGTATTGAATACCTCCATGGCATGATAGATAGAGATGTCTGCTGGCCCATCACCGCCTTTGTAGGAGTCTCCAGCCCTCAGATCTCCCCAGGGCCAGAGCTGATTTGGTACGGTGTAATGATCATTTCCCAACATGGCATAGGCAGAGATCACCAGGCCATCGATGTTTTCGGGCGAGTTGAGTGCTTCATCACCGATCACACCCTGTGGGCTTACTTCTAAAAACTCCTCACAGCTGGCCAACCCTATCACGGCCGCTACGATTAATAAATATTTGTTGATCAATTTCATGTTTATCAGATTAAAGTGATTGATTATAATCCCAGGCTCAATCCTGCTGAATAAATGGCCGGAATTGGGAATGCATAATTTGGATTTTCAGGATCGGGTGAAGTGTATTCCTGGCTTTTGAAAGTCAATAAATTTTGACCTTGCAGATAGACCCTGAGTTTTCGAATACCCGTTTTATCAAGGAATGACTGGGGCAAACTATAACCTATTTGTATGTTTCTGAGTTTCAGGTAAGAAGCATTCTCAACGAAATAAGTGGATACCCTCCCTTCATTGTTATTGTCCACTATAGTCAGTCTTGGGATATCTGAGCCAGTATTGGTGGGTGACCATGCATCGAGTGTGCGGTCTCCCCAGTTGGTTCCGGGCCAGAGGGAAGCGAAATCAGTATAGGTCTTATATCCATTGTAATACTCTATGCCCGCCACTCCTTGCCAAAACATGGTGAACGAGAAATTACCATACGTAGCATTCAGGTTCAATCCATAGGAAAGAGATGGGTCTGCTACCGCAATAAAGGTTTGATCCGCACTATTGATTACATTGTCACCATTGAGGTCTTTGTATCTGATTCTACCAATTCCTTTTCCAGATTGGGAGGCATGACCATCCACCTCACCCTGGTTTTGGAAGAGTCCGTCTGCCACATATCCGTATATAGAGTTGACAGACCTACCTACCAGCTGTTGCCCGGGAATTTCAAATTTTGCATCATTGGGAATGGCTCCACTCAAAGGGGTTCGGATAAATAGGCTTTCGGGCATATCAACCACCTCATTTTTGAGTGTTGCAATGTTACCAGAGATATCATAAGCGAATTTCCCAACCTGGTGCTCATAGGTCACTATAGCTTCCCAACCCTGGTTGCGGATAGTTCCGCCATTTACAAATTGGCCGCTGGCCTCTCCTACCGCTGAAAGGAGGGTTCTGAAATATAAGATATCGCTGGTCTCTTTAATGAAGTAGTCCACTGATCCAGAGAATTTGCGCAACACATAATCCATCCCGAAATCCCACTGGGTTGTGGTTTCCCACTTCAGATTTTCGTTGGCTTGCTGGTTGGTGATATACCCTGAAGGCAACTCCCCCATATCCTGCCCTGCAATGTCATAAGCCGTACCAAGTGCTGGTCTATAACTCGGCGGATTGGGATTGTCCCATATGGCATCTTCCTTACCATATACTGGACGATAAATGTTATAAACTGCCAAAGGATCGATTTCCTGATTTCCATTTTGCCCCCAGCTAGCTCTGAACTTTACTTCTACTGGTGTTGGCACAAGACTTTTGAAAAACTCTTCGTTGCTGATTCTCCATCCCACCGAAGCAGCTGGAAAATTTCCATACCTATTATTTTCACCAAACCGTGACGATCCATCCCGACGTAGTGTGAAAGAAGCCAGGTATTTGTCATTGAAGGAGTAATCAGCCTTTCCAAAAAAAGACATGAGCGCCCACTTGTTACCTCCACCACTGTTTAGTTGATTTTCTGCTCCAGCACTCAGGTAGGCATAGTTTGGATCTTCACTGATATACTGTTCACGAGATGCATTAAACCACTCTTGCGCATACCTGATCTGCTCAGTCCCACCCAAGACTTTAAAGGTATGCTTATCCATGTTGAGATTATAAGTTGCAGTATTGGTCCAGATCCAATTACCTCCCACACTCATATTGTTATTGACAAGGTTGTCTGGTTCTGATAAGAAACCAGATACGTATCGTTTCCTGATGGTGCGATTGTAAAAGAGACTGTAGTCAACCCCAAAATTGGTCTTGATCTCAAGGTTCTTTAATGGTTTTATCACCACATAAGCATTGCCAAAAGGACGTGCAAACTGATACCTGTTCTGCTTATTGTCTTCAATGAGCCTGACTGGATTTTGCCGGTCTGTCATCCCCGATACCGGACCACCCCAGCCACCATCTTCGGTGTAAACCGGAACGATAGGGTGCTGAACCAGTGAGGTGAATAATATCTCTCCTGCATTGACCTGAGTCTCCTGCTGGAAAGTCATCTGAAAGTTTTCGCCAACCGTGATCAGGCCATCAAGAAATTTAAAGGAGGAATTGAATCGGGCATTTACCCTTTCAAAGTTTGATTCTTTAATAATGCCATTGTTGTCAAAATAGCCCACTGAGAACATCATCTTGCTGTTATCAGAGCCTTTTGATATGCTCAAATTGTATGACTGAATATTGGAAGCTTGTGAGACCTCATCAAACCAATCTGTGTCAGCTGGACGCATGGTTTTTCTAGCATCTAAATATTCGTTATAAGTAATATTGCCCAAAGCTGGGTTATTAAGGTCACCATTCCACGCGTAGTTATATATCGGGCTTGTTGGGTTTAAACCAGCATTTACGGAAGCACGCCAAAACACCTCACCTCTTTGCTGTGTGTTTAGCGGGTTCAGTTTGGTGGTGTAATGCTGTACTGACATGGATGCATCAAAGTTGATAGATGTTCTATCCCCTTGACCACTCTTCGTAGTAATCACGATCACTCCATTGGCAGCCCGCGCACCATATATACTGGCAGAGGCTGCATCTTTTAGCACCTGGACTGAAGCAATGTCTGCAGGGTTGATTTCATGCATTCCTGCCTTTGATGGGATTCCATCTATGATGTAAAGCGGGTCATTGTTATTAAGGGTGCCATTACCTCTTATCCTGACTGTGGTTCCAGATCCCGGTGATCCATCTGTGGTGATCGAAACACCCGGCACCCTGCCCTGGATATTCTTCATGATGTTGCCAGAGGGAAGATCTTTTACTTCCTCCAGGTCTACAATCGCCACTGAACCGGTCAGATCTTTCTTCCGCTCAGAGGTATAGCCAACGACCACAACTTCCTGAAGCGAAGTAACATCAAAGCCTAGTGCAACATGTATTTTAGACTGATTACTAACCTGCACCTCACGTGCCTGATAACCGATAAAGGAAACGATCAGAATACTTTCTTCGGGCACATTGAGCTGAAAACTTCCATTCATATCAGTGATTGTACCATTACTGGTTCCTTTTACCTGTACAGAAGCACCAGGGAGACCCTCGCCCGTATCTTCATCAGTTATCACACCTGAAATAGATCTGGTTTGTGCATTCCCGACTATACACGTGAACAGTAAAACAAGATTTAAAAACTTCTTCATTATTTAGTTATTAAGGTTTAATGAATGTTGTGCAGATGAAACAGCTACTGTTTCATCTCCTGTTTCTATTTCTTCAAGTGATTTTCCTTTGGTTTCAGGCATGGCCTTCCAAACAAATAATAATTGGAGTATCATCATTGAAGTGAAAATCAAGAAGGTATTGGATGGTCCTATGTGTTTGGTGATGTATGGAAAGATCAGTGCCACTGCTGCTGCGAGTATCCAATGGGTAAAGCTGCCCAAAGCCTGACCTGCAGCACGCACCTGATTGGGGAATATCTCTGAAATGAACACCCAGATAACTGCCCCTTGAGAAAAAGCAAAAAAGGCGATATAAATAAAGAAATAAACAGAAATACTCCCAAAATCCCTGATGTAGAACGACCAAGATATTAACCCCAATGTGATTATAAGGCCGAAAGATCCTACGAGCATTAGAAAACGCCTCCCAAACCGATCAATAAATGCCAGAGCCAGTAACGTGAAGCAGAAGTTAACCACTCCAATGCCGATGGTGGAAATCAAGGAACCAGACTTGCCCATTTCGGCCATCTCAAATATTCGCGGAGCGTAGTAAATGATGGCATTGATGCCTGACAGCTGATTGAAAAACGCAAAACACACGACCAGAAATATTTGGGTCTTATACTTGGTGTTCCATAGCGATTGTCTTTCCTCTTTACCTACGGATGAATTTAATATGGAATTGATCTCTGCCTCTACCAGATTGTGGTCGCGAATGGATAGCAAAATATCTCGTGCCTCGTCCACCTTGCCTTGCTTCACGATTAGCCAACGTGGACTTTTCGGAACAAAAAGCACCGCAAACAGGAATATCAGTGCTGGAATCGCTTCTACCCCAAGCATCCATCGCCAGGCCATTTCACCCATATCTGCCAATCCGTAGTTAGATAAATAGGCGATCAGTATGCCAAAAACGATATTGAACTGAAAGAGCGCCACCAACTTCCCCCTGGATCTGGCGGGAGCGATCTCTGAGATATACAGGGGAGCAGTCACCGAGCTCACGCCCACACCTATCCCACCCATAAATCTAAAAAACAAAAAGAGGTTCCAATCAGTCGCTAATGCTGAGCCTACCGCCGAAATCCAGTACAGCACGGCAATCCAAAACAATGAATACTTACGACCGAGCCGCTCTGAGGGTATACCACCGAACAACGCGCCTATCACAGTACCTATTAATGCTATAGAGACTGTAAAGCCATGCTGAATAGCAGTAAGTCCCCATATGCGCTGAACTTCTTGCTCAGCTCCCGATATTACGGCTGTATCAAACCCAAAGAGAAATCCACCCAGAGCAACTACTATAGAATAGGTAAGGATACGTACATCGTTCTTCTCAAAAACTTTCATGCTAGCAAGTTATGAGATGAGTATCCTGCCGGTTGTCAGAAATGTTTCAACGAATTGCAAATTCGTTAACCGAAGTAGATTTCTTTGAAAAACACTCATTAAAGCAGCTTTTCAGGTGATTTAAATTACATAAATCACAATTGGATAATTTAGCTTTTGTATCAAATTTTAGAATTTGTATCAAAAACCGACTCAATCCAGAACGAACTTTTTAATGACCGGGCTTAGCCACCAACAAAGGATTATAGATTGTATAGAAAAGCGATGGTATTTTTAAAAGTTTGGCCGGTTTTGACGGTATTCGCTCGGCGAGATATCGAATTTTGATTTGAAAGTAGACGAAAAATAAGATGGGGAAGAAAAGCCTACTTCATAGCAAATTTCGCCAATACTTTTGTCTGTAGTACTTAAGAGGTATTTGGCCTTCTTCCTGTTTTCCGCACTGGGTCAGTCTGTTTTAATGTCGAAAATTTCCAGCAATTTTTGTTGGTCATCCCCTTCTGTAAAAATGATCTCCTTATTTTGGCTGGATACAGGAAGCTTGATTCTGAGCTTATAGATGGTTTTCATTAGGTCCAAGGCTTTTTCGGTACTGACATTCGTTTTCTTGACTTTAAGTTGCCTTTCCAATTCCTTGTAGAGCTTGTATGAACAAAAAGCGATAGTGAGATGGGCTTCTATTCTTTTTGGCAATCGATGGTATATGGGACGAACTCTTAAATCTGTCTTGGAGATTCTAAAAGCCCGTTCTATCTGCCAAAGAGCTTTATAGTTTTCAATGACCTGTTCTTTACTCATTTGTGTATTGGTCACGTAACCTTTTAGGCCATCCCAGCACTGGTCAGCTTGATATTTTTCATAATCTATTGATATGTTGACTTCCCCTTCAAGCCTTAAGTACTTGTTGTAACCGCGGTTGTTGATGTGCTTTTTACTAAGCTTTCCTTTGCTTAGCTGTTTTTCAAGCTTTGTCAAGCCTCTCAATCTGTTTTTAGCATCTTTTCGGGCTCTTGATGAGGCATAACTTACAATGAGCCGGTTTCCTTTTTTAGTAGGGATTACAATACTTTGCCCGTCACTGAAGGTGTGGGATAAAATGGCTTTCTTTACTATATCGGATTCATTCTTTATTCTTGCTCCGATGATGAATTCATATCCTTTTCAGCTAATTGTTCCAAGTTCTGAGAAGACATCAATCCTGCATCTGCAACAACAATTAGTTTATCTAGATTAAATTGAGCCTTAAAAGCTTCCAGAACAGGGAGCATTGTGTGGCCTTCGAACTGATTGCCTTCAAAAAACTCAAATGCCAGTGGATAGCCATGAAGGCTCACAAGTAAACCTAAAACGATCTGAGGGTGCTGGTGCTTACCTTCTTTGGAAAATCCTGTTTTACGCAGGTCGTCTTCATCCGAAGCTTCAAAATACAAGGTGGTTACATCATAGAATACAATAGAAATTTGACCATCAAATAAGTTCAGGGTGTGTTCAAAGCTGATCTGTTGCAACAACGACTTCTGTTGAGCTTGTAACTTATCCATGTAACGGTAAACCTGATCAGCACTTATCTGTACATTCTGATAACGGAGTAAATACTCACACGTCTTTAACTTGCTCAGTGGGAATACGAGTCGACTGATTACCAGGTGCCTGAAAAGATCATCTTTGATTTGATCAAAGCCAATCTCGTCAAACAATTTCCCTAAGATCAATTCAGGGCCAACCAAGAGAACCTTATGAAGCCCTTGTTTCAAAGAATGAAGAAATAACCGATCCTCGTCGTATTCAAAAGAAAGACGCTGTTGGTGGGTGTAAGAGGAGAGCCAATCCTCTGCCTTTTTTAGTAGTTCTTTTATAATGGCAGGATCTGAGCTTGACCCAATAGTTTTGATCAACCGGTCATGTGACCCTGAAGTGTCTTGATCTGAACACTGACTGTTCCACTACTATTCCTTTTTTGGCGTATAAACACCCTTCAAGATACGTCGGGTCAGTCAGTAATCACCTAAAACATCGCTCTATTTAACCTATTCGCACTTTTTATGACGAATCTCATTTAGGTGCGGAAGACAGGAGAACGAACTTTTTAATGACCGGGCTTAGCCACCAACAAAGGATTATAGATTGTATAGAAAAGCGATGGTATTTTTAAAAGTTTGGCCGGTTTTGACGGTATTCGCTCGGCGAGATATCGAATTTTGATTTGAAAGTAGACGAAAAATAAGATGGGGAAGAAAAGCCTACTTCATAGCAAATTTCGCCAATACTTTTGTCTGTAGTACTTAAGAGGTATTTGGCCTTCTTCAAACGCACAGTAGTGATATAATCATTCACACTATAACCCAGCATAGCTTTCACTTTTCTGTACAGTTGAATGCGAGAAAGCCCCAGAGATTCACAAATAACATTTACATCCAGTGATTGATCTGAAATGTTTTGCTCAACTACCGCAATAAAGTCGTTAACAAACTTCTTGTTGAGCTTACCCTCACTCCGCTGAGACTGATCTGAGGGTATTTCGTGGAGGTAATGCTCACGCAATTTCGCCCGATTGGCCAATGTGGTTTTGATTCGCTCTGACAAGAACCTGAAACTAAATGGTTTGGTGATATAATCATCGGCACCCTCTCTTACACCCTCCACCCGCTCCTCCTCAGAACTACTGGCCGTCATGATGATAAAGGGGATGTGAGCTGTACGAACATCGGATTTCATCTTGGCCAGAATGTCACGACCTCCCAGCTTGGGCAGCATCAAATCACTCAAAATCAAATCAGGAATTTGCTCCTTGGCAAGTGTCACACCAGCTTCCCCATCTCTGGCCCATATCACCTTGTAGGATTCAGCCAGTTTACGCCTCAAAAACGCAGCCAGTTCTTGATTGTCCTCAATAATCAAAATGGAAAACTCATGATCAGCCATTGATGTCTCCACCCCTTCTTCATAACCAAAACCATCTTCGATCTCATGGTCGATGACCAACTGTTCACCATCACTGCTCAACTGCTCTGCACTGAAGTGTGAATCTCCCATTTTCAACCTTACTTCGAAAGTAGTCCCTACATCCTTCTGACTCGAAATCTCAATAGTTCCATCATGCATGGCTATCAATTCTCTCGAAAGCGCAAGCCCTAATCCCGTTCCGTCAGCTCTAGAGTCATCTCCCTGATAGTACCGATCAAATGCCCTGGCCCGCTGATCTTTACTCATACCCATGCCAGTATCGGTAAGCTGTATGACCACTTCATTTTTTTCAGGCACTGACAACAATATCACTTTTATGGTGCCTCCCTGAGGTGTAAACTTGAAAGCGTTTGATAGGAGATTGAAAAACACTTTGTCGATCATGGTTTTATCCACCCAGAGATCAACCCGATATTCCCGACTGTCAAATATCAAAGTATACCGACCCTTCTTGGCCAAGTTTCTGAAAGAATCTGCAATCTCTTTTAGAAACCCCACCAGCTCCGTCTTTGATGCCCGGACTTTCATCCGCCCATTTTCTATTTTTTGAAAGTCCATCAGCTGGTTGACTAACCCGGTCAGACGCCTGACATTTCTCTGGGCAAGCTCCAGATCCTTTTTCATAAACCCCGAGAGGGTGTTGCTGCTGTGGAGTTCATCCAAAGGCCCCTGAATCAGCGTGAGGGGTGTTTTCAATTCATGAGAGATGTTGGCAAAAAACTGTATTTTGCTTTGATTGGCTTTGTTCACCTGCTGGGACATCTCCATCACCTCCGATTTTTGTCTGGACACCTCCTCATTTCTTTTCTTTAAGCTCTTGTTAATCTCCCTTCTTTCTCTTAGGAGCTTCAGGGCAAAGGCAAATGATAAGGCACTGATCACAAATAACACTGCAATGACATACAAAATGTATTGCTGATTCTTATAGACCACCCTTTGCTGGTCAATTCTCTCCGCCAGTCGATTAATATCCGACTCATGCGCCAGTATTTTATTGGTCTGCATACGCATGACATGCACATTGGAACTATCTATAACTGTAGTAACCAACTCGTTGTCCTTATTATACGGCCTACCATGCAAAATATCGGAAGCGATCTGAATGGCCACATCTCCGCCGGTTGGATAGAGTAATGAGGCTTTCAATATACCTGATGTCACATAATCAATTCCCCCGCCAGGCCCTGAGAGCGCATCCACTCCGATTATCTCCAGTGATCCGCCGGGAGACAACTCCCGATAGCTCTCATAAGCAGCATAAGCCATAATATCATTATGGGCAAAAGCCAGATCAAATGAATTACCGCCTTGCACAAGTTCAACAAAGCGCTTTCGGGCAGTCTCCTCTCCGCCCCACTCACCTTCTATTTCTGTCACCTCTATCTGAGGAAAGGCTTTTATCTGGTCACGGAATCCATTGTGTCTCTCTATAAAGGGCGTGGATCCCTTCAACCCCTTGATTTCCAACACCTTTCCTTGCCCATGCAATAGACTGGCTATGTAAGTAGCTGCTATTTTACCAATCTTATAATTATTGGCTCCTACATATGCTGTATAAAAATTTGAATTGGTCTTTCGATCGATCAATATAACAGGGATTCCACTCCTATACGCCTGATCAACACTGCGGGTCACGGGCTCTGCCTCATTGGGAGAGACAATGAGCAAATCCACACCCATTTCCACAAGTTCATTGATGTGCTTGTTTTGGGCATCATTGTCTCCCTGAGCATCCTTGATCACCAATTGCATGTCTCCATGAAACGAAAGCTCTCTTTGCATTTCAGATTGCATAGTCTTTCTCCAGCTATCAAACGAGGTACACTGGGAGAAGCCAACGAGATATTTTTTATCCGTGATCTGTGGCTTGCATGCCAAGAAAAGCGCTGAAAGCAAAAAGACTATCGTCTGAAAAGAATACTTCAAGTAATTTGAATAGTTAAGGCGTCACAAATATGCTATTTATGGGTCACCCCATTTTGAAAAAAACATTAAAAATATCATTTTTTCAGAATCATCAAACAGGATGACCCAATATAGCACTTTAATGATCTCAAAATTATCCGTGTGCACCGAGTAAGTTCCTACCCTTTAACCCGCACTCAATATCTCTATCTTGCGCCGAAACTGCTCTGGATAAATAGGGATGGCACCATGCTCTGAGACTACAAACCCTCCTACAATGTTGCCAATCCGGGCGGACTTTCGGGGATCTCTTGTGGTGAGATAGGTATTGAGAAATGCCGCACAAAAGGCGTCACCGGCACCCACACTATCCTTCACCGGCATCATCTGAGCACTTACTTTATAATGCTCAGTACGGGTGCGTATGGTACAACCCTCGCCTCCTCCAGTAATGATCAGCAGCTCAATATTGGAAAAGGTTTGCAAGAGATAACTCGCAAAGCCTTCTTCATCGCTTTCCTCTCCGCACAACAATTTGCTAAGTACCTGGACTTCCTCATCATTCATCTTGGCAATAGTACAATAACCAAACGACGCCCCGACAGTCTCCGCACTATAACTATCCCTACGAAGGTTTACATCATAAAACACCGTACTAAACCTACCATTGGTCATGATATGATCTAGCGCGGATCTCGATACCGAATGCCGCTGGGCAAGTGTCCCAAAATAGAATGCCCCATAGTCCTGGAGCCTCCCAGGATCGATGGCCGATCGCTCAATATAGTCATAGGCCACATCTTTTCGAATCCGATAGCTTGGCTGACCTTCCTCCAAAAACACCATCACCCGACCGGTAAGCTTATCATTGCGCTGTACAAAGTCCTGCCCCACATTGAGGTGGGTCATCGCCTCTATGGCCTGATCTCCCAGCTTGTCCGCACCTACTGCAGTAACTATGGCCGCCTCGCGTCCACACTGCACCATATGTGCGGCGAAATTGACAGGCGCTCCGCCAAAATGCTTATCTCCTTCTATGAAGTCCCAGAGTACTTCACCAAAGGCCAATACTTTTGTGTTGTTCATGTATTGATTTTATTTTAAAGTTCTTGACTTACTGTTTTGACTGGCGCTATTCCCACTTTAGCACCATTGGAATAAGTGATGGTATTGTATGGCTCTGTGGGGAAAACCAAATCTGTCAGCACCACCTGTCCATCATTCACAAAAACCTCCACAGAAGCCCTATCGACGTAGATCTGAAGCCTATCAATACCTACAGCAGGAAGTGGTGCTCTATGTACTGCCGAGAAAGCCTTTTCAAAGGAAGAAATACCGGCCGCTGTACGATCAACTATTAGTTCATTACTATTGAGTGCTATTACAAGCCGTTCTGCTTTCGCATTGCTCAGCACCAATTCAAAGTCTTTATCAGGCAAGCCGTAAACATCTACCCTGAAGGCATCAGCGCCTATTTTCACTCCTGACCCTACCAACTGTATATCACCAAAAAGAGTCTCTAACTCAGCCACTGGTACTGATTGAAGAATTGGTTTCCCTTCTATGGTTTTTAGTTTTAATTCACGTGGGATTGTCATGGCGCTGCGCCAGTTGTAGGTTGGGACTACATTGGCATACTGCCAATTGCTCATCCAGCCCAAAAACAATCGCCGCCCATCTGACTGGGGAACATCTGACCAGGTAACCCCTGCGTAATTATCGGCACCATGATCTACCCATCTGGTCACGGTATCAGCAGGTGTAAATACCGATCCATCAAAATCCCCCACAAAATATTGTGTTGCTGATCCGCCTTGTGGTCCACCAGGGTTGATGCTCACTAGCATCACCCATTGGGCAAGGCCATTTTGATCAGTGAGCTGAAAGAGGTCTGGGCACTCCCACACACCTCCATGCGCGCCTATTGTTTGACCAAACTCACTCTCTAGTGTCCAGTCCACAAGGTTTGGTGAGGAGTATAGATTGATGTGGTCTTTTACCGCCAGGATCATGGTCCATTGGCCAAATGATTCATTCCAAAAAACCTTTGGATCCCGAAAATCAATGATTCCCGGGTTAGGCAACACTGGATTGTTTTTATACTTCGTCCAGCTCCGGCCTTTGTCCAAGCTATAGGCTATGCCCTGGTATTGGAAATCAACCGCTCCTGAGTCAGCGCCTACAGGGTCATGATAAGTATAAATAGCCACCATGGCCGGGTTGTCGGCTGTACCAAACCCAGTGGTATTTTGCCAATCGATCACTGCACTGCCGCTAAAAATGTATCCGAGTGAATCTGGATAAAGCGCAATGGGCAAATGCTCCCAGTTGACCATATCTGTGGACACGGCATGTCCCCAGTGCATTGGGCCCCAGACATTGCTATCTGGATAGTGCTGATAGAAGAGATGATACTCTCCTTTAAAATAGACCATTCCATTTGGATCATTCATCCAATTGCCAGAAGGTGTAAAATGATATACTGGGCGGTACTCCTCCCCACCTGAGGTAGACTGGAGTGACTCCTCCTGCTTGATTGTAGAAGCGCAACCGTAAAAAATGATCGCAAATAGAATGGTGCTATATTTCATCTTGTCTTAAAGCTTATTGTTTAATAATTCTAAATACATGTTTTTCTAAACCAGAAGTGAGCATCACAAGGTACATGCCCGGTTCTAAGGAGCGCACATCTACCTCCTGTCCGGTCAAGGGATATTCCAAAAATTTCTGTCCATCCATCCCTACTACACTGAGTTGATAATTTTGCTCCTTTGACACTTCTAAAAACAACCTATCCACCACTGGGTTGGGATAAATATGGAGCGCAATTACCTCTTCGTTGATATCCTCACCCGATGCTGATGACCTAGCCGTGGCATTGCCCGTAGTGGGGATCACCAAATTATCCAAATTAATATGTCCCCAGCCTCCAGTGGCATTATCCACCAACTTCATGTAGCATTCTACACCTATAAATGCAGAGGCATCAAACTGTTTTTGTACATAATCTTCGCTATCGTTGTTGTCACCGGTGGCTTTCATGAGCACCGCTCCGTCTGATTTTCGGACCAATGCCAGATATACGGTATTAAAGTCAAATCCTCCACCTATCATAAAGGTAATGATTCCATCGCCACCGAGCACAAAATCCTGAGTCTGCAAAGTACCGGTATCAGCATCACTGCCAGACTGCACCGACCACAAGTGGTAGGTACCCTGTGGGTGGAATGGACCACCCCAGCCCCAATTGGTAGCATTGGTAGCATCCGCAGCTACAAACGCACTGCCTGTAGCTGTCCACCCTGAGAGGTTTCCAGATTCGAAATCATAGGTGAGATACTGCTGGGCCTCTACGGTCACTGCGGTTTGATCCGTGAATGACCCATCATCGGTGGTCACGGTAATGTTTGCATTTCCCACTGCCACGGCAGTCACATTGCCAGACTGATCTACCGTGGCCACATTGGTATTGGAAGAACTCCAAACTACATGGCTATTGCTAGCACCAACTGGCAGCACAGTAGCGGAGAGCACGGTAGCATGTCCTTGCGTGAGGGTCACGGAAGGAGGATGCAAGGTCACGCCTGTCACAGGCACACTAGCTACTGGTATTCGCACATTGTCTAGGTTGATATGCCCCCAGCCACCTGTGGCATTGTCGACCAGTTTTAAGTAGCATACAGTGCCCACATATGCGTTGGCATTGAATTGGGTGGCCAAGTATGCTTCGCTATCATTGTTTTCGCCTGTTGCTTTCATCAGCAAGGCGTCATCAGATGCCCTGTACAATCCAAGGTACAAGGTGCTAATATCAAAACCTCCGCCGATCATAAAAGTAATCACCCCGTTGCCATCAAGCACAAAATCCTGCGACTGCATGGCACCTGTGTCTCCATCACCACCCGACTTGACAGACCACAAATGATAGCTGTTCTGCTGATTGAAGGGTCCCCCCCATCCCCAATTGACATCAGTGGTCACATCAGTTGCACTGAATGCATTACCAGATACTGACCATCCATTGAGGTTACCAGATTCAAAATCGTATACCAGATATTGCTGAGCAACTACACTCACGGTAGCCTGGGCCGCATAGCCTCCATCCACTGTAGTGGCCGTGATGGTGGCCGTGCCTGCTGAGACCCCTGTGACTACTCCATCGCTGACAGTAGCTACAGAGGTATTGGATGAGCTCCAACAAATGTCCTTATTCGTCGCATTGGCTGGTGACACTGATGCTACCAGGGTATTAGATGCACCCACCGTTAAGCTAAGAGAACTGGCATTCAAAGACACTCCAGTGGCAGGGATATTGTCTATCGGAATGACCAGGTTGTCCAAATTAATATGTCCCCAACCGCCAGTGGCATTGTCTACCAAGCGGATATAACACTCCACACCAATATAGGCCGATGCGTTAAACTGCCTGGACACATAGTTCTCACTATCATTGTTATCGCCCGTAGCCTTCATCAGCTCAGCTCCGTCCGATTTCCTTACTAGCGCCAGGTACACGGTATTTATGTCATACCCTCCTCCTAAAAGAAAAGTGATAGTACCATCGCCTCCCAGCACAAAATCCTGAGACCTAAGCGATCCTGTCTGGGTATCATCCCCACTACTCACACCCCAAAGGTGATAGCTACCTTGAGGGGTAAACGGACCACCCCAGCCCCAATTTCCAGCTGTGGTTACATCAGCAGCCACAAAAGCATCTCCTGAAACTTGCCAGCCCGCAAGGGTACCACTTTCGAAATCGTATACCAGATAATCCTGAGCAGACACTGTCACCTGAGCTTGCGCAGTAAACCCACCATCGGTGGTAGTCACGGTGATTACCGCTTGCCCATTGGCCACTGCTGTGATCACCCCACTAGAAGAAACGGTCGCAACAGCTGAATTACTCGAAGACCAAGTTACTGATTGATCTGTCGCATTGGCGGGGCTAATGGTGGCAGTAAGCGACAAGGTCCCCTGTGGTGCCAGACTCACTGCGGTTTGGCTCACTGCAACTCCCGTCACTGCTACCGGGCTTCCAGACTGTACAGGAATCCGCACATCATCAAGGTTGAGGTGACCAAAACCACCCGTAGAGTTGTCTACAGCTTTGAGGTAACAGCTAGTACCCAAAGCAGCAGCCCCATCGATTGTGACACGCGAGTAGGTCTCATGATTGTTGGCCGTTACCCTATCGATCAAGACATCATCAGCTGCCCTGAACAGGCCTACATACAGATTATTGATATCACTTCCCCCACCTATGAGCAAGTCTATCTGCCCATGGGCTCCAAGGATAAAGTTGGGCGTGGTAAGCGATCCCACCTGGCCATCTCCTCCATCCTTGTAGCCATGGAGGTGGTAGCTGCCCTGATGCTGGAAGCTTCCACCCCACCATGTGCTATCAGTCGTAACGTCAGCTGCAGAAAACGCAGTACCAGAAACTGTCCAGCCTGTCAAATCACCTGTTTCAAAATCATAAACCTCATAAGTAGGTGCATCGCTTACAGTCACTTCACAGGCTGCACTTTTACCGTTGGGCGTAGTGACTGTAACCACAGAAGTCCCTTTGGCAATTGGGGTCAATACGCCATCTGCTACTGTTACCACCCCCTGGTTTTCAGAAGTCCATGTCACCCGCTGGTCGGTTGCAGAGAGGGGTATTACGTTCGCGGTAAGCGCAGCTGTGGTAGTAAGTGGTACGATAATCTGCGACCTGTCCAGAGTAACATCGGTCACTGGCATGCCAGCACCACCTGTACCAAGCAAATAGCTTTGCACTGAAGTAAATGTGGTTACCGCACCTTCAGAATAAAGCTGAACGCGATTGCTACTTACTTGAGTATGATAGACCCTATTGGAAAATACTGCTTTGTCATTGATAAATACGTCAATGGCCGAGTGGTCCAAGAAAATATGGAATTTTTGAGGCTTGCCAAATGCGACTTCATCGTATGGCTCTGCATATTGCAAACGCTCAAAACTTCGAGGAGAAAGGCTCGAATTCAATTTATTTAGGACAATCTCCTTGGTTACCGCATCATAGTAAAGACGTGTTATCTCTGAACCATCCTCTGATGCGAAAAAATTGACCCCATACTTTGATGCTGTAGTAGCAGGGTTCAATTCAATAATCAGCTCCATGGATTGACCCCTCGCTTCGATCAGCTGTACTCCATTCACCTGTAGATTGGTCTGCAAAGTACCGGAACCAGCGATTCGCAAGGACTGCAACTCTGGTGCGGGGCTTTGTCCCAGAGTCTGACCGTCTGCAAGAAGCGTATACACTCGTGGCAAACTAAAGGTATGACACCAACCTGCATCGAGCTGGGCCTGAGAGTCCCATCTTTCATCCACGATCCCTATGCCTACCAGTTGTCCGTTATTGTTTCGGGCCACTGTGGGTGAAAGGTGTCCGTGTATCAAGTCCAGGTTTTTGGGCTGGGTATAGTCCGGGGTAAACAACCCTCCAGACCAGGTACCGGTCCAATATACTGCTCTGGTGTGCCCTGCCCCAGGGATGGGATTGACAATCAACAAATGCTTACCGTTACCAATATCCTCAAAAACGGGCATCTCCCAAAGGGACTGTGCAGGATTGACCTGACTGTAGTCAAGGGTGGTAAACTGCGACTGGCGCGTCCAATTGTTGAGATCAGATGAAGTGTAGTACTCCAGGCCTCCACGGCCACTGGAAAGCTTGGCTCCAATAATCATGTGCCATGTGGAGCCCTCGCGCCACAAATATGGATCTCTAAAATCTGCGACCACCTCACGATCAATCACTGGCCCTAACTTCGTCCAATTTTCCAATCGGCCATCGCTACTCGTAGCATGTGCAATGCCCGGGTTGTATGGACCGGTATGGTTTACATTGGTGTAGAAAGCATGAGCAGTGCCATTGTCCACTACGACATCCCCTGACCAAATGCCTTTCATGTCATAACCCGAAGTGGCCGACCACTCCAGCGTAGGCCAGAGTGCATCTTTCTCGTGCTCCCAATTGACAAAATCACTGCTGATCATGTGCCCCCAATGCATCATGGTCTTGAAGGGGCCATTGGGTGTGCGCTGATAAAACAAATGATACTGCCCATTATACGCTACCATACCATGGGGCTCATTGGTCCAATTAGCCGCAGGCATGGCATGATAAACCGGACGCTGTATATCATCAGCAAACCTGCTCTCCGGTACTGCTATTGCCGCAAAGCCAGATGCAGGTATACCACCGACCAAAGACTGGTACGAAGTGCTGATAGCACTACCTGACCGGGCCACATCGTAGATCTTGGTCTCATCGATGGCCGCATTGAGCGCATTGATCAGAAATATACCACTGTAGGCATTCACATTGCTTTTGCCAATAATTAATGGTACCGATGCTTCCTGAATGCTGCCACCTGTAGGTATGGTTTCTGAGGCGACTTCCTGACCATTGAGGTACAACCTCATGGTACTGGTTCCAGCATCCACTACTCCAGCCACCTGTACCCACTCATAGAGCGGAAAGGGGTTGGGAGCCTGACAGGTATACTTTTGGCCATTGACATTCACTGAAAACCACCATACACCAAAGGTATTGATACCAATCTGATATCCTTGATTCCCTTGCATCTGGCTGATGATGGCTGATGGGGTAAGGCTCCCATATGGAACCTCGTGATCTGAGGGATAGCTTTCTAAACTGATCCAGGTTTCAACGGTCATGGCGCCACCAAAATTGGTAGTCAAATCCCGGCTGGCCCAAGTGGAAAACCCATCGGTTCTCAATGCTTTGCCGGTGACTCCCGAGACGCGCTCGGGTTTGCTAAATGTATTCGCAATCTGAAAACTCAATCCTCCTGCCTCATCCAACGCCGTTTGAGTCCCACTGGCTTCATCGTACTTTAAGTGTACGATGGGACTTTGTGCCAATGCACAGCATGCCCATGCCATCATAATCATGGAGATAAATGTTTTCATCATTTTGTAAGGGTTTTGGTTCAAAAATTACCTAAAGCCTATCATTCCTTGTTTCTGATCATTATCCTCTCTGAGTAAAAAAGGCGGCCATTGCTGGCCTTTAGCAAGTACATTCCGGCGGGAATTTGACGTACATCTATGGTTGCTATTTCCCGATCAATAGGGCCACTAAGTAGCCTTTGTCCAGAAATAGAATAAATACTATACTGGCCAGCCATAATACCTGGAGTGTTCAGGTTGATTTCGTTTATAGCTGGATTGGGGTAGGTTTTCCACCCCAACTTAGTGCCTGACCCCAAAGGTTCCTTTGGCTTCTCAGGGGCTTTTGGCAACTTGTTAAAATGTGTTGGAAGATTATCTGGCGTACACTTTTGATCAAGTACTTCATGTCCCAAAATGGACGCCATTTCCCATTTCCTGCCAGATATCACCTCCACGTTGCCATTGACCGCCACCACATCAACCAGATTGCTCTCAGGCCGAGAAGGGTACACTCTGGCAGAAAAGACCGTAAGGTTTTGCACGAATACCTCAAGTGTAGAGTGGTCAATGAAAATCCGGATATTCAAGGTGTCATTTGGGTCAAACACAAAATCACCGATCCTGGTATTTTTCAGGGTGTTGCTGAGGGACGATTGGCGCCTGTCCAGTATGATCTTGTTGAGCGCATAATCAAAAGTCAAGGTTGTATACTCTTTTTCATCTTCGTGCTTGAGCACCTGGATCACAAAACTGGAATTGGAGTCCGCTTTGATATCAAATTCCATTTCGATCTGATTACCGCTAAAATCAAGTAGGTTATTCCGCTTTCCATTTTCCAACACCAGATGATCCACCACTAGCTCATCACTTCTCAACCTGCAGAGGTTAGGATGTGGAATTTGACCTAATGTACTGTCCTCCAACAACCGCACCTGCCGGGGAATGCTAAACGTCTGTCGCCAGCCGGCGTTGATCTGATCATTGCCATCCCGATCTTCCGGGATAATGCCAATGTACGTATCCCCTGTTTCATCGTCCGTCCCAAATGCCGGCGCCAACATGTGACTATCAAATAACTCTAGCGATTTTGGGGTCTCAAAGTACGGTTTGAAAGTTTCGTTTTCCCAGGCTCCAAGTAGGTAGATAGACCGAGCAGGTTTACCACTATTAGGAGTAGGTGTAAGCTGTAGCAAATAAGTATCACCGGCCAGTTTTCTAAAAGTTGGCATTTCCCAGAATTCGCCATACTCGTCCACGTCACTATTGGCATATAGCCGTGGGATCAATGTCCAGTGGATCAAGTCAGTAGATCGATAGGTAAACAGTATACCCCCGCCTTTATTTTGCAAACCTGACCCTACGATCATGTAATAGATTCCACCACTTTCCCATAGGAAGGGATCCCTAAAGTCCATATGACTAAAAGAGGTCGGTGGATGTGCGATGATTGGGTTGGAATCGCTCTCAGTCCACGTGAGCAAGGAGTCATCCTGAGGCATGGCCAGACCTATACCAGCCCTTGCTCCATCCACGCCCGTATAGAATATGTACGGGTTGCCGGCATTGTCCTTGAGCGTGGTACCTGACCATGCACCAAAGTTGTCAAAACCCGGTGTGGGCCTTAGCGCAATGTCCACTTCACGCCAGTGCACCATGTCCGGGCTGATCAAATGACCCCAATGCATAAAAAATAACTGCGGTGCATTGGGGTTTTTCTGAAAGAACAAATGAAAGTTGCCTTCATAATACATCAAGCCATATGGTTCATTTGCCCAACTGTTATTAGGCATAGGGTGGTATTGTGGACGCAGATGATCACCCACAAATCGTTCTTGTGGATTGATTGTAAGGCTGACTTTTCTGCTGGTCACCTGTGCGTTTCTCTCCTTGATTTCACCCTCATCTAGGGCTGTATCAAACACTTTGATCTCATCAAGAGCTCCGTTTAGCACATTCACCTGAAATCCATTGGCCTGCTGATCTAAACTTCTCTTGCCGATATAAAGTGTACTTTCGGGAATTGAGATGCTGGTAGCATCAAGGTTTTGCTCCAAGTACCAGAGTGTACCATCCACGTAGATGCGGGTTTCTCCAGATACCAGACTGATGGCAGCCACGATGTGATGCCACACATAGGGTGAAAGTCTATTCGGGGTATTGTGCACATAGAGCTCATTGTCGAGATGATACCCAAAGTTGAGCTCACCATAAGGCCCCACACTAAGATAAAAACCTGATTTTCCTTGTTCTGAAAACAACTCAATAATAGATGAAGACTCCTTGTTGAAAGCCTCTGTAGCGTACCAGCTTTCTATTGTCAGGGCTTTGTCGATCCCAGCCAATGTAAAATTGGGGTGGGCAATGTATGTAGACCACCCATCTAACCTTAAAGCACTGCCATATGGGGCATCAATTCGCTCCGGTCGATCAAATAAATTCTTAATATTCAGTGTCTGTCCTGTGACCAGTTCTTTGGTGGTGTTGATGCCAGCGGACTCGTCAAAACTCACTTCAAATACTTCCTGCGCATTTCCATGTACCCACAGAACACTCATTAAAATGTATATAACCCCCTGCTTCATATGCTCTTTCATTTATATATTACCTTTTTAGTGAATACCTGTTGACGTACGAAAATCTTTAAAATGAGTACTTTGGAAGAAGTATATCCAGGAATGTGCAACACTGTAGTTCCTTGCTCCTCGATCCTTCTAAAAGAGACCCTGTTGCCGGTCAAATCGAATAATTCCAATTGTGCTGGATTGGACAACCCATCAATATGCAGGGTTTCTTTAAATGGATTGGGGTAAACCCTCACTTTCTGATGAGACATGTCGTCAAGTATCACAGTCTCCTTTTCCCAAATACTGGCATACTGATAGAGTGCCACCTGAGTGATCGATGCTGTATTTCCAGTAAATCCAATATCCCCGCCAAAAGAAGGCATAAATGCCCTGGCAGTAATCAGTGACTGCCCTTCGTTAATGAACACCTCCAGAGATGACCTATCTACAAATACCTGAAAATCAATCTGTTTGGAAGATTGAGGAATTTGGACAGAAAATTCTGACGGGTAGGTACCCGCAAAGTCGAGGCCTGATTTTTCCCGATCAAGGGTCACCTTTTTAGTTGTCTTGTCATAGGTTATGGTAGTTTGGTATGGTCCGGATTTTGCAAGTACTACTCCTGTCTGTTTATCAGCGGTCTCTACATTAACAGAAAACTGCAATTCATATTGATTGGCAAGCACCTCTTGAAAGGCCTCCGCATCACCCGAAACCAACAGCGTATCCTCGCGAAGCTGATAAACTTCTTCCACTGGTCTTTGAGCAAGCACAATACCTGCATCAGAACTTTTAAGCGACAGTACACGTGGAAGCGACATTCCTCCACGCCAAGTTGTGGTAGGTAGGCTCCCGGCATAGGACCAGTTACTCATCCAACTCATATAAACCACACGTCCGTCAGGAGTCTGTTGAAAGCTGCGACCTGCATAATCATCCGGCCCATGATTCACCCAAAATGCTTCTTTCTGAATAATGGGAGCTGTAGTAAAACAAATATGATCGATATTGATATGTCCCCATTCGCCAGTGACTTCATCAACAATCCTCAAATATGCAGATTGGCCTACATATGCAGATACGTCCCAGTTGTGCCACATCAGTTGTTCTGAATTACGTCCTGTGGCGGACTGCACTACCTCTCCACCCACAATTAGCTCAATGGCCGTCAATCCCGGATGGTAGCCTCCGCCTATCATGAAACTAACATACTCATGATTGACTACAAACGGCTCCGAAAACATATCCCCCACAGTGTGATCGCCATCGAGATAAGAGTTGACAAGATGTGATCCCATATATCCAGACACCTGCTGCTGATCAGCAAGTGTACCTTCCGCGGGCCGACTGCCAAAAGCCGATCCGGTGATCGTCCATTTGGCATATCCATTCTCAAAATCGTCAAATATTACTACGTCACCTGATGGACGCGGACTAAGCCAGCGCTCAAAGTCGGGAGCCAGCGTAAAGTTGTGCCCGTCAAAATCTCCAATAAAATACTGAGTAGCTGAGCCACCGGAGGGCGAGCCTGGGTTGATACTCACCATAAGCACCCAGAAACGATCTGTAGTACCCTCCACCGTCAATTCAAATAAGTCTGGGCACTCCCATACCCCGCCATGAGCACCAACTCCTTGCCCAAAGGAGCTCTGATATGTCCACTCTTTGAGGTCAGGTGAGGAATAAAACCCGATTTGATCATGTTCTGCCAATGTCATCACCCATTGCTGGCTGGGCTCATGCCAAAATACTGCAGGATCACGAAAATCTACGATCCCTTTGTTGGGCAGCACGGGGTTGTTATTATATTTTGTCCAGGTCTTGCCCCTATCAAGGCTATAAGCAAGACTCTGCTTTTGATGAGTTCCGGCGCTGGTATATATGGCCACCATGGCTGAATCCCCAAAACCTGCTGTATTTTGATAATCGACCACAGCGCCTCCAGAAAAAATCGCTCCTTGGCTATCATTGTACAGTGCCACATCATGCTCTTGCCAATGAATGAGGTCGGTGGAAGTAGCATGGCCCCAGGACATATTTCCCCAGTCAGCGCCATGGGGGTTGTACTGGTACATAAGATGATAGGTACCATCGAGATATACCATTCCACATGGGTCGTTGATCCAGTTTCGCTCTGGAGAGAAATGGTACTGCATGCGGTATTGCTCAGTATAAGGCTGTGCTTCGAGCAGCAAAGCCAAAGCAAGAAAGGATAGAACAAAAATTAGCCTGAAAACCTGATACATAGTAGTTGAAAAAACCAGGAGGGCAAACCCTCCTGGTCGGATTGAAAAATCTTACTTTTCTAACAAATAGTTGATTGCGTTGACGGTCATGGTGGCATTATTGGAGACAAAGGCATTCTCAGCTCCATTTTGCTCCCACTCGTATGCAGCAGCTCCAAACACGATGATCGATCCTTCGTCAGGCGCTGATGAACGAGCATGCAACTCCACCACTGCACCACAGCAAAGATCCACCACATGTCCCCAAGTACCGAGCAGTGTAGCTTCCATGGCTGCTTCCCATTTATCAGCTTTGTCAAATGCATCCACATGATCAGTGATCGGTGCGGCATTGATATCCCACATAGAGTTGTGGTCTTCTTTATAACCAGCCGAAATCATAGGGATGATCGGGTGATTGTAGGTAGTACCCTCTGTTGGGTTGGCTACATCACTGGTTTCACATCCTGCAAGTACCGGATGGCTCAATCTGTTCCAATCATCAGTAGAGACCGTTTCCAGATTATTCACATTCAGATTGGCATTGATGCCCCATTGGTCTGCATTCTCAAAACCATCACCACTTCCATAAATCCTTGGCGCCCAGCCATTCTCTTCATAGGCTTTGCCATTGTCATCGGGGATTCTGCCAAGCTGATTGAGGTACTGCGTGCCATGACCTGCCAACACGAAGCTTCCTCCATCAGCATGCCAATCTTGAAATGCTCTAACCACAGAAGCAGCTTGTGCCGATGAAGGAATACATTCCAAAAGTCCTGGGTTGTTCCCTGGATCAGAATCTTGATAGTAAACGACTACTTCAATGTATTGTAGTGCATCACTGTTGATACTTGAAAAAGGAATGTATTCAAGATCTTCGCCAAACTCGCCAGATAGGTACTCATAGGCTGTTGACATGTCTCTTTCCGTTATACTCCCCGGTGCGTTGGCATCACCTACAAAGGCAATTGATGCAGCAAATTCAGATGTTACTGAAACCTCAAATGACATCTCTTCTGTTCCATTAGAGATTGTGTAAACAACTGCTCCTGAAGTAAAGTCCTGAGCAGCGCCAGTTTCAGGTGTCACTGTAACACCCTCTGGCAAGGTGACATCAATGGTTACAGCTGAAAGGTCTGTTCGAGGAGCAAAAGGCTGAAAAACGACCGTTTGTGCCTCAACATCTACAACGCCAGTTCGTGTAACATCCCCGACTGTAGCGGTAATTGTCGTGATTTCGAGACTTGGTGCAGGATCCTCTCCTCCGTCGCCACAGGATATAAGTATCCCGGTAGCGATGACAGCCATCGCTAAAAGTAAAATAGACTTCTTCATAATTATTTGGTTTAGAAAATTGATTGTTTATTGAAAAAACTAATTGATTTAATAGCCATAATTCTGTTCATAAAGCCCTGGATTTTTATCCAGTTCGGCCTGTGGGATTGGCATGTACTCATGAGTTCCCTCTTCGAAGGTCACGCCTTCCAAATAGGAAGTCACTGTGAACTCATCTGTCAAATAAGACTGTATCGTTTGACCGGTAATTCCCCACCTATTCAGGTCAAACAGCCGATGACCTTCCATAGCAAGTTCAAGCCTTCTTTCTCTTCTGAGGGCTGCACGTGCGTAATTTTGTGTCCAATCTGTCGTCGGATATGGCTCGATGTTGTAATTCGCTGCTGTAGATATTCCGTCCAATGTTCGCACATATGTACTGTTCTTAGCTCGGTTCCGCACTTGATTTATTAATATCCGACCTTCATCAATATCTATGTTACCTTCGATCAGTGCTTCTGCTTTCCAGAGCAGTACCTCTGCGTATCTAATGATGCAAAAGTTAAGTCCAGACGCTGCCCAAGGCAGGCCATCATGCATTCTTGGATCATTTGAATCAATTACATGTTTCTTTGATGAATAATTGTATGGATAATCATCGCTACGTCCCCATTCCGCGAATGTGTAAAGTCCACTCTGCTTCCAGGGAATATTGTTTCTACCCACTGAAAAATCTACTCTAGGATCAACTGGCTCAAGATAAGAAGCTCCTGTAGCGTGAGGTGGGCTATCAAAGCCATCAAACACCGGTAAACCATTGGCATCTGTCTTAAAGGCATTCACAAGATTTTGACTTGCCAAATAAAAATCATCTCCTCCTGGATAGGCATTGCTATAGGTTACATTTAGAATATTACCAATGTTATGACCTAGATCTGGGTTTTCTGTGAAAGCAAACTGAACCGTAAATACCATTTCACGTCCATTTTCTTCATCAAGTCCTGCAAGATCTTCGAACTCATCAACCAAGCCATATTCACCTGAGTTAATTATCACATCTGCAAAGTGTATCACCTCACTCCATTTTTCTTCTTCAATGAGAATCTTACACATGTAAGCCGCAGCAGTATACTTATTCACACGCCCGATCTCTTGTTGGGAGGTAGGAAGGTTGTCAAAGGCAAACTGTATATCCGCTTCAATCAATTCCAATATTTCTGATTTAGTATAGTCAGTGTTAGAGGCTTCAGAGCCCAGTACGTTTTCATCCAACCATGGAATCTTATTGAAGTTTCTCAGTAAATCGAAATGAAAATGTGCACGAAGAAATCGCATCTCTGCCATTCTAGTTCGCGATGGATAATTAGGGTTCTCATATTCCTGCAGGTTGCTGATTGCTACATTGCATCTGGCAATTGCCCAGGTGAGATTAAGCCACTTATTAAATGCCAGATCATTGGTCGGGTTGAGTACATACGTTTCAGCCTGATGAACTGGTACCTGATCCACAATACCGCCACCACCCTTATAAGCATCATCAGACCGAACATCTGCGATCCAATTGGTCGTCGGTCCCTGGAAAGTAACATGATGCAGATCGATAAATCGTGCTGTCAGAGATGAGTAGGCAGCAGTAATCAGATTATCCATGATCTGAGCATCTACCTCCACCCCTTCAGCTAAAGCCCCCTGAGGTACCTGGTCTAATACTTCATCCTTACACGACGGTAGCAGGATGATTAAAGTGGTTATTACTGTAAGTATCTTTTTCATCTGTCTTTGGATTAAAGTTTTAGGTTAAGTCCTAGAATGAAGGTTCTTGGCAAAGGGTATACACCTCCATCAAAACCTCCCGGAACCTCAGGATCAATACCTGAATAATTGGTGATGGTGAAGGCATTTTGTACCTCTCCGTATAAGTTGACCTTAAAGCCATTAAGAATATCCGGATTGAATTCATATCCTAAACGTAAGGTTCTCATTTTTAAAAATGTCCCGTCTTCAACGAAGTAAGATGATGCACGGGACTCGTCATTTCCTCTATCATCTAGTGTCAACATTGGAACCGTTGCAGTTGTATTTTCAGGAGACCATGCATCCAGAATGGCTCTTGTTCGATTGTATGTACCAATCTGAGCAAATTCTGAGGTCACTCGCAAGCCATTAAACACATCTTGGCCGATTGAACTATAAAAAAACATATCAAGGGTGAAATTCTTGTACTTGAGCTGACTGTTCCACCCAAGAGTTACATCCGGATGAGGACTACCTATATAGGTTCTGTCTTCATCATTTATGATCGAATCTCCATTAATATCTGCATATCTAATTCTCCCGACAGCTTTACCGGTCTGATCTGCATGAGCCTCAACTTCTGCTGTGGATTGGAAAATACCTTCTGCAACCCACCCGTAGAATTCTCGCATTTCCCGGCCTTCGGCTATTCTACCACCATTGTCAAAGTAGCGTTCTCCTTCATAGCCTATTGGATAGCGATCATCCAGATCATCAACCATTGACTTATAGTGAGAAACCTGCAGGGAATTGGTCACTTTTAGAGACCCTTTATTCATGTAATGTGTAAGGTTAAGGTCGAAACCAGTGTTGGTTACTTGTGCTGAATTCACATAAGGAGCTGTCCCCTCACCGGTAGCAAGCGCCAATGGTGGATTGCTTATCAAGTCTGTAGTAACCTTTTTGTAAAGATCGAAACTGAAGTCAACTGAGCGATTGAACAAGCGAATGTCTGCTCCTACATTGTAACTTTTAGTTGCTTCCCATCGAAGGAATGGGTTACCTCTTGTTAGCACAACAAAACCTTGTTGAACTGAGTTGTTGGTTGCTGCTAAATCGTAGTTTGCATTCAAATCATTCGGCCCATAAAAAGTAGACTGATTATGTAAGGTTCCTGTATTCTGGTTTCCCAACTCTCCATAGCTAGCTCTTAACTTTAGATCATTCAAGACATTGTCACCCACCAAACTTCTAACGAAAGGTTCTTCTGTTAATCGCCATCCCAGCATGTAGGTCAGAAAATCTCCATCAGTAGCAAACCTTGATGTCATATCGTGACGGTACAGCACGGTACCTAAATACCTCCCTTTAAAAATATAATCTGCCCGGGCTATTTCAGAGTAAAGCCCCCAATTGCTTCTCCCTCCTGACGCTACGCCTATATCATCTCCACTACTGATTGTTAAATAACTCGGAGTTTCTACTGTGTAACCCATTCTCGATGCTGCAAGGTCTCTATACTTGTATTGAATAGACTCGATACCGCCTATGACCTTCAAATCGTGATCTCCGGATTGAAATCCGTACTCGGCAAAGTTGTTCCATGTCAATGTAACTCCTCTACCGTATTTGTTGTAATAACTATTATTGTCGATTTGATATACACCTTCATGAAGACTTGATTCAAAGAAGTCGTCATAGTAATCACTGTAGTCCAATCCGAAATTCGTTCTAAGCTTGAAGCTGTGACTGGATGGCAAAACATCAAGCGCATCGAGAATACTCACCTCACCATGAACATTTCCAAAGATTCTCCAACTTCGAGTGGTATTATTACCATTTCTATCCAATTGACTCACCGTATTTCTGATGTCTGGGAAGTCTCCAACCCGACCTGCATAATCACCTTCCGTATCATAAACTGGTAGAGCAGGATGCTGTCGTACTACATCATTTGGTGCTCCTCCTACACCAACTCTTTCTGAATTTGAAATACTAAGGTTTTCTCCCACTTTTAACCAATTGGTTAAGTTGTAATTTGAATTTAGTCTTGCAGTAATCCGGTTGAAATAAGAGGTCATAATGATCCCTTGTTCATTGAAATATGAAGCGCCAAACATGACACTTCCTCTATCATTGCCATTAGAGATATTTACATAGTACTGTTGGTTGTGACCATCTCGGTAAATCTCATCTGCCCAGTTGGTTCCTTCTGGAGTATATAAATAGGATTGGTCTTTAGACGGGTCATCCTTATCTGGCTGATATAGCTGAGGATCAGCTGGAATCCCTGGCTTACCACCTAAATCAAAGTATCCGGTAAACGAAGGAGCACCATTTCTACTGTTCTGATAAGCTTCCCAATAAACTTCACCCCACTGTTCTGCGTCTAATAAATCCAAATAGTTAGCTCGGGTTTGTTTGCTAAGAATGAGACCCGCGTCTACACTTAATTTTCCTTTTTTACCTGATTTAGTTGTAATCAAAATCACACCTGCGGCCGCTCTTGCCCCATAAACTGACGCAGCAGCATCTTTCAGCACCTGTATAGACTCAATATCATTCCCATTGAGGTTATTTGGTGGCTCCTGGGATGGTATTCCGTCAATCACATAAAGAGGAGTGTTATTTCCGAAAGTGGTGAAGCCCCTTACATTAACACTGGTACCAACACTTCCAGGCTCTCCTGTCTGAGTAAAGGTGACGCCAGCTACTCGTCCTTGTAATGCTTGCAATGGATTAGCATAGACTATTTTCCCAACTTCGTCCATATCAACAACACTTACAGAACCTACCAGATCTTTCTTCTTTTTAGACGTGTACCCAACTACTACAACCTCTTCTAGCGACTTCATATCCATAGAAAGATTTACATCTATCTGAGTTTGGCCATTCACAGGCATCTTCTTGGTATTATATCCAACAAATGAAAACATTAAAACAGCATCATTTTCGACTGTCAACTTATAGTCTCCATTCAAATCTGTGATTGTGCCGGTGGACGTACCATCTATGGTCACCGTAGCTCCAGGCAAGGACTCACCACTATCTGAGTCTGCTACTCTTCCGGTTATTGTCAGCTCCTGACCGTTCAGGTAAAATGAAGCTCCTAGAATCGGAACAAAGGCTAAAAAACGTTGTAAAAATATTTTCATCATAATATATGGTTTAGCTGCCAACTTAGGCTGCATAGGTTGTTTCAATATTCTTTTTAGCAGCATCAACGGAGTGACGCTTTGATTTCATCAGTTTGGTTTGTAAGTCTTCTAGTGGAACTCCCTTCGTTTCTGGCATGAGGAAAATGACAAAAAGCAACTGCATAACCATGAATCCAGCGAAAAGCCAGAATACGATCCATGGATCTAAACTATTGATCAAGACAGACCCAAACAAAGTAATTAACGCTGCAAAAATCCAGTGAACTCCAGATCCAAAGGCCTGCCCGTATGAGCGTACTTTATTAGGAAAAATCTCCGAAATGAACACCCATATAACCGCTCCCTGACCTATGGCATGTGAGGCAATAAAGATCAAAATGAATACGAGCTTGAAATAGGCATTGGTGTCTAAATAAAACCCAATCCCTACCATTACAAGACTTAAGATATAGCCAATTGATCCAATATACATCAGTTTTTTCCTACCCAACCGATCAATTAAAGAGACTCCGATCATGGTGAAAACCAGATTCACAAAACCAATAAATATAGAACTGAAAAGAGAGTCTGCACTTCCAAATCCTGCTTTCAAAAGGATTTCTGGAGCATAGTACAAAATGAAATTAATTCCAGACAATTGATTGAAAGCTGCTAGTAAAAACGCCAGAGTCAAAGGCCACTTATATCTGCTAGAGAATACTTTTGATGGTTCAGAGCTTGTTCTGCGTGAATCTGCAGTGATTTTATCTAAAACCGACTGAGCTTCTTCTGCATTCATATGCTGTAACAGGATCTGTTTTGCTCCAAAAGTATCTCTCTTGTGAAGGAGCACCCATCTAGGGCTCCGCGGAACACCTAACATTAAAAGTATATAAACAACCGCCGGAACAGCTTCTACACCCAACATCCATCGCCAGTCATTATCTCCACCAAAGCCTTGAAGAAGGTAATTGGATATAAAAGCAATCAATATCCCGAGAACAATGTTGAATTGGTATAATGAAACAAGTCTCCCTCTATCTGATGGAGCGGCTATTTCAGATGTATATGTTGGAGCGGCTATTGATGATATGCCAACTCCAAGTCCACCAATAAATCGGAAAAAAGAAAAAAGATAAGGATCTGTGGCAAGAGCAGAACCAATAGCTGAGGTTAAATACAAAACACCTACCCAGTAAAGCGTGGTTCTGCGGCCCAAAAGATCCGTAGGGTAACCTCCAAACAAAGCTCCAACCACAGTGCCCCAAAGAGCCATAGACATGATGAAAGTCCCGTGAAACCATTCACTGGTATTCCATAGTTCTTTTATGGGAAGGTTAGCCCCAGATATTACCACTGTATCAAAACCAAATAGAAAGCCCGCCAGGCCAACAACAATGGAATAATATAGTATGCGTCTATTCATAATTCATGAAAACTTTAGCTCCAAGTTATGAGTAGTTCAGCATCACATTTTACAATGACGTACCAATAATTTGCGATTTTGATTGAATAAGGGTTATATCAATGAAATAAACGTTTTTAGGCACGTATTATCTTGGTCGCTTTTATAATTTTAGCAATTGCACTTTTAATTATGTGCGCATGTTTCAAAAATGTAACAGGTTCGCTACAATTGGGATTTAAATTCTGAAGGGCTTATCCCAAATTGATTTTTGAAAGCTGTTGAAAAATAAGACGGGGTAGAGTAACCCACAGCATGGGCAATTTCGGAAATCGTATATTCATCTTGTAGAATGAGGTGCTTTGCTTTCTTTAATCTTACACTAGTGATATAATCATTCACGCTGTATCCCAATAGTGCCTTCACTTTTCTGTAAAGTTGCATCCGTGATAACCCCATTTCTTTACCTAACTCATTGACACCAAAATCTGGATTAGACAAATTCTGCTCAACCAATGCAGTAAATTCACTAACAAATCGTTTATCAATCTTGGAGCCTGAATTTGTTTTTTGCTCTATCGGCAATTCATGTAAATAGTGTTCCCTTAACTTCTGTCTATTGGCCAACAAGGTGTTTATTCGTTCTAAAAGAAGAGCCATGTCAAATGGCTTAGTGATGTAATCATCTGCCCCCATTTTTATTCCTTTCAATTTCTCCTTTTGATCAGATTTAGCTGTTAGAATAATAATGGGAATATGAGATGTTCTTAAATCTTCTTTTAAGGCGCTAATAATCTCAAACCCGCTTTCATTATTTAACATAAGATCACAAATGATGAGATCTGGCACCTCATCTTTGGCTATTTCTAGACCTTCAGATACATTAGAAGCTCCCCTGACCTGATGGTTAAGATTTATTTTTCGTTGCAGGAAAGCTCTTAGCTCTTCATTGTCTTCAATAATAAGAACATTTGATCCATCAGGAGTTGGTTTTTCATTTTCGTCATGGGATTCCAAATCATCAAAAAACGAGTCTGTCGTCCGCTCATAAATGGCTCTCTCTGAGACAATACTTGAAGCATTGAAATGTTGATTGCCTTTTTTCAGCAAGATATCAAAGCGCGTACCTCTTCCCAGCACACTTTCAACCTTGATAATACCCTGGTGTAACTCAACAATTTCTTTAGACAGGGAAAGTCCTATTCCAGTACCCAAACTCCGGTGTTGATCTCCTTGATAGAATCTATCAAAAATATGTACCACCTGTTCTTCATTCATTCCGGTACCAGAATCCTCCACAGATATTTTAACCTGATCATTGAAATTGTCCTTTTCCACTCTTACATAAATTTCCCCTCCCTCCCGGGTGAATTTGAAGGCATTCGACAAAAGGTTGAAAAAAACCTTATCCATCATGCTGGCATCAAACCAAAGCTTCGAATCATCCTCATCATAAATTAGCTTTATGGCAACTCCTTTGTTTTTAGCCAACTTTTCAAATGAATACAGGATCTCTTCAAGAAATGGAATCAATTCGTGCTCACCTATCCTCAGGCTCATACTCGCACTGTCTATTTTCCGAAAATCCATGATTTGATTAACTAACCTTAGGAGCCTCATGGTATTTCTCTTGACAAGATTCAGGTCTCGTTTAAAAGCACCTGTATCTTTACTATTGAGCATTTCTTCTATAGGTGCCTTGATCAAAGTTAAAGGGGTCCGAAATTCATGTGAAATATTAGTGAAAAACCGAAACTTGGCCTGGGTGGCTTCTTCAGCTTTACTAGCATATTCCGTGATTTGATCATTCTTCAGCTGCAGTTCTTTATTAATGCGTCTTTTCTCAGTCAATGATTTAAGCACAAAAGCAGTCATAATGATGGAAAGTATCATAGTGGCAGCAAAAAGGTACGTTAACGTACGTTGGGTTTTAAACACTCTTTGGATGACTCCTAGTTTATCTGCCAAACTAAGAATATCCGATTGTTGCTTAAGAATTTTTCTTGCCTGAGTTTGAATAATTGCGACATTGGTGGAATCAATCACCAATGTTTGTAATGTATTCTCTTTATCGTATTTCTCTCCATTGAGAATTTTGGATGCCACATCTATGGCCACATCACCTCCGGTAGGATAGAGTATGGTAGCAGTCAGGATTCCCCGCTCTACCAGATCCAGCCCATTCCCTTCACCTGGAAGAGCGTCAATTCCGATGAAAAAAGAATTTTCAGTACTTACACCTTCTTCTTTTGCCACATCTACCGCAAACTTGGCTGCTACGTCTGTTGGTGCAAACACCGCCTGATATTCATTGGAACCTATCATTTGACGGTACTTTTCTTCTCCTTTGGCAATCGCTTTAACTGAATCTACTTCCAGTGAAGGGTATTGTTCTATTACCGATCTAAATCCTTGATGACGATCTGCAAATGCAGTTATTCTGAGGCTTTCATAAATCTCAAGCACTCTACCTTTACCTTGTAACAATCTAACCAGATATTTACCCCCTTCTGAACCAATCAATTGATTGTCGGCTCCAATGTAGGCGGTGTATTTATTGGATGGAATACGTCTATCTAAGATAATCACGGGAATTCCCTGATCATAAATAGATTCGATTATTGGAGTCAGCGGAGCGGCTTCATTAGGTGAGACAATCAATAAGTCGATTCCCAATTCAACCATCTCTAATATTTGAGTTATTTGAGTGCTAGTTTTGGTATCTGCGTCCCTAAAAATTAACTCAATGTCTTCATGAAAGATCAACTGGCGCTGCATCTCGTTATACATGGTTTTTCGCCATTCATCTGCCATCAAAGGTTGAGAGAAACCAATTTTGTAATTCGTTTGCTGTCCTATTAATGACTTCCAAGAGAGAATGAGAAAGAAAATAAATATTAACCTCTGCATGGCTTAAATTTTATAACATGCAAATTACTGAGAGATGATCTAATTATAGGAACTTTCTAGTTTAAGCTCATAAGGCCACCTATCCAGTGGATGCCAGTCGGAAACGTTTGCCAAGACGTCACCAGCTTATCTCAAGAGCTAGTAGCAAAGGGCTGTACTGGATATCAAGCTTTATTAACATAAGACACCCTACCCACGCTCCAATATTGCTATCGCCTGATGACAATCAGGGAATTGAGGACGGTTTCGTCTGCTTTTATGAATTGCATTTGATAAACCCCGGAATCCATGGATCGAATATCCATCTCCGGTTGCTCCAAAACTCCTCGTTTGATTTCCTTGCCAGAGACATCCGTTAGAATGTAAGAGGCACCAATCAAACGCTCATCCAAAAACAGAAGATCCTTTGCCGGGTTAGGATAAATGCGCAAATCATTCGGATTGGTTCCCAGAACCAGTTCTCCTTCACTCGTCACATCATTGATGATGGATATAGTAAAGCTCTCGGTAATGCTCAACCCCTCTAAATCAGTAGCCGTAATTGCTACTTCGAAAGAGGTCGATGCCTCAAAATCAAATTCTTTGGCAGACAAAAGCAGATCCCCTTCCACTACCGCATTTTCAGATGAGCTAATCGAATACTGAATTTCATCATCTACATCATCATCACTACTACTAAGCACACCTATTTCTGTACCAACCGCTAGGTTTTCATCGATAGACTGCCCTGTCAATATTAAATCGTACGGAGCTTCGTTTATATCATCAATTGGCACTTTGCCGGTTATTATCAGCCCTAAGGCGTTTGCCATCACTCTAAATCGAAGGGTATCTCCTATTTCTTCATAGTTAATTGTTTCGCCTTCAGCAATCTCTACGGCCACATCAGCAAATTGTGATTGAGTATTTAAGAATACCAGATCATTGTGATCATCTCCCTCACCAGACACTAAGTCATAGGTAGATGTGACCTGGTTTCCATCCAATGTTGTATAGAGCCCTCCCAAAATTCTTTGGTCTCCTTGAGCATTCTCAGGCACTGACGACCAGAATAATCCAAAGCTTGCTTCATTCTCTGTAACATTCCCAAGGTTAAAGCTTCGATTAATCTGTGTGCTCAATCCGCCTGTATCAGTCGCTACTATATGGAAGTTGATCAAATTACCTTCGGTTTCAAAGTCCAAAGGTCTGGCAATGAAAATACTATCATCTCTAATCTCAAACCCGTCGTAATCGGTCGTAAAGGATACGGTTTCCTTGCCTTCCGGATCGTCGACCCTAATAGCAGACAAAAAGGTCCCAACAGCAGTGTTCTCACTAATTGAATTAAAATTACTGGCGAGCTGTAAGTTCGTTGGCGGCTCGTTGACATTAATTACCTCTATTTCCATTAATTCATTAGCGTAAACCGTTCCCAAACTTATAAAAGACTCAGTCCTGTAATCATCTTGAATTGACACTCTCAAAAAGAGAATATTGCTATCTAGATTTTCATAATTTAAGTTAAAGTTATTGTATACTTCTCCTGTAGATGTGATGATGCTGAACAAGTCATTATCAAGTACTTCTCCATCATATGAGGCCTTGGAAAACTGGTAGGTTGACCTGGATTCTTCATCCTCATCCTCAAAAAGGATTTCAGCAAACCTCTCTTGAGTACCTGTGTACTCATTTACCTGATAACTAGTCAACTGAATATTATACGCCGGATCATTGCGATCATTTACATCAAACACAAAAACACTATCCACACTGGCTCCGGCACTATCTGTCAATCGCAACCTAGCTGACACCCTCGGTTGGGACTCAAAATCTAAGGGTTGAGCAGGAATGAGGATGTGTTCAACAGAATCCACAATAAACAAAGAATTTAAGCTATCCCCTTCACCGTCTATTAGGGTCATCATCACCTGATCTCCTTCATCTTCATCGGTGACACTGAAGGTGTACGTATCGGTGGTATCATTTTCGTTGAACTCTAAAATTGAGTTAGCCTTAATCTCAGGTGGATCATTTCGATCCAATATTCTAATTGAGTAGGTAATAACCTTATTAGAGGAATTAGAAACGGTATCATCTACTGTTATCTGCACAGTTGTAACACCATTTGCGACACCATTGGTAGTAGACTCGTAATCAAAAACAAGAGAAGACACTAGAGTATCCTCCCTAAATTCAAATCTTTTGGGCCAATTAACAGTCATTCGATATCCTGCTTCCGCATCTTCATCTTCCCAGGTGATCACACCGACAGGCGTACCGACAGGTGAATTCTCTGGAATGGTATCTCCGGAAATTTGAATGTTCTGAATAGGGTCATTGGCATCTGTGAGTTTAACGACCATCGGAAGGTAGACTGTGTCTGGATAACCGGAATCATGCACACCTACTGTCAAATGGAATACTGAATCAACCTCATAGTTTATAGTGGAATCATTGCTGCTGTATAGGCTACTAGAGCTCAAATAAAACAAGGAATTGTCTACTGAGTCGACTTCAGGAAGAAAATAGTTATTCCCAGTATAAAAGGAGTAGTAGTCTGGGTCGGCACTTCTCACCACACCAAGATACTGCTGCCCTCCACCAGGAGAAGTGTCTTCGCTAACTGTGAGCGTATCAACTGAAAGCGGAAGCTCATTAACGTTGAATAATGTAAACCCTCCAATGCTACTTTCATAACTTAGCCCACCTGCATCTGTTGCTGATAGCTTGAAATAGATACTGTAAGAGCTCTGCGAAACATTGTTTGATAGCACTTCAAAATCTAGCGGCTTTGCTACTCGCACTGAATCATCATCACTCACGTAATAGTAGATTTCGCTCAAGCTGTCTGCCGGAGTAAACGTAAACTCCGTATCCGAAGCATCCGGATCTGAAGCGGAAACATAGCCAATGGCTGTACCTACCGGGTCACTTTCATAAATAAAACCTGCGGATGTAAACGATATATTCGTTGGACTCTCATTGACATCCTGTATACCAATGGTGAATTTTCTAACCACCTTATCACCATATGGATCGGTGTATGTGATATCACCAAGATTATAGGTTTCATAGGATTCAAAATTAATTGGAGAGTCAAGAAATAAAGAATCGTTAGAAATAGAGAAAGCGCCGCTTGACTCGGCATAATTAGGCGTTACTCCAGCAGTCTCAGGGATGATTTTGGAGACGAACCCTGTATAGTTTTCGGAAACTGTATCGAACTCAAGCGCAAATCCTTCTGGTCCTGTTCTTATCACTGATTTTGAGAGATCATTATTCTTTAAGTTGAGTAGCGTGTCATTATCTACCTGTAAATGACCATAATAATTGGTACTGGTTGGATAGCTTAACAATTCATTGAAGTCGACATCTAAAACAACATTCTCTCCAGTTGTAGTTCTAGATAGGTAGATTTTATTGTCTCCCACGTTAAAGTTTGTCAGGTTAGAAAAGGATGGTTGGTATAGCGTATCAGCAGTACCAGCGAGATCTAACCGAACAATTTCTTCTTTTCCCGTACTATTATCTCTGTTATGCATATAGAGATAATCATGAATACGGTGGAACCCATTTAAAAATCGATAGTTACCTGATTTAGCATACTTCCGAGAAAAAATCGAATTCCCATTGTGATCCAGTTTAAGCAAAAAGACTTCATCTACTCCAATGACGGAAGTGCTCAAATTATCACTATTTACCGACAAACTGCCACTGAAATACCCAGCGACATATACACTGTCATCATCTGCAATAAGCTCATTGGCATTGATCCAACTACTTCCGGACACCTCCTTCACCCAAATCACATTCCCATCAGTATCTAATTTAAATATCAAGGATGAATTAGCACTCGAGGAGTTTGTGAAGCTATCTCCCCCGATAGTTACGCTTCCACTTCTTAATAGTGCGGCGACATATATATTGCCTTCAGAAGTAAATACCACATCTGCAATTCGGGCAGGACCATATTCGCGTGTCCAAAGGGTATCCGTTGAATTGAATTTAACTAAATAATCATCTCCATCGGTGTAGCTACCTTCATCCCAAACTAGATAATTACCTAATTCATCAGAAGCAATATTATCTACATATTGGTCACCAGCCACTGCCAGAACTTGTGCCGAATTCACCTTGATATCGTCACTGTAATCATACGCTACAATAACTATATCACTAGATCCGGTTGACCTCAAGGTATCTTCACCGAAAACCAACTCACCAGACAATGAACCTGCTGCAGTAACAACATTATTCATCTGAGTACCCAAAGTATTTAGGCTCAAAGATCCACCGGGGTTTCCTATTGAAATGGCTTGTTGTTCGACACCAAACTCACTTAGATTCATCAAAAAGATATCATCTCCATAAAATGCATCAAAGGTTTCTCCTCCAAAATCAAATGAACCGCTGAACTCCCCGTAACAAGACAGGATATTGCCGTCAAAAGCAATCATACTATAATCTAGGACATCTGCAATTTCCCATATAAGGTTTCCCGATGATCCATATTTATATACTTTCTCTTCACCAGTAGTTCTTGATTCTCCAATTACATAAAGATTATCCTGTGCATCAACCTCACCCCAGACATGGCGGTGAGGATAGGTAACATGTCGGAGTTCGGATCCATCCGATTGATAAGAAATCGTATAGCTATAATCATTGGTAGTGAAGGATCCTGCATTATTAGTAATTGTGTAAGTAGTCCCTGTTGGTCTGCTATTATAACCTAATAGGCTAATTGTTCCATTTGCTCCAAACTTTAAACCAGTAGGATACACATTACCTGCATCGGAAATGCCAACTACATCAGACCAATCTAGACTTAGGTCATGATTAAAAGCAAAAAGGAATGCGTTATTTTGGCTAGATCTCTCACTAACGGTAGTAGAACCTATGACTATATCTCCAGAACTAGATGTTGTGACATAAATATGGTCATCATCCACAATTACACCCGTCGGAGTTTTATCACCTACAGCTATTTGAAAAAGTTCATTCGCTGATAAATCATACGCAACAATTTCTCCTTGCTGAGAAACATAAATGGTATCATTATGAATAGTTTCAATGCGATAATTACAGCAACTAGGAAATGGCAATGTGTCTACTGCAGTCCCTTCTGCTGGATTGTACTTTCGAAGCTCTGTCCCAAAGCCTCCCGAAGCAACATAAAGTGTATCCTTGTAAACTTGAAGATCATAAACCTCATCCACATTTATAGCCCATCGAAAAGCCATCGAGGCACTGAAACTGGCAATAAATTTACCCTTACCCAATTTTTTTTCTCCTATCTCAGTGGAATCTCCGGCTACAGATCCAGCAAAATACCTGTTGCCATTGCTATCTAAAGTTAATGAATGATAAGTCACTTCGTCATTTCCTCCATACTGAACCAATCCAGTGCTTTTTTTCGCCAATTCAGTCGAAACAATATTATTCTGAACAGAAAGTGCAAGTGAAGCTTGAAAAGTCTCCCCAGACTGATCATCCGTCTGCACATTAATTGTTGCACTCGTCTGTGTTTCAAAATCGAATGGCTCGTCTAAATAAAGCTTATCACCTGTGATAGAAAACTTCTCATTATCATTATCACCTGTATCACTCACGAGTGTGTATAGAAAACCATCAGGATGGTTATCTTCATCAATCGTGGTAAATGATCCAATTAAAGTTCCTGCATTATATGCTTCATTGATGATGGTATCAGACAAGCTAATTGAAGTTGGTTGTTCATTAACATTAGTCACTGCAATGTTGAAATCAATTTCTTTGATCCCTCCTCTACTGTCTGAGGCTCTTAATTTCAACGTATAACTAGACTTAGTTTCAAAGTCAAAAACACCTTCGCTCACTAGTTCATTATCTGCTGTGAGTTGAAAGAAATTGTTATCCGCATGACCAGAAACAAATGATAAATCGTACGTTTCATCAGCATCTGGATCAGAAACAGTGAACGACCCAATATAAGTACTGTCAGGGCTATTCTCCGCGATACTATTTCCGGGAGTCATATTTAATCCCTGCGGCAAATTATTTAAACTCATCTGCGATAGCCATGCCTCATCCAGACCAAAATCGGTGTTAAAAATTGTATCACCATCCAGGATGAATGATGTTCCTTGAAAAGACCCGACTGTCCAGAATTCCTCTAGTGAATTCGCAGCTATGGCATTGATAGATTCATCTCCCGACTGGTTTTTCCGTAAGCCTCTTACCGGATCACCAGAACTATTTAGTTCGAAAACGAAGAAATCACTACTACTGGAACTGCCCGGATAGGACAATAATCCGATTTGTATACCCACGCCTTCTGTTTCTCCTGCTATGATTAGGTTTCCATTGTTTAATAAAACCAACTCTTTTGCATCCTCAGGTGAACTAGAGCGGATCAATTTGTTCCATGACGTCACATTACTCTCGAACTTGACGAGTTGTATGTCTGGTTGAGTAGATGCGTTGTTTCCGTAAAGAACTCCACGATGTTGTACCGCCACATACCAGGTGTTGCCATTTCCTACAATCTGTCTGGCATATACGTCTAAGCCGGTGCTAAAGGTCTGCCATGCATGAGGGCTTCCACTACTGCCATCAAAAGACATGGCAAGCCCTTCATAACCTCCTGAGGTATTGGAGCCGTTGACAAGGGTGTCATTTTCAACAAAAAGCGTATCACTACTAAACGCTCCTGCAATCAGGATAGAATCTTCTGGCGTTACAAATACATCGTAAATGCCGTCATCCAACTCGTTACCTACACCACTCACCCAGTTGCCATTACCGTCAGCATCCAGGCTGGCTACAAATCCATCAAACTCACCTTTTGAGGTAATGTTATCAGTACCAACTGAAAACCCAGATCCTTGAAACCTACCTGCCATGATTAGGTTCCCCTGACTATCAATATCCAGACTATTCATCTCTACGGTATCGGAGCTTTCCAACACCGTCCCCCATATAACATCTCCATTGATGTCATATTTGACTACAAAGGTGGCCATGTTGGCACTTTGACTTAGCGACTCCAAACCTACGTTTACTGTAGAGCCGGTGAATGTTCCAGCTACTACAATGTTACCTTGTAAATCAAACAGCACCTGATCAACAGTGACTGCATCAGTCCCACTAGAATATATTAAATCAGATCGTTCATATAGAAATGTTCCTTCTTTATCAAAGACAAGTAAGGACCCGTTATTGGTCGCAGATACACTCTGACCTACACCATCTACCCGTAAGTTTTCTCCGGTATGATTCAGCACAATAGCTACAAGGGAATCATTCGCGGCTACATCATTTCCAACTTCAGATTCATCAGAAGTGTTGGGGAATGAATTAGTACTCCAGAAGCTCTCAGTCCCTGAAAAGGTGTATTGCTGCTGCGGATAGGCAGCTGACAGTGCTAAACTAGTGATGATTAAGGCGATAAATCGGTTCATAGCGGATGTGTTTTGTGGTTTTAAGGCTGATAGAATATGAGAGTAGATCATCAGACTACCTTATACAGATAGATTTTTTATCATGTATGAGTTTTTATACTTCAATGATAAGAATCCTGAAGTGCTGACTTGGTAGGATTTAACCTGAAATTTTATAAACGACCGATTTACTTTGTAAAGGACAAAATACTTTGTCCTATGCCTGTCCCATCCTATTTCTACGTTGATCATAGGCCATTAGCTCATGGTGTAACGCTACCCTGACTATTCATCTTTCCGTAGATCGTTTTATCTTGAAATCGGGTTGGACCACTAAAAAAAAATGATCATCCGGACTTTCACCATATTGAGTTTATTGCTGACTTGCCTTTCTGAATGCCAGGCGTACAGACATTCTGTGGATATTAGCCAGTCGGACTCTTCACGCCTTTTGGATTCTTCTGCATACTACGGCTTTTCCTTAATGGACACCACGCAGCTTTGGTGGGCGCAACGTGCCGATATAACTGTAGAGAAAAGAGCTTCATTTACCTTTTTCCTGGAAAACAACTCTAAAAAAGAAATCACTAAAGTCTTACACTTTGGCAATCGATACATGATCCCAGACTCGGTTGTTACTTCTATTAGCACTGATCCAGTGTATAGTCCAAACAACGTCCATCAGTGGTCAAAAAATGAAATCTCAAATGAGCTGTTAATTCATCTTCCTCCACTTCAGGCGATTGTTCTGAGCATGTCTTTTAGTGAGCTGGATCGGCAAAATCCAGATAAAATAAACTTCTATTTGGTAGAGCCAGAAGCCAGAACATCTGACACTCGAAAAGTTTATGACGGCATGCTTGTGCTTGGAAGCATCCTATCATTTTTGTGTCTTTTCAATACCATCCTGTTTCTGATGACCAGGTGGCGAGTTTATCTGCGGTACGCTCTATACATATTAAGCGCTTTTATTTACCTGCTGTACTTTCATGGCTACCTTCAGCAGCTTTTTCCTATGGTTGCTAACTTTTCGATCAACACCCTATCTGTACTTTCCATAGTAGTCAGCATCCTCTACTTGTGGTTTTTGATTGATTTTGGAGATTTCAAAGAATTTTCTCCCAAAGCACACAAAGCTTTACTCTTCGCTTTTAGGTTAAAACTGGTACAAATTATTTTTGAAAGTTTTTGTCAACAGGTAGGTCTGTATTTTATCCATCTGACCTGGTACAAAACAGCTTTTTTATCACTGGAATTAGTCCTAACAGCGGGAATCATTTACTATATAGTCAAAAGCAATAACGCCAGAAGTCTCATTATCATCACTGCGTCTTTTCTATTATTTGCCGGATCAGTCCTTTCACAATTGGACACGGGACAAAGCTACTTTCTGGAAATCGGCATCATTGCCGAGTTAGTGACCTTCTCTGCCGGACTTGGCTACATCACCAAACAGTACTTTGAGGAAAAAAACGCCAACCAGCTACTCTACATCAAAGAGGTGGAACGTAATGAAAAAATCCTACGAGAGACCGGCAAGCAACTGGAAGAGAAAGTTAAGGCCAGAACTAGCGAACTAGAGTTGGAAAAAGAAAAAGTAGAGAGTAAAAATGCACAAAACGAACTGTTGCTGAAGGAAATCCATCATCGGGTAAAAAACAACTTACAAATGATCACAAGTCTAATCAATATGCAGGAACGTAGATCAAAAAACGCACTAGTAAAATCCAAGCTCAGCAATATCAAAAACAAAATTTCATCGATTTCTCTGATCCATGAACATTTGTACTCATCCAGCGACTTTTCCAATATTGTTCTCGCAGATTATGTAAACGACTTGCTCAACATGCTGGTCAGTCCGTTCCAAGAACAGAACACCCTGGACGTTCAAACACAGGTAGATAATCACCGGATCCAATTGGAGGGCGCTTTACCAATAGGGCTAATCGTAAGCGAGCTAGTAACCAACAGTTTAAAATACGCCTTTCACGATAAATCTGATCCCAGTCTCTCGGTCATCATCCAGGTTTGCGAAAATGACTTTCACATCATCGTCTCTGACAATGGTCCTGGCTGGAACTTTACCGAATCAGATGGATTGGGCTATACCATCGTTCGCTCCATCCTCCACAGCTATGATGGATCTTTGAGTCATCAAATCTCAGCAGAAGAATTTGCAGTCCATCTAAAGTTTACCATCGCCAACAACTAATTGGTTCTTGTTGATTTCCAAAAGGATCCAATTCGCTAGTCCATCTACCCAGATCACCAGTGCAATAAGCGCAATGTATAAATAGCCGCTTCTGAAATAAATTCATTATATTATATTGATTTTCACTAGCCACATTGCCAGCCAAACCACATGAAAGTACGGGTACTTGTAGTAGAAGATGATCCAATCATTAGCCAGGACCTCAAAGAGATATTAATCAGCAATGGCTTTGAAGTGATTGGGTTAGCGCCTAATTACCAGAAAGCACTGGACCTTTATCTGACGCATAGACCGCACGTACTCCTGGTAGATATAAAGCTCGCAGGCCCCAGAGATGGAATAGAACTGGTAAAGGAAATCAAAAAAAGGAAGGACAGTGTGTTCCCAGTCATTTACCTGACTGCCAACTCCGACCCGAAGACCGTTTCCAGAGCGTTTGACACCAACCCTTCTTCTTTTCTAACCAAACCCTTCAGCGAAAAGAACCTCATCGTCTCCATACAGCTGGCCCTGAATAAACACAATAAATGGAAAAACAACGATCAGCTGGAAAGCGATCTGTTTATAAAAGTAAAGGATGGCTACATGCGGATGAAGCCTTCAGAAATCATGTACTTGAAAGCTGATGGAAGTTACTGCCGCATTGTGTCAGACAAAGGGTCGTACCTCATTTCGCACAACCTTAGTGCCTGCATGGAAAATCTAAGTCAAACCAGCCTCCAACGCGTTCATCGCTCCTATGTCATCAATACCAATCGCATCTCCAAAATAGATGGGAACACAGTACACATCGGGGAGGATCAGCTGCCCATTGGAAGAAATTATAAGTCAGATCTGTTCGAAAAAATCCACCAGATAAAATAATCTATCGATTCTCTGATATAACCTTACTTACCTTTTTATCAATCCGTACATGTGACCTGCTGATTAAGTCCTTAATCGCCAAATCTTAGTAAGTGACATTAATGTTATTCCATTGATTACAATGACTTAACAGCTTCGAAGCTAGATCGCGGCATCTTTGCCTCACAGCTAATAAGAAATAGATATGGATCAACTAACTAAGCTACATTACGGCCAAAACACCGCTTCCAATCAATTGACCTTCTTGTCTATTTCACAAATGAGTCAATACGAGATTATTTATCGCCCACTAATTGATGAATTTAAACGGCAGCTGTTAGCTTCCAAACAAGGAGAGCTAAGGATACAACTCAAAAAACTGGATATTCTCGCACTAAAATCATTATTCAGCCTATTCAGGTTCCTGCGGAATCAGAAAAAGCTGGGTGCGACGGTAAAGGTCTACTGGCACGTAGAAATCGATAACACCTACATGTTGGAAACTGCTATGGATTTCGCTCAACTGTATCAAATCGAGGTGGTCATTCCTCTCGCTCAATCCAATCGCTGGGTGCGCCTGCCGTCCTCATCCACTACCGACGAGAGGTAGCGGATTAGTGGATTCCACTGCGCATGTGCTCTGAAGAAAAGGTGTCCGTGTTTGTTTCACTCGTGGTGTTTGACACAATTTTGATTCCTACACTATATAAATTAAGAGCGTTAAGTCTATTTGGCCCTGCTACTTCAAACCGTCTCGGCATAGTCTACTTAAAATGATCCACTAACGTATATTAAATTAGTCCGGGTTTAGGCCAAATAAAGACCGTTCTGGATTCCCTTGGGACTCGCAAAATGTTGCAGAGTCAGAGCTAGTATAAATCAATTATACATTTGCTGAATAAATAGGACACCTATACGTTATTGGCAAGTAATACCCTTTTTTTATATCTTAACACGATCAAAAATGTAAATAGAGGATAAAACACCTGTAATTTATTATCTCTCAAAAACCGAACTTATTCTAACAATGAAAAACCCAATGCTCTTTAAAAAACTTCTCGCATTGACACTAATCCTTGTCATTGCTATAACTACTACGTCCGCTCAAGAAAAGGACATTTCCGGGCAAATGCTTTCGAGCCCTATTCCAAATGATCCAAAGGTGCGAATTGGGCAGCTGCAGAATGGACTTACTTACTATATCCGAAAAAATGATAAACCCGAAGATAAGATTGAGTTTAGACTGGTTATCAATGCAGGCTCCATTCTAGAGAATGAAGATCAGCAAGGGCTTGCCCACTTTGTGGAGCATATGGCATTTAATGGTAGTGAAAATTTTCAAAAAAATGAATTGGTCAATTACCTGCAGTCTATCGGTGTGGAGTTTGGTGCTGACCTCAATGCCTACACTAGTTTTGATGAAACGGTGTATATGCTACCTATCCCAACAGGAGATCCGGAAGTGATGGATAAAGGACTAAAAGTGCTGGAAGACTGGGCTGGCGGCCTACAATTTACTGCTGAGGAAATCGACAAAGAGCGTGGAGTAGTCATCGAAGAATGGAGACTGGGACAAGGTGCTGACCAACGGATGCGTGACGAATGGTTTCCCGTCATGTTTAAAAATTCACAGTATGCCAACCGCCTACCGATTGGAAAAAAGGAGATCATCGAAAATGCTGATTACCAAACGATCAAAGACTTTTACAATGATTGGTACCGACCAGAACTGATGGCTGTAATAGCCGTTGGTGATCTGGAGCCTGATGAGATTGAAAAAGAAATCAAATCTCGCTTCGGTAAGTTAGAAAACCCAACAGATGTACGGGAGAGAAAAGAATTTGAAGTGCCTAGTCATGAAGAAACGTATGTGGCTATAGAACAAGACAAAGAAGCTTCATTTACACTGGTGAGACTGGTTTATAAACAAGATGACAATGAGAAGACCAAGCAGCTAAAAGATTACAGAAAGCAACTGACTTACGGTCTCTTCAATAGTATGCTGAATCAGCGTCTTAATGAACTACGCCAATCAGCGGAACCACCGTTCGTATTTGCCAGCTCAAGCTACGGAAGCATGGTACGTACCAAGAAGAATTTTCAATCGTTTGCCATGGTAGGTGAGGATGGCATCATGAATGGTCTGGAAGCACTAGTGGAGGAGAATGAACGTGTACGCCGTTATGGGTTCACGAATGGCGAGCTTGAACGGGCAAAAATGCGCTATCTGAATAGTTTGGAGCAAGAAATGAAAGAAGCCGGTAAAACTGAAAGCGGTCGTTTGGCGTCTGAGTATGTTTCGGCCTTCCTGGATGAATCACCAATAATTGCTCCTGAGTTTAGTTATGAGTTTGCCAAGAAGCAATTTGATGGAATAAAGCTGGAGGAGATCAACCAGTATGCATCCAAATGGATCAAAGAGCAAGATCGTGTGGTGGTCATCACCGGGCCTGAAAAAGACAACCCGGATGTAACCAAAGAAAACGTCTTGAAACTACTGGATGAGGTAGGCTTGGCAGAGCTTGAACCCTATGCTGATGAGATGTCTGGTGCAGAGTTAATGCCAACTAAACCAAAAAAAGGCACAGTAGCGTCGGAAAAGGCCATTAACAAAGTGAACATCACTGAATTAAAGTTATCCAACGGGATGACTGTTGTTTTGAAGTCAACCGATTTTAAGAACGATGAAATACTCATGTCAGCTTATAGCGATGGTGGACATTCATTGTACAACGATGCAGATTACCCGAGTGCTACCTACTCTGCAAGCATCGTTGCTGAAAGTGGTGTTTCAGATTTTTCCAAAACCGACTTGGATAAGTTGTTTTCAGGAAAAACAGTTCGCGTATCTCCTTATGTAGGCACGTACGACGAAGGATTTAATGGAGCCGCTGCACCGAAAGACCTGGAAACGATGATGCAAATGATCAATTTGTACTTTACCGCTCCGCGAAAAGATACGGAGAGTTTTGAGTCGTTTAAAAGTAGAAATACCATGCTGTATGGCAATCTATTGTCCAACCCGCAGTATTATTTTCAAAATGAGATAATCAAAATACTGAGCTCCAACAGTCTACGCACAGGCTTTCCTACAGCTGAGGAATTGCAGCAAATTGACCTTGATAAAGCGTATCAAATTTATGACGAGCGCTTTGCTGACCCAGCCAACTTCACCTTCTTCTTTGTAGGCAACTTTTCAGCAGATGAAATCAAACCAATGTTAGAAACCTATTTGGCCAGTATTCCATCTGTGAGTCGAGAGGAGTCTTGGAATGACCTGGGCATTCGTCCGCCAGCTGGTACGTTGAAAAAAGTAATCAAAAAAGGTACTGACCCTAAAAGTCAGGTCTCCATTAACTATAAAGGCGAGACGGATTACAGCAGGAAAGCGTCCTATGTACTGAGCAGCCTCGGCGAAGTGATAACCAACCGTTTAATAGACTTGATTCGAGAGGAGAAAAGTGGTGTATATGGTGTGGGTGCAAACGGCTACCTGAGTCAACGACCATATGAAAACTATTCATTTAGTATTTCATTCCCATGCGGTCCAGAAAACATGGTGGAGCTAAAACAGGCAGTTTACGATGAAATAGCGCTCATCAAAAAAAATGGAATCACTGACGAGGACCTCAATGAAGTAAAAGAAGCGCAACGCATCGATCGCAAAGAAAGCTTAAAGGAAAACCGCTACTGGTTGAACGCTCTTTCCAGCTATTATACCTACGATTGGAACCTGGACACATTTTATGATTATGAAAACCGTATAGAAACACTGAAAGCAAAAGACCTGCAAGACGCAGCTAAAAAATACCTTGTTGATGAAAATCTAATAGAGATAGTGCTGATGCCGGAGGAGTAGAATAACGATTAAGCCCTATCAGTAACGTGATAGGGCTTATTGTTTTGTTAAGTCATTTTAGTCTACCCCACCTCCAGATTAATCTGCTCCTGCTGAGCCGTGCTAAATGGTGTGTGGTAGTAGCGGTTGCCCGTGGCTTTGTATAGCGCATTCGCTAGCGCCCCTACTGCAGGTGGCAGTCCTGGTTCTCCAAGACCTGTTGGGTCGATTTCGTTTTCCACAAAATGAACTACTATTTCCTTTGGTGCCTGCGAGTGACGTATGAGCTGGTACTGACCAAAGTTACTATAACCAGGCTTACCGTTTTCAAACTTCATCTCACTATAGAGTGCATGGCCTATTCCATCTACTACGCCTCCTTCGATCATGTTCACAGCACCTTCTTTATTGATCACAATCCCACAGTCTACAGCGCACCATACCTTCTGAACCTTAGGCTGACCCGATTCCATCACCACGTCCATTACTTCAGCCACATAGGAACTGTGACAGAAATAAGCAGCAATGCCCCGGCTAACACCGGGAGTCTCCTGACCCCAGTTGCACTTTTCTTTCACTAGCTTCAGCACACCAGCGTACCTATCTGCATCGTATTCATATTCTTCACCGACCGGATTGTTTTTCGCACGCTCAAAAAGCGCTAGTCTAAATTCGATTGGATCTTTTTCGGCCAGCTCGGCCACTTCATCCAAAAACGACTGCTCGGCTCCTGCGGTAAAGTGTGATCGTGGCGCTCTCCAGGCTCCTGTGGAAATGTTGGTACTGGAGGCGATCTTTTCTGCCGAATAGTTATCCACTGCTCCCGCCGGGAATCGGTTAGGGAAAATAGGGCCTTCAGGCAATCCTACTCCTTTTACTGAGAAAGCGATTAGGTTATTTTTTTCGTCCAGACCGGCCTTATAGGTAGCCAAATAAGCGGGACGATAGGTCCCCTGGGTCATGTCATCTTCGCGAGTATAGATCAGTTTAATTGGCACACCCATTTTTTTAGAAATCGCTGCTGCTTCCAGTCCATAATGGATATATAGCCGTTTACCGAATCCACCACCAATTCGCGTCATCCTCACCTCGATGTTCTCTACAGGAATTCCTAAAAGTGCTGACGTTCGGTCTTCCAGAGCCTTGGGAGTTTGTACCGGACCGACCAGGTCTACTGAGTTTTCCTGAACATCCGCATAAAAATTCATCGGCTCCATCGTATTGTGAGCGATGAACGGTGAAGTATAAGTGCGCTCAATGACTTTAGATGCTTTCGCAAATGCAGCCTCCGGATCGCCATCCTTCCGGCTTTCGGTTACTTCACCTTTTAGTAAATCTTCCTGGAGTCTTTTGGTATGTTGGTCTGAGCTTTCTGGCTCACTTACTGTTTCGTATGTCACCCGCAATGCTTTTTTCGCATTCATCAGCTGCCAGGTAGACTCCCCTACAAGGGCGATCAATTTATTAAAAGCATTGACTTCTGTCCAGCCAGGCTCTTCTGTGGTGGTATCTATGGTAAATGCATCCAGCACACCATCCATTGCCACGATTTCATCGCGATTGAAGTCTTTTACCTTCATTCCAAAAGCTGGCGGATGATGGATCATAGCCAGCTTCATTCCTTCTTTTTGAAAATCCAACCCAAAGAGCGGCTCCCCGGTAACGATCTTTTTTCCTTCCACATTCTTCTTGGAAGTCCCGATGATCTTATAGTCTTTTGGCTCCTTCAGGTCCAGTTCTTCCGGCACTTCGAGGCCTACTGCCTTCGCAGCGATCTCGCCATATCCCATGACGCGACCACCGGATGCCTCTTTGATTACTCCTCCTTCTGTAAGCAGACTAGAAATGTCTACCTGCCACTCTTTAGCAGTAGCTTCCAACAGCATTCTACGGCCAGCAGCTCCGGCCATTCTTAGTGGTGTCCACCCTAACCGCACAGACAAACTGCCTCCGGCAAACTGCGGGTTTTTAAAAGCGTCCGCATCTAATTTACCTTGCTCTACAATGACCTTTTTCCAGTCCACATCCAGCTCCTCCGCTACGATCATCGGCAGTGAGGTCATCACATTCTGACCAATTTCCGGGTTGGGGTTGTAAATGGTTATGACACCATTATTTCCAATCTTGAGGTAACCGTTTAGTTGAAACCATTCATCCGGCATGGCCAGAATTTCTTCTTTGCTTTGCCCGGGTGTGCATGATGCCAACCAGCTAAAGCTGATGATCAAGCCACCGCCAGCAGCGGCGGATGTTTTTAGAAAAGATCTTCGTCCTACTCGTGTTTTTATTAGTGACATATTGGGTTAGGCTTTAGCTGCTTCTTTAATTGCTTGTTTGATTCTGGTGTAGGTACCACACCGGCAGATATTGCCATTCATGGCACCTTCTATTTGCTCATCCGTAGGATTAGGAGTGGACGCCAAAAGTGACGATGCACTCATTATTTGTCCGGCCTGGCAATAACCACATTGGGGCACATCTATCTTCAACCAAGCTTTTTGCACTGGGTGATCACCGTTTTCCGAGAGTCCCTCAATGGTGGTGATTTCATTTCCACCAACACTGGAGACCGGTAACGTACACGATCTGGTCGCTACACCATTAAGATGAACGGTACAGGCACCGCATTGAGCAATACCACAACCATATTTGGTACCAACCATATCCAGGTGATCACGTAGCACCCACAGCATGGGAGTCTGAGGGTCTACATCCACCTCCAGATTCTTGCCATTGATTTTAAGTTTGAATTGAGCCATGAAAGAAGTGTTTTTGGTCCTGAAAGATGAATACTCACCTTTCATAGTTTACTGAATTTACCAATAAGATAAACAATCCAATTTTCAACTCCTCAATCATTTCAATAGAAGGTCATAATCTGATACAATTGGATACCTGAAAAGATACAAATCTCGACATAAGTATTTAACCCAGCTGGGGGTCAGAAGAAATTGCTATTTACATTCAGAGGAGATATGTCTTGCTTTGATCTCATGAAAACTGCCGTTTCCATAATGCTCCTTATTGTTCCTCTGTTTGCTATTTCTTCTGGAAATGTTGACAAATCGAGTGAAGCTGAAGCTTACAAAGTACAGTGGCGGATTATGGTTTTGTCCAAAAAGGTACATGTAGAAATGATGGAGCTCTCACGCTACAAGAACCTCAAAACCTTTTGCAACGACGATAGCTACAAGGAAACCATTTTCAGTTTACTGGATCAAATCCACACCTACCACGATCTATTGGAAGAGGACCTCAAAACCACGTCTTACAACCATTCCCGACGAACGATTAAACGTCTCCTGAGGCACATGGACAAACTCGATGAGCAATTCAACGCTGAGGAGTTTTCTGACTTTTTTAGTGATCAGTGTACGTTCCAGACACGAATTGAAAAGCATTCTAAACACTACAGCGCAGCATTTTCATCTCACTCCTATGGAAGCAGAGTCTATGCGCAAGAGGTGGTCATGTATAGGTATCTCAAGAGACTGACCAGGCGTATTCAACGCATTAAGAAACATGTGGAAGGCTTTTATGTGAAAAGAAAAAAATGGGAAGAGCCAATCTCGTGATGCGTAAGTTCTAATGCTCATCGGAAATAACTCCCGACCCTAGTGACAAAATAGGTTATCCCAAAACATTTCTCCTTATATCCACTTATCATTTTGCGAATTGATGGCGATATTGTCACTTCAAATCAATAAAGCGAAAATGAAAAAAATAGTACTCTCCAAGGACGCTCCAGCACCAATAGGTCCTTACAGTCAGGCAGTCATTCATGGCGACACTTTATATGTAACAGGACAGATCGCCATAGATCAGTCTACCGGTAACATGATCACAAACAACATCGAAGATGAAACGAATCGGGTAATGAAAAACATTGGTCTCATTCTAAAAGAAGCCGGTGCTGACTATAGTCAAATTATCAAGTGCAGCATTTTTGTAAGCGATATGGGCAATTTTGGCAGGATCAATGAAGTATATGGTAAGTACTTTGATCAAAACCCTCCTGCTAGAGAAACGGTGGAAGTGAGCTGTCTCCCAAAAAACGTGAATGTGGAAATTAGCTGCATCGCATACTTGTAATGCCCTGGCTTCCTTACAGCCAACATACAATTGTCTCTGAGTTTTCAAAAAATGAAGTGCTCAACAAACTTCAGGGGAAAACGCAGGAAATCCGTGCAGCAGAAAGAGTAGCAAAGCCGTTGTTCAATGGCAACATTGATGAAGACGGCTTTCGCATTTCCTGCGTCATTCACACTCCGCAGAATGCCCTGCCTTTGCTCATAGGCAAAGTAGAACCCACATCTCTCGGGTCGATCATCTTTGTAAAACTAAAGCTCTTTCCAGCCGCTATTCTCTATCTCAAGGCATTTACCCTGCTGACAGTATTGATCTCCATGGTCTTCCTTCTGCTATCCAAGTGGTATTTCGGTGGGCTAATTGCCTTACTCATTGGCCTGCTGAATTATGTCATTCTCACGATCTCCTTCTCACGAAAGTGTAAAGAAGCTATTCACACATTGGAGAATCTGCTCGATAACCACCAATAAAAACAAAGAACCCTCAATAAGTATTGGCTATTTGATAGTTTTGCACTCCTTAAAAATTACCCAAAGCATATGGATCAAGTGAGAGTAAGATTTGCACCAAGCCCTACCGGTGCCCTGCACATTGGGGGAGTAAGAACAGCTCTTTTCAATTACTTATTTGCTAAAAAAAACAACGGCACCTTCATTCTCAGAATTGAAGATACGGATCAGACAAGGTTCGTGGAAGGAGCAGAAGAATACATCAAACAATCTCTCGAATGGTGCGGAATAGCGCCTGATGAAAGCCCGTGGACTGGTGGCAACTATGCACCCTACCGACAGTCTGAGCGCAAAGAACTCTATCAAAAATATGTGCAGAAACTTCTGGATGAGGGAAATGCCTACTACGCTTTTGATACGCCAGAGGAACTAGACGCCATGCGAGAGCGCCTGAAAGAAGCAGGCATGGCTACTCCACAGTACAATGCGGCAGCTCGCAGGACCATGAAAAACTCCATCACGCTCTCGGAAGATGAAGTGAAATCAAAAATGGAAGCTGGTGAACCGTATGTGATTCGGTTCAAAGTGGATCCTAAAGAAGAAGTGCGGCTAAACGATATGATTAGAGGCTGGGTTCATGTACACGGATCCACGCTAGATGACAAGGTATTAATGAAATCTGACGGCCTGCCAACCTACCACCTTGCGAACATCGTGGATGATCACCTGATGAAAATCACCCATGTGATCCGTGGAGAAGAATGGCTGCCTTCGGCTCCATTACATGTACTTCTTTATAAATATCTGGGTTTTGCTGACAGCATGCCTCAATTTGCGCATTTGCCACTGATATTGAAGCCGGATGGTAATGGCAAGCTCAGCAAACGAGCTGCGGATAAACTCGGCTTTCCGATTTTCCCTCTAAACTGGAATGACCCGGAATCAGGCGAACTGTCTACAGGATTTAAAGAAGAAGGTTATCTGCCAGACGCTTTGATCAACTTCCTGTCATTTCTTGGGTGGAACCCAGGCACAGAGCAGGAGCTATTCAGTAAAAAAGAGTTGATTCAAGCGTTTAGCCTTGAAAAGGTAAATAAAGCTGGAACCAAATTCGATATCGAAAAAGCCAAGTGGTTCAACCAGCAGTACTTGAAAAATAAGGATGGAGCTGAAATTGCTTCGCTCATCAAAACACAGCTGGAAGAACAATATGGCCTCACGACTACTGGTGAGATTGCGCAAGCGATTTTTCATCTTTTAAAGGAACGGGTTACATTTCCACAGGAAATGGCTCCTAATGCGCTTTACCTATTTCAAGATCCTACTGAATACGATGAAAAAGTAGTCAGCAAAAAGTGGAACGAAGAAGCCAAAAAGGCAGTGTCTATTTATGCTGATGCACTAAATGAAAAAGAGGACATCTCTCCAGAAGAAGCCAAGGAGTTGTTTTTTAACTTGATGGAAGCAAATGACATTAAGGCTGGGAAAAACATGCAGGCTCTCCGTATGACCATCACTGGAGCCGGTTCTGGACCGGATTTAATGGAAATTATTTCCATTCTGGGTGGAAAAGCAGTGCATGATCGAATCAAATTCTCCATCAATCAGTTAAAGTAACAGAGACTTTAACTGATATAGATATGAGTAAGAAGAAAGAAGACCCCGAGAAAAAGCCAAAAGTCAACAAAGAGCTGGAAGGATTTGATGTAAGCATTGATTCATTTGGAGAGCTAAAGTCCACCATTGCCATTGATAAAATCAATCAATTTCTCAATAATCAGGTGGATGACAAAAAACTGAGAGATCGCGAAGATCTGGAAGAGCTCAAAAAAGGGAAGAAGAAAAAGTAAGAGCTAGACCTTGCCTAGCTCTTGTGTCAACCACTCTGTAGTGGTGACCGCCCTAGACTATTTTTCCTTCCTGCTATCTCTTATTTTCTTCGCACCATAGAGACCACCTGCAACTAACAGTGCAGACAGACCTCCGTCTATTGGCGTGGCTGGTGGAGCCCCCGGCTGTGCAAACGCAGGTAGAACGAGTAACAATGCTGGCAGCACCAATAGAGTTTTAAATAGTAGATTTTTCATGGTTTTAGTGTTTTGACTTTGCCCCAACCCCCAGATACGGCGAACCGCTCCTTCAAGGTGAGGGCTTCTGAGGAATAACTATTTCAAAATGACTTTTTGCGATTGCTCTCCGTCCGTAACGATATAGACTCCCTGAGGCAAACTCGAAAAGTTCTTGGTGAATGACCCTGTAACCTCGCCTTTCCAGACCTCTTGGCCCGATACACTGACCATTCGATACGTTTTGGTCTCACTTTTGGATTCATTGATATTTAACCAAGAGCCATGAGCATAAACACTGAACTCTTTCTTCAGATCAGAGGATAACACTGCTGAGTTGACACGTAACTCAAAGCGATCAGAAAAAACACCTGCTTGTGAGTAGAATATATAATCAGAGCTAATCAAATCATGCGTAATATCTAGCTGCTTGTCATAGAGTTTTAACGCTCTATTGGTCGATAATTCATCCATGGAAAGGCTGTATTCTCCAGTCTCTTTCAAATCAACGGCTAATTCAATCGGCCTCTCATGATCCTGTGGAACTCCCTGAATTGCCAGGGTTCTTAAACCAAGTGGCATGTACAGCTGGGATGCGTTGTTACCATTGAGCTTTCTAGAATCATATTTGATGTCATAGTCAGAAAGTGCATCAGCAATCCAGCCAACTAGTATCTCACTGCGAAAACCTTCAGCGTTTGTGAGTGATATTTTCACGGTTTCGTAGGTTTCGGCGTCCGTTCGGAAATAATTAGCGTCAGCATTATTTCCGGCCACTTTCATGGCATCCGTAAATGTAAGGGACGTATTTGATTGCGTACTTTCCACAAAAAATCCCTGAGCAACCCCAATATACCCGTTAAAATCATCGCTTCTTCCAGAGCCTCCCGTAACACTGCCAAGCGTATTGATCGTAATGAAGTCACTTTGGCTCTTCTCTCCAGATCCACCATCATCCCAGATATAAATGGTGCTAGTAATATCACCTGATCCATCAGGCCCTTCGGCGGCCATTAATGCATCATAGCTTATAGCCGCAGTGTAAGGATTAGCAACTAAGTTGAATCCAAAATCCTCTCCTGACTTCTGGACACCGATACTCATGTCATCGTTGATTGGATTCACTCCCACAAATTCTATGTAATCATTATTTGCCAAGGAGTAGCCACGACCAGCGATCATCGAAGTAATACTGGAGGCATCAACATAAGCATTGCTGCTTTGATTGTAAGAATATTTAAAACCCCCGGAAATAGTGGTGAAATCGTAATTATAAAATGGAGCACCTATAAAACTATACATCCCATCTCCTATTCCTCCGGTGGTGTTTCGTTTCACGGTCAGACTCGAACCTCCATTTCCTGAGAAACTACCTTGTGAGTTTAGTGAAGAACCAGACTCGATGATGATATGACCATTAGATTCTAGTTCGCTTTGATGCTTCAAAGTGGCGTTATTTTCAATACTCAACGTGACCCCTGAAGGAATATAGATACGATTGAATTCAAGCACTTCATCAGAGGTAAATGTGTAATCAGCTTTAAAAGTGACATCATCTGTATTACCAGGTATACCGTCAGCCCACTGACTACCATCCCAGTAGTTGTATTCAGTGGAGAATCGCCAGGCACTTGTATTGGTATATCCATCAAAAAAACGGGTCGTATCAGCAGCAGCCATGATCAATCCTGTTGGAACAATAATCGCGTAAGTTGTTTCCAAATTCAGGTCAACCGTTTTATCAATCGCTATAGTAGATCCACTTACCTGAAGTTGATCCTTAGTAAATGTTTCAATATTTGAATTATCAGCAGTAATGATCAATCTTAGAGCATTTACGTCGTGTGGGAATGCACCATTAATCAATACGTCCTCATCAAACTCCAATATGATATCAGAATCAATCTCTTGCTGAGCTGTGGCTTGGGGGGTTCTGGATATTACCTCTGGCTGATCCCAGTTAGCTAAAAAGCGATAAGCCGTATTAGAAGTAACCCCCGCAAAGGCATTACCCGAAGCGTCTGTAATAGCAAGCGGGTCGATGTAGAGATAATAACTCCAATTGTCTCTAAGTCCTTCATAGTTGATTGTAATAGAAGAAGGTGTAGGTTGTTCTATTTTACCTGAGATGTTGAACTGAACGACCGGGGAAACGATCCCCAAACGAAACATATTGAAGCTATTATCTATGACGACTGGTTCAGAAAAATTGACTGTAAACTTCAATGTGTAGTTGTCATAGACTCCATCATCAATCTCTGTGACGGATGTTATGGTAGGTGCAAGTCCGTCATCAGTCGTAAAGTTCCAAACAGTATCGTCATTCCAATCCGCCAATGGTTTACCAGACAGGTCTTTGACAGCATTCTCATTTGTCAGGTTCTGAACCCAATAAGTAACGGATGGGTTGAGGTCTGAAACATTATTCAGAGTAACTGTATTCCCACTAATGGTTACTTCACTGGTCCCTACGTCAAACTCCTGGATCACCGTGTTAGTACCCACATACCTAAGTCGGAAAGTTCCTCCTGTCCCTTCCATTACATCTTCTGAAAGGGTCATGGTCAAGGTCCCAATATTTAATGGTACTCCAGCAGCATCATCGGCAGGACTGAATGATGTAACCGTTGGCGGACCTAAATCCGTCCAGAAAGTCCATCCATCCTTGGAGTCCAAATCAATAAAATCAGTACCATTGAGTTCACTCGATATGGCACCAACTGGTTCAACTACTACGTAGTATTGCTTGTCGCTATCCAAGTCACTAGTGGGATCAAGTGTAATCACAGTCCCTGATTCTAAAAACCCTGTGTTTAGATCAAACGACTGAACTAAATTATCTGACGCATATTCTTTTACACTCATGATAGCACCACTTTCGATATCTACATCTTGCGTGAAACTGAGACTAATGGAGACATCAACAGCTACTGAGTTATCCTCATGGGTTGGTGATTGACTTGTTAGGTGCGGACGGACATTGGTTACAAAAGCCCAATCCAGATGAGACAATGCTGCCATTCCGTTACCATATTCGTCTTCAAATGCGTCCGCAGAGATACCCACCTTGTATTGAGTTCCCTCCTCTGGAACAAAGTCAAAATCTACATGAACTCGATGAGCAGTGGTCAGTACTTCTATTCGAGAATCTGAAACTCCAGTAGTAACCGTTTCTATTACTTGATTCAAGTTATTGTAAAGTGAAACCGTTCCACTTCCTTCATATATATCTTCATCAAATGTGAAGTTCACTTGAGACCCAAGTGATCCAAAGGTACTATTGTGTTGAGGTGTCCTATTGATAATGACCGGTCCTACGTCATCCATCGTCTCAAATGTCCAATCATTTTCCCCTGTGAAGCCAGCGAAATCATTGGAGGCCTGATCTTCTACAGCACCGGAGCTGACGGTAACGTAGTAATAAGTATCTGTTGTCACCCCAGAAGCTTCACTTAAGTGAATGGTTAACGTAGATCCTGAAACCGTAAACAAATTGGTCTCAAATTCTGGTCTTCCTCCTAATACCTGATTGTCGTTATCAAAGCGTTTCACTCTAACAAATCCAGAGCTAGCTCGTATGGGTTCATCAAAGGTTAAAGTCAGATCAGCATCCACAGCGATCTCCACCGCATTATTTACAGGATTGTAAGTGGTTACGGTTGGCGGTGTCATGTCCTGAGCATAGTTGGTATAGCTCAAAACCAAAAAAATTGAAAAGGCGTAGAATTTTTTAAACATAGCAGTAATTTTTTGTTCTGCTAAGCTCTTAACTCATTGAAAATCAATCAATCGGGAATATTCCTCATCAGCCTACGGAATTTTACGGATGTAATTATGAACTGTCAAGAACTAATTGGACTATGCCGTGATAACATGCTGTTTGATTGCTATTCGTACCATCTCTACAATGCTTTTGGCTTCCATCTTCCTCATCAAGTTGTTCTTGTGAGTTTCCACAGTTCTGGGACTCATATCTAGCCGAGCACCGATTTCCTTATAAGTAAGTCCATCAGCAAAACCTCTGAGTACTTCGATTTCACGGGACGTGTAATTGAGCACATCGTTTAGAAGAGTGTTTGAAAAAGCGGAAGAGATGTATTTTTTACCGTTTGTAACTTCAGTAAGGGCCTTAAAATACTCTTCTGTATTCATATCCTTGGTCAGAAAACCCACGGCCCCTGCTGCCTTAGCCCGCTCCAGATCTACTCCATTTGGATCACTTGTGAGCAACAGGTAAAGGGCTTTCACCTTTGATGTGAGTTCATTGATTAATAGAGCCCCATTGCCGTCCGGCAACTTCAAGTCTACAAATACAATATCCAGATTGCATGACTCGATACTTTGCCTGGCTTCCTGAGCAGAACTTGCTTCTCCAACAACCTGAAATTCTGGTTTTGCAAGGAGCATAGCCTTAATGCCATCACGCACTACTTTATGGTCATCAACCAAAAATACTCTATAAGTCATAGGTTAGGCCGCTTTCGGAAACATCAGCCTAAAGGTAGTACCTTCATTTATTTTTGACGTCACTTCAAGCTTACCATTCATGCGGTGAACAAGCTCTTTGCATAAAACCAGCCCCAATCCAGTGCCTTTTTCAGAAGAATTCTGAATATCGTGTGCCACCATGTCTCCACTGAATAAGGCATCGATCTGTTGTTGTTCCATTCCCACTCCCTGGTCCTGTATGGAAATGACTCCCATTCCTTCATGACTTTCCACCATGACCTCTATCTTTTTCTGCACCTCTGAGTACTTTAAAGCATTGCTCACCAAATTGCGAATGACAATTTCGAGAAATGCTTTGTCCGCTTCAATCTTCAGCGAATCATCCTGACGGATGTTAATTTCCATTTTTTTGAGTGTCGCTACAGCGTGCAACTGGTTTTTAACCTCTGATATCACTTCTCCTGGATTCAACGATTGGGGTTCATATTGCAACTGATCTGTTTGAGCTAGCGCCCACTTTAGCAGGTTGTCCATCATATCCCGAACATTCGCCGAGCTATCACGCAGTGTGATCAAAAAATCCTTCAAATGATCCTTCTCCAGACTATCCCAATTATCGGTAAGACTCTTGGTGATCAAATGGAAGCTAGAAAGTGGGCTCTTTAAGTCATGTGAGATAATGGAAAAAAGGCGATTCTTCGTTTGATTTAGTTGCTCCAACTGTTGGTTAGCCTCGATCAATCTTTTATTAGACTTTTCTTTGGATCGGTAAAAAAGGAAAATGGCTACTGCAATAACCACTAAAAAAAGTAACCCTAAGAATAAAATGAAACGCTGTTGCTCTGTTTGTTCTGCTCGGAGTTGAATGATCTCATTTTCCTGAGAGAGGCGCGCTATTTCTTGCTCCTTCTTTTCTGATTCGTATGCCTCTCTTAGGTCTGCGACCAGCTGCATTTGCTCAGTTTCACGCACCTTTTTGAATTGTTCGTGATAACTCTTCAAGTAGTTAAAAGCCATCGTCTTGTTGCCTATAGCTTCGTAAACCTGATAAAGCAATCGATCATTCGCTTGAAGTTGGAGGTCTAACCCAAATTTTTCTGAAACTTGATTAGAGCTCTTCAGTAACTCCAGAGATCGAGCGTATTCACCCTCCTTCAAGTAGATCTCTGCCAGAATGGTTAGGGCATCAGCCTCTCCATTCGAGTTTTCCATACTTTGAAATACCTCATATCCGTTTTTAAGATTCTCTATCGCTTGAGTGGATTTACCCACTTTGTTGTAAGCCGTTCCCAGGTTGACCTGGGTATTAGCTAACCCATAGGCATCATTAATCTTGTTAAACGCTTCTAAGGCAAGATTATAAAACTCAATCTCTTCCTCCACCTGACCGAGCTCTCCCTTGATCAACGCGATATTATTATATCCATAGCCGAGCTGTATCTGGTTATTAACCAGTTTGGCTATTTCTATGAGACGCTGATAATAAGTGATCGCTCCTTGGTAATCCTCCAGATAGTACAAATCAATTCCAATATTATTGGAGGCATCCATGATCGAAACTGAGTCTCTAAGTTCTTCTGCAAGCCTAATAGCCTTATATGATAGCTCAATGGATTCGGCATGCTTACCTTTATAAGAACGCACGGCGGATTGTGCAATCAATGCTCGGCATAAGATAGAATCGTCTCCTTTTTTTTGCGCATAGTCCATTGCCAGACTCGTGTAGTAGTTAGCCGTATCTGGATCCAATTCTGAGATCTGCCAGGCGATCTCTACAAGCAACTCCCCATACAATTCACTGGATGGCGGCTCTTCTACTAGCAAGTAAATAAGTGAATCCCATTTATTTTGCGCATTGGGCAAGAAAGATATGGTTAGTAAGCCCCCACAAAAAATTATTCGTAGTATCCTCATTAGCTATTTACCTCATTAGCTCCACTCAAAGCCCTGTACAATTTCTCCTTGACAATAGGTTTAAGTAAAAAACCATCGAAATATGGCTCAAATAGCTTGCGCTGATGTGCTGTGATATCTGCAGTCAGCGCATAAATCGGTGTAGCAATATTTGGATTAATAGTGTCCCTAATCCGTTTGGCCGCATCAAACCCATCGAGCTCAGGCATGTGGATGTCCATCAAGATAAAATCATAACTGGCCTTTTGTGCCAACTCAATGACCTCCAGGCCATTCTTTGCGTGGGTCGCTTTCAGGCCCCAGTTTTTCATTAGCTTCATCGAAACCATGGCATTGATCATGTTGTCTTCAGCAATCAAAACAGATTTCCCAACCAGATCATTTGATTCAAAAAGTGCTTTCCCTTGAGGCTTTTCACTTCGCTCCAGACTAATCTCAAAATAAAACCGAGATCCTTTTCCCTCCACACTTTCTACTTCGATGTTACTCCCGTGGAGATCAATTAGTTTTTTAACAATGGCCAGTCCCAGACCTGATCCGCCTTGTTTTTTGGTAGTGAATGAACGTGGCTGAGAAAAACTATCGAAAATTTCTTCCATAAAACTCTTCTCAATACCCATGCCGGTGTCTTCTACAGAGATTCTTAGCTGATCGCGGGTTTCCAACTCCTCCAACAGGTCTACTTTTACCACCACCTGGCCTTCATCGGTAAACTTGATGGCATTGCTGACCAAATTCCCCATAATCTGGGATAGTTTGGTCTCATCCATCCTGTAAAAACCCATAATGGCCTCATCTATTTTCAGACTCAGTTCAATCCCCTTTTCCTTTGCCATGGAAGAATAAGTATTACAAATGTTTTCGAGTAGCAGCTTAAAATCTCCTTGTGACAGGTCTAAATGTACCTTGCCCAGATCCAGTTTGCTGAAGTCCAGAATATCATTGATGATCAACAGCAGGTTATTGGCTGAAAATTTTAATGATTCGATAAGTTTAACCTCTTCACCGCTGGTACGCTCTTCTAATAATGAGGTGATGGTAATGACCGCATTGAGTGGGGTTCTGATCTCATGACTCATCGTGGAGAGAAACTCTTGCTTAACCCTGGATGATTGCTCAGCGCGATTCTTCTTCTCCAGAATCTCTGCTTTCTCCCGTTGCATTTGGGCTTCCTTTTGCAATCGCTCCATGGTGGTAATCGCCTCATAGCTTTCGATCACTTTCTGGGTTTGCGTGTTGATGACACCCTCTTTTTCTTGGAGATAAATCTCCAGATAGTTAAGTGCTTTGATGGGTTCATTCTGCTTTTTGTACAAAGTGTACATTAAATAGTTGCACTTAAACTTGATGATCGCAATGTTGTATTCGTCTGAAAAGGATATGGCTTTCGTTAGCATTTGTTCTGCTCGGCCATAATTCTCAATTTCGAGATAGAGCGCCCCAAGCTTATGAAATACCATACCACAACCCAGTTTTTCGCCCATTTCTTTGTGAATGGCCTCTGATTCCAGAAAGGTCTGCTCTGCCAGATCATACTGCTTCAGTTTTACGTATACCTTGGCTTTTCCATACAATGCAAATGCAAGACCTCTGGTATCATCGGTCTGCTTTTTCATTTGAATAGAACGGTCTATTAGTTCCGAAGCACGTTCCACATTATTCTGATTTAGATAAATACCTGACAATGGGTTATATGCATTGGACTCCAGATTTAAGTCACTTACCTTCTGAGCCGCTTCTATCGCCTGCTCATAGGCTAGTATGGCGCTCCGCTCATCACCGAAGTATTCGTATATGGTTCCCAGTGATTTTTGAACTCTCGCCTGATTGTGGTAATCATCTAATCGCCTGTAGATATCCAGACAATCAATTAAATAAATAAGTCCAAGATGGAAGTTGTCCGTCTTATAATAAATTCCAGCAATGTTGTATTTAGAATCCGCAAGTCCTTTTTCATCACCCATTACCTGGTATAGGCCAATGGCTTCATTTCCAAGGCGCATGGACTTGACGTATTCTCCCAGGATCATGTGGAAGAGTGATAACTTGGATTTGCAATCAGCGATTAGTGCCGTTTCGTCTAGTTCTATACTCAACTTCAGCGCTTGCTTAGCCAAACTCACGCTCCTTTGCAGGTCATTGACACGGCACTGATAGGCCTCTGCAAGTATGGAGCGTACATTATTCGCCCGATCCAGATCGGTTTGATAGTTCATTCTAAATGGCGGTGGTTTTTAAGCAAGTAGAAAAATAACGAATATTCGGGGATTTAGTGCCAGGTATAAATAAGATCAGGGCTTAAAAAACAAAAAAGCCGATCTCGCAGGATCGGCTTTTAGCAAATTATTTATTTAACTCATTATTAGATATGAATTACCTCATCATAGGCCGCTGCAGCTGCCTCCATGACCGCCTCACTCATCGTAGGGTGTGGGTGAACAGTTTTGATGATCTCATGACCTGTGGTTTCGAGCCTTCTTGCCGCTACGGCTTCAGCAATCATCTCAGTTACATTTGCCCCGATCATATGACAACCTAACCACTCACCATATTTGGCATCAAATATGACCTTTACAAAGCCTTCTTTTGCACCAGCAGCACTTGCCTTACCAGAAGCTGAGAATGGAAATTTTCCGACCTTGATCTCATAACCTGCCTCTTTGGCTTGCTTTTCAGTCATACCAACCGAAGCAATCTCAGGAGAGCAATAAGTACATCCTGGGATGTTGCCATAGTCTAAAGGCTGAGGCTTTTCTCCAGCAATTTTTTCTACACAAATAATTCCTTCAGCAGAAGCAACGTGAGCCAATGCCGGTCCGTGAACGATATCCCCAATAGCATAAACACCATCAACGTTTGTTTTGTAGAAATCGTCAACCAATACTTTGCCCTTCTCGGTTTTCACCCCTACATCTTCCAGGCCTATTCCTTCCAGGTTAGTGGCTACACCTACTGCGGACAGTACCACATCGCATTCCAACTGCTCTTCACCTTTTTTGGTCTTTACAGTCACTTTACAACCTTTACCTTTTGTATCAACATTGGTCACTTCACTACTCGTCATCACGCTGATGCCCGACTTCTTGAAGCTTCTTTCCAGCTGCTTACTGACCTCTTCATCTTCTACAGGAACTACGCGATCCATAAACTCAACAACAGTCACTTCCGTACCAATAGAATTGTAGAAGTAAGCAAACTCTACTCCGATTGCTCCTGAGCCAACTACCACCATTTTCTTCGGTTGCTTATCCAGCACCATCGCTTGACGGTATCCAATAATCTTTTTGTTATCTATTGGTAGGTTAGGCAGCTCTCTGGATCTTCCCCCTGTTGCTACAATGACGCTCTTCGCTTCATAAGTCGTCTTCTTACCTTTGTCATCGGTAACTTCTACTTTCTTACCTTTTTGAAGTTTCCCAAACCCGTTGATCACTTCAATTTTATTCTTTTTGAACAGAAACTGAATTCCCTTACTCATTCCTCCAGCTACCTCTCTACTACGCTTTACCATACCGGTAAAATCGACAGACGCATCTTTCACGTCGATTCCATAATCTTTGGAGTGGGATATATATTCAAATACCTGTGCACTCTTCAACAAAGCCTTCGTAGGAATACATCCCCAGTTTAAGCAGATCCCTCCAAGCTCAGCTTTCTCTACTACAGCCACTTTCATCCCAAGCTGAGATGCTCTGATTGCAGCTACATATCCACCAGGACCACTCCCTATTACTATCAAATCATAATTAGATGCCATATTACTAAATGTTTTATCCGGTTATTGACGGGCAAATTTAACCCAGCAGGCTTTAGAAAAAAATTTGAATCTTGAAATGACTTTATACATCTTAAGAAAATTATTAATCTATTATTAAGAGCAGCTAAAGTCCTATGTTTCGGATTACGTTACAGGAATTGACAAACTATCGTTAATTTGGCACCTGGAATTCAATCAACAGAGCTTACTTTAAAAGCTTTGTGATCATTACAAGAGATTAACAAATGAAACTACTCGAAGGAAAAAACGCCTTGATAACAGGCGCCTCAAAAGGGATCGGAAGATCAATAGCCTTAAAATATGCCGAAAATGGTGCTAATGTTGCCTTTACTTACCTGTCTAGTGTAGAAAAAGGGGAAGCTTTGGTAAAAGAACTGGAAGCTTTTGGCGTAAAAGCCAAAGGATACCGATCTGACGCATCAGACTTTAAAGCAGCCGAAGAATTGATTAATAACATGGTTGCTGATTTTGGCTCTTTGGATGTATTAATTAACAATGCCGGAATTACTCGTGACAACCTTTTGATGAGGATGTCTGAGGAGCATTGGGATGAAATCATGAACGTGAACTTAAAATCATGTTTCAATACGGTGAAGGCTTCATCCAGAACACTGATGAAGCAACGTGGAGGCTCCATTATCAACATGTCTTCTGTAGTAGGAGTAAAAGGAAACCCAGGTCAGGCAAACTACGCTGCATCTAAAGCAGGTATCATTGGTTTCTCAAAATCAGTGGCTTTAGAACTAGGCTCCAGAGGTATTCGTAGCAATGTCATTGCACCCGGATTTATTGAAACGGAAATGACGGATGCTTTAGACGAAAAAACGGTTCAGGGCTGGAGAGATGCCATTCCTTTGAAGAGAGGTGGGCAGCCAGAAGACGTAGCGGATGCTTGCGTATTCCTTGGCTCTGACATGTCTTCTTATATCACTGGTCAGGTATTACAGGTAGATGGCGGCATGCTGACCTAAATTATTATTTAACTGAATTTGTAATGGGCCGTTTATACCTCAGAAGTGTGTAAACGGCTTTCATTTATCTATGGACAATAATAGTTGGTATTCTTTTGATGTTTCGCCCGTTTGGGTACTTATGGCCCTGGCGGTAGCATTTGGCCTTTCGGTTCTTCTCTATTCGAAGAAAAAAATGCCCTGGAGCCAATCTGTGAATGTATTGCTCGGGTTTTTACGGCTGGCAGCTATTTTCCTGATTTTGCTCCTCCTCATCAATCCACTATTGGAACTGAACGTCAACAATGCGCAAGAGCCAATCATTGTCCTTGCGGTTGATAATTCTGAATCCATTGCCCTTCGTGAATCCGGTACAGATCTTAAAAGCTACAATGAGTGGCTTTCTAAGGCTTCCAACTCATTAAACGATGATTACGAGGTGGTATTAGAAGGAGCAACTGGTGACAGTATTGATGCTACAGATAAAACGACCAACCTGAGTCAATTCATCAAGGAAATTGAAACCAAATACGAAGACTCCAACATAGGTGCCATCGTCTTGGCAACTGATGGTATTATTAACAAAGGCCAGTCACCTGATTATTTAAACTATCGATTCCCCATTTACACCCTCGGACTTGGTGATACCATTCCACCAAAAGATGTGGTCATCCAAAATGTACGAAATAATAAGGTTGCTTATCAAGGTAATAAATTCCCAATAGCGGTGAAAGTGTACCAAAAAGGTTTTGAAAATCAGGAACTCCAGGTCAGCATTAATGAAAATGGAAGAAGGGTTACGAATAAGGTTCTTAAACTGACCAAATCCACTCATGATGTCAATTTTTTGATCGATGCTGAAAATGCCGGATTGCGAAGGTTTACCATTGCCCTTTCTTCGTTAGAAGGTGAATCTTCAATAGAAAACAATCGGACAGATATTTATGTAGATGTCATCGAAGGAAAAGACAAGGTACTAATACTGGCGCCAGCTCCGCATCCGGATATAAGAGCCATTAGAAATGTACTGGAAGAAACCGAAAATTACGAAACGGTCTTGTACATCCCGGGCATTCAAGATGCGCCTAAAGAAAAGCAGTTTGACCTGATCATTGAGCATCAAGCATTTAGTGGAAGAAATTTCGGGGAGTTTGAGTCTTCGGGCAGGTGGTATATTATGGGAAACCGAACTCAGTTAATGCAAATGTCCGAGACTGTCCCCTACCTAAGTATTGACGTAAAAGGAAATCAAAAAGACCAGGTACGCGGGTCTTACAACAAGTCTTTCACCAAGTTTAAATTACAACAGGACCTGATCGACCGCCTGAGCAATTACCCACCAATCAGCGCTCCTTTTGGTGAATACACGCTTAAAGGCCCTACTGAAACAATGCTCTTCCAACAGGTTGGCAGTATTGCCACGAGTCGACCATTACTGGTTTTTTATGATGATGGAAGCACCAAGTCTGCCGTACTAATGGGCGAGGGAATCTGGCAATGGAAACTTCAGGAAGCCGGACAAAATGATGAAAGCAAGCTATTTGACGAGCTCATTCAGAAGACGGCACAATACCTCAGCCTGAAAGTGAACAAAGACCGTTTTGTAGCCAATCCCAGAGAAACCAACTACCAGGTAGGTGACCGGGTGATGATCGATACTGAAGTTTATAATGAGATTTTTGAAAGAGCCTATGGCAACACCATCAATCTTACAATCACCAATCAGCAAGGAGATATCAATACATACCAACTCGTGGATAATCCCGCAAACAGCACCTTTACCATTGGCACCATGCAGCCGGGAGTTTATACATTTAGAGCCACTACCTCTTTGGGTGGAAAAACCTTTACAGAGCAAGGTTCCTTCGCCGTTCGTGACATCCAGCTTGAGGGCATCAACCTCACCGCCGACCACAACATGCTTAGACGTCTCTCTGATAAATCGCAAGGTGTATTCTATCATTTTAGTCAGCGAGATGAATTAATCAATACGCTAAGTGAACAAGCCTTCTCCGCCGTAATCCAAACCGAACGAGAGGAATTTCCGCTCGTTCAATCTATTTGGATCATCCTACTTATCGTGGCGTTACTGGGGACAGAGTGGTTCTTAAGAAAGTATCTGGGAGCGTATTAAAAGTTAACCTGCAATCCTGCATAAACCATTCTTCGACTTAGCAAATCAGCCGTACGGCTATCGTACTCAAAATCATACCGATATCCTCTGACATTGTGGTGATTGGTCAGGTTGTTTATAGAAGCAAATGCCACCATCGTCAACCGTTCTCTGATTGGAAACAACCTACTCACAGACAAATTCATGATAAAATAATCGGCATATCTAGCACTATTTTCTGAATACTCCGGAACATACACTTCCAGATCTGAATCAAATGAGGCAGATGCTAACTCGCTGTAAGGCAAGCCTTCACGGTAAACCCCATTGATGGCAAACGTCCAAAATCCCGGTGTATACTTCAAGTTCGATTTAACAAAATAGCTCATATCGTACCCAGAAAACTCCCCGGCATTGAGGTAGGTATAGGCAATATCAAACGTCCAGTTTTTTCCAATTCGCTCATCAACAAAAACTTCAAAGCCACTTACGTCTACTTGTCGACCATTGTTGGTCGTTGCTTTAACAAACAATGACACTGAAGCATCGAAGCTCCCGTTATAAAAAACGTCCAATGAAGCCTGATCACTTTTAATAAAGACCTTTTGTCCCTGATCCGTGTCCAGGCCAAGTTTATGGTAACGTCCTGCTCCGGCAATCACTTTCCACTCGTTGCTCAACTGATGCGTTAAATTTAGTTGTCCGCTTAAATAATTGTGGTCATTCAACCCATTTAGGTTCTTACGCATGCCACCCCCGAGAATCCAATTATTCGTGAGGTAATACTTCCCATAAACGAAATACTCCAAATTAGAAGTGCTAAGCTCATCATTCATCTGAAA
>JAMWZA010000050.1 GCA_024305105.1 Marinoscillum sp.
TCTGTATAGTGAATCAAGAGTTGGGTAGCTAACCTTAAAAAAATTTACTGCTCTGAGCTTAAATGACCTGTCAGGTTTCAGTTTTTGGAATTACTTTAGACCAAAAAATAGACGACCACATCAATGAAACACTTCGCTTTATCTCTTATCATCTTAACTCTTAGTTCAGTTGTTACAGCTCAGGAGGTTCAAAACATTCCTACACCAGTCACCTGGTTTTATTTGGCAGTGGAAGAAGGCATGCATGCTCCCATGGAATTGGACAATGAAACAACCATGGCCATCGCCCTCCAAAAAGACAATCAGGCAGCTCGTGACCTCATGCTCAACTCTTTTAATGTCATTAAAAGAAAAATTGATAGCCTGACCGACTTCACTATATTGCCTCTGGATGAGTTGGAAGGAAAGGTCAACTATTCTCGATTGAATATGCCAATCACTGGACTGAAAAAGGCAGCTAAAAGCACTGATTACCAGCAGTATATGCGCATTGATATTTCCATCAGGTCGTATAAATCCAACACAAGAACCCAGAGCGTTTCTGATCCAACCCAAAACGGAGTGGGTATTGAAGGGTCTGAATTAAATGTAAGTAATGCCAATGTATTTCCTCAGGTAGATATAGTGGTCAAATTTGCCGGTGCAGACGGTAAGTCTACAGAAAAGCTAAATGGACGGTACAAACATGATGAAAGTGTTGCCATCACTTCAACCTCGTTATCTAAAAGTGGCTGGTCCATGGGATTAACACAAGATGCTGAGCCGATTCCCTATTATTACTTTCTGGAAAAAGCCGCTGAAGATTTAGCCAGACAGTTTAATGAATTGAACTAGTTCATGCCTAGTGTTTTAATTACAGGTTCGGCCGATGGGTTGGGGCAATTAGCCGCTCAGAAATTAATAGAAGAGGGCCATGAAGTGGTACTACATGCTAGAAATAATCGAAGAGCAGAGGATGCTCTTACGGCTAATCCAAATGCAAAATCGGTGCTCACCGGAGATCTTAATAATCTCGCGGAAGTAAAAGAACTTGCTGCTCAGGTGAACAATCTCAGTCCTTTTGATGCAATTATTCATAATGCAGGGGTTTATGATGCTGAAAGTGAAGTCATTACGAATGTCAATGTGCTGGCTCCTTTCATTCTGACTAGCCTAATCGATCCACCACGTCGACTTATTTACCTGAGCTCAGGAATGCATCGTGGTGGTAAGGTGGATTTTGATAAACTCAGGAGTAAACAGATTAGCTATTCCGATTCTAAGCTTTACATTAACCTTCTAACTAAGGCTTCTGCCAGACAATGGCCCAGGACTTTGGTCAATGAGGTAGATCCGGGCTGGGTGCCAACAAAGATGGGAGGGAAGAACGCTACCGGTGATTTGGATAAAGGTTACGAAACACAGTCATGGTTGGCAACATCAGAAGATGCAAAAGCAACCAAATCAGGTGGTTACTGGTACCACCAACAACAGCAAGAACCACACGTTGATTCATTAAGCGAAGACTTTCAAAAGCAATTTATTCGAATCTGTGAAGAGTTGACCCAAGTGAAATGGTCACTTGCTGGTTAGTTTGCCTTGAAAAATTGATTGAATTCGATTGAAGTTGATCTCTTCGAAATCGTTAATGACTAAATCTGCTTTGCTATAGTCCTGATTTTTGGAGTGCTCACTATCAAACCCTACACAGAAGATTCCAGCACCTTTGGCAGCTTCAATGCCATTGGTTGCATCTTCAATTACAACACATTCTTCTGGCTTGAATCCAGAGGCCTGGGCGGCTTTGATAAAGATCTCCGGGTGTGGTTTAGAAGCTTTAAGTTCTGCTCCGCTGAGTTTGTCTTTAAAGTAGGTGTTCAGCTCAAATCGCTTGAAAATTCGATTAATACTCGCCATGGTTGCTGAAGAGCCTAACACAAGTGTTAGCCCGTTTTCATGATAGTCTTCTATCAGCGAACGAACACCACTGATTAAATCAAAGTCCTTGTCATTATCAAAGATCACATCATAGTGACGTCTTTTGATCGTTGCCAACTCTTCTGGTGAATGGTTAAGACTAAAATGGTCCTTTAACTGTTTGCACACATTGATGGTGGATTTTCCCGTAAGCGAATCGTATAACTCTGCTGAAACGTCAATGCCTACCTCATCAAACATCTGGTGGTATGCCTGGTAATGGAGCGGTTCACTGTCGATAATCACTCCATCCATATCAAATATTACCGCCTTGAGCATACGCTTTTTTGTTTGCGAATATAAAACGTATCCTTTTTAACCCTAAAAATCTTTCCATATCTTCTCTCCGTGAAGCGAAAGAATATTCTTATAACAGGTGCAAGTTCTGGTTTGGGTAGAGGTATGGCTCTGGAGTTTGCAAAGCATGGACACAATTTGGCTTTATGCGCCAGAAGACTCGAAAAATTAGAAAAACTGAAAGCTGAGATACGGGACATCAACCCAAACACCGCGGTATTTATCCGCAGCCTGGATGTCGTCCAAACGCAAGATGTGTTTTCTACATTTCAGCAATTTGAGCTGGATTTTAATGGTATAGGAGAACAGCTAGATCGTGTCATTGTCAATGCAGGAATGGGAAAGGGAGGCTCAATAGGTAAAGGGTATGCAGCAGCCAATATGGAAACAGCTCAAACCAATTTTTGTGGTGCCTTGACTCAAATGGAAGCGGCTATGGAAATATTTAGAGCACAAAATCACGGCCATCTGGTTTTGATCTCATCAATGAGTGCGTTTCGCGGTTACTCCAGAGCCATGACTGTTTATGCCGCTACAAAGGCGGGATTAAAAAGCCTTGCGGAAGGCTTACGGGTAGATGTTTTACACAAACCAATTATTGTTTCCAGTATTTTCCCGGGATATATAGCAACAGAAATGACCGAAGCATTAGAAGCTTCACCGCCATTTATGGTTTCTCTGGATAAAGGGTCCAAACTTTTAGTCAAAGCAATAAATCGAGAAAAACCAACGGCCTATGTTCCGTTTTGGCCATGGTTCTTTGCTAAACGTCTTATGCCTTTTATGACAGTGGGTATGTTGAGGAGATTTTGATTTTATTGAGTAATTTAATTTAGCTAGGCTATTAGAGGACTCAGTGATAATTGTAAAAATGCAAAGTAGAACTTATATTAGATTACTAACTACACGTAATCATGATCCGATCGGTCAAGTATGCCTTTAGAGTTTTGACGCTGCTCGCTATTACTTGTGCTTTCAGTCAGGAGGCAAAAAGAAATACTCAACATCATCTTCTGGAATTCAAACAATTCGAACTGGATGAAAATACATTGAATCGGTTGAATACTCATTTTGACTCCAAAAAGACAGGAGGAGAAGAACTACTGGCCATCTTTTATGGAGATGACATGCTGTCTAATTTAGAAGATTGGTATTGGGCACATAATGCAGAAGAGTTATCCATTGTACCGATTAGACAAATGGAGATGGGAAGTGATGTTCTTTATGAATATTATTTACGTGGGTTCGAAATGGAGGATTTTATTGGCGATGTAAGATCAGTACGGCTGCTTTCTAATAGTCGATGGATGGATGAGGTGTTTTTTTATGAAGGTGATAATGTTGGAGCCACTTTTTCTCAAACCTCTGTAACATCCAGCATTGCAGACGACACGCTTCGTGTGACTGAGCTAACTCATCAGGAATCACCAGGCTTACATTATTATATGAATTCAAATCTTGATGTGGGACTCACTGCGCACCTGGAATGGATCCAACGGTATTCCTATGTTATTGCCGAATCCCAAATTAAGTACTTAAGTAAATCCAACACCGAAGATGTTCGCTTGGAATATGGAGAGGAAATAATCAAACATCTTGAAGAAAACAAGAATCTTCAGTACTACATTGATAAAACTTTAGACTTTGAAGAGATCGATTCAGATCACAGATACGAGGTGATTGAGGCGCTGTTGGTAGCTCAAAATGAATTAAAACCGGAAGCCGAAGCTCTAAATCGGCTTGCCTACGTGGTAGGAGATCAGATTTGGGTTCGGGCAAAGCCGATAGATGGAGAGGTAGTAATGAAACTGAACGATGGGGATCTGTGCATCCTGTTAGAAAAGGGGCAGTATCAGGAGATTCGTAATATGATGGGTCATTGGTATAAAATCAACTATCAAGGTCAGGAAGGCTGGATATATGGGGCACAGCTTGATTTACCAGCATCCGAAACGATCAATCCCACAAAAGGAAAAGGTAAAAATTCACTGGGCGAATCAATGCCTCAAGAGGATAGTAATTCTCAGGAGCGCACCTATGAAGAAAAGAACCTTTCTCCAAACAATGAAATTCAGGGTTCGTCTGTTGATCTGACAATCTTTATAGTTTTTTTTGGTTTAATCGCCTTGACGATATTCGCTTTCGTTTACTTCCTGATTCGATTTTATCTGCGAGGAATTAGAGATACTCACAGAGGTCAAATTGATGTGAGCCAATTTAATGAGGCACATAAGCAGGAGAAAACTTCTCAGCTGAAAGCAGAAATATCCCGGATCGTTGACCAACTGGAATTTGATCGCCAGGAAACCTACCGACGAAGCAAGCGTGCTTTCTGGGGAGCGGTAAGAAATATATTTTTATTTTTGATATTATGTGAAGGGGTGTATGTCGCTTATTTGGTTTATCAGGCAGACTCGTTGGAGATGTTGTCGCTTGCAGGGCTTTTGGTTCCAGTAGCAGCCTTTACCTTTATTGCTTTCTTTTTAGGCGGCATGTATTGGGTGTTAAGAGGGAGCAGAATTTTCCTGGATTATGCCTCTAGATTCAAGAGTAAGTTGGTTGCTCCAATGTTGGAAGCTTTGGCTCCCGACCTTGAATTTAAGGAAGTCGGACTTTCCAGGGAGTCCTATTTGAATGCTGATATTTTTCAATTGTACAATCACCGGTATCACTATAAGAGCAGCGACTCCATTGTAAAAAATAATCAGAGTGAATCTTTGATCATCTCAGAGGTAGAACATCGAAATGAAGTGTTGATGGGCGCAAAACATCCCCAATATCACATTAAAGATCTAGCAACGGGAAATAAGAGAAAGAATATTGTTACCTTCAGTGCTTTTCAAGGCTTCTTTTGTGAAATAGCGGTAGACGCTCATTCCGTAAAGCAATTTGTAAAAATCCTTCCATCAAAAGAAGCAGAATACCATCACGAAGACCATTTGTTAAATGAGAAACGCAAAGTAGGTCGAATCGAACACCCTGCCCATACGGTGAGAATTTCTCTAAGCACACTAGACCCTCAGCATCGGCGAGATAATGGAAAGTACCTGAACGGAAAATTCAACATCTATGCACCAAATGAGTCAGATGTTTCAGTCGCATTCAACCCGAATTTTTTAAAGCTAATGAACTACATGGTTCAAAAGTTTGGAGAAGAAAAAGTCTATGTGTCTATTACTAATCAAAGCATTTATCTGGCTCTTGATTTAGGCAAAGACTTGTTTGAACCAGCCACCGAGTTGAAGAAACCACTACGAGAAACGAATGTCGTTGAGCGTATTTATGAAGATTTAGCGTTTATCCAGCAACTTTCCAAAGAGCTGGAGGCATTCAAACTTACTCTTAAATAGGGAGGGCTTCCACCAATGGAGGGAATCTACTACAGGCATCAGAATAATGTAGATGATTCTCTTCGAAGAAGAAAGACTCATATCCAAATAACAAAAACCGAATTGGTCTTTTAGGTGTATAATTTGGTTCCCAAACCAAAGCAGAATGTGAATTTCCCTGGTTTTCAAACTTAAGAAAACGTCTCAATGACGTGTCTTGCGTGGAAGAACGCAAGTTGGCCATCTTTTTTTGCCCAACGCTTATGCCTTTTATGACATTGGGTATGTTGAGGAGATTTTCATTTTTTCATCAACAATGACAGTGGGTAAGCAATTTAACCCATCCTCAAAACAGAAGATGGGCTTATCGCTTTTTAAAGAATTATTTATCTACACGATCACAAGGGATCTGATCCCCGTAGCTCAACTGCCCTTCCATATCATACGAGTATGGACCATTCGGCCCTGAGCCGTCCTCAAAAGCTGAAATCCCTCCTGTATAGCACTTGCCATCTTCCAGATCCTTGAATGTTACCCCAATTTGGTTTCTTCTGTAATAATTTAAACCACGATTATAAGGCACTCGATCTCCATGAGCCATTTGATAAATCTGAACTTTTAATCGTCTCTCAATATCTTCTTTAACGGAAGCTTTGAAATCAGGGTCAGTCACATCATCAGAGGCACCAAAAGTATAGTCAGCTCGAGAAGCAAGTGACGCTGCAGCGTACGCTTGTCCGCCATCTGTGAGGTCCCATTTAAGAACTCCATATCCCAATGGCTCTTTGTCATCACCAATAATGATGGAAAGGTCATAGGTGTCATTACCATATTCCAGAACATCTGCAACGTTGCTTTCAAAATTAATGTCCTTACTCAGTTCAACCTTAGCGATCGCTTCACCATTCTTAGCCATTTCAGTTAGATTGGCTGGCAGTTGGATACGCTCATAATAAATCCTTACATCAGCTACGCTGTAACCATCCTTTAAGCCACGAACTTCAGCGGTGACCTCTAATTCATCCCATTCAGAATAGGCATAGTATTTCCCGAAGGGAACTTTGAAGTCTTTAGATCGAAGTGGCACTTTCACATAAATGGTCTTTTCACCAGGTTTAATGGTCTCAATAGTAGAGGTGCCATCAGGGTCACTGTAAAACTCGAGATTCGACTTCTCCTCTTTACCGGCTAATTTATCCATTAGGCTTTGTGCACTAAGCCCTGTGATACAAAATAAAAACAGAGCTACGGTTAGTGTTTGTTTCATGATTTGCTATTTAGTTTTCACCAAAGTTTGTACATGAAATCACCTGGCTCAACAGTAGACTGGTAAACGACCATATTACTGAGTAAACGGCTGAAAGTAGGAGGTAAACAAATTGAACTAAATCATTAATTAATCATTCTTGGCAATTATCCAAACAGCATGGATGATGCCTGGTAGAAACCCTAATAGGGTCAACAGAATATTTAACCAAAAGGCACCACGGATCCCAACAGTTAAAAACACGCCTAGTGGAGGTAGAATGATGGCAAATATGATTCGAAGTATGCTCATAAAAATGATTTTGAATAAAACGGATAGATCATTGAGATAGGAATTGCACTTAATGTTTATTGTAAATTATAAATTTACTCATATCCAATTGGACGAACGGAGATTATCCTTCAATTAATCCGCAGTATATTAATAACGTTATTTGGCAAATACCCAAAAATGGGTATTGATATAATGACAAATATGCTCCAATTTAAAGGGATATTTCATAGTTAATGTATCTCAACATAATCAAATGCCTGCACTATTCGACACCAAAGTCATATTTCCTGTTACCGGAGATTCTCTATTAATAACGGTTAAGGTTCACATACAGCCCTCCACAACTCGGATATATGTTGACGGATCAGAGTTTAAAAGCTTTGCCGGCGATGATGAAACGGATCTGGGTGATGCTACTAAATTCAAACAGAAGAAGATTCGAGTACACACCACAATACAAGATAAAAGCACCAATACAGATGATATTAAGGCGCAGCATCTTGCTCAATATGGCGATAAAATGGTCAAGAGAGTGGTGAATACAACAGCTTCAGAAGAAGGTGAGCTATTCGATGTTTTTACTGACATAATGGTATTTTAAATATGAAAAATCTATTCTATTGTCTGTTTATTACAGTGTCATTTATGACCTATAGTCAGGAGTATGATGCTGAATTGAACCTTCCGGAAATGCCCACTTCCGCAGCCTTTGTAGTCATGGGAGTAAGTCCGACAGATATAGAGTCCCCTCAGACTCCTTCAGATCTTTTGTTTTCTGCACAGAACGCTAGTGAAGATTTCACCTCCGTTCCCAAGAACTATTTTGTGAATATTTCTCCTTATTGGATGTTCAACAAGAAATATGTTTCTCAGGATGCCTTTTTCAATGGTAAAAAGGATTATCTCGTCCCAAACGTACTGCAGTCACTCCAGATTTCTCTAGGAGTTTCAGATAGCTTTAAAAACGAGATGTTTGATAGAAGAGTAGGTCTTGGATTCAACACCTCACTTATTCGTGGAAATGTTGATCGCACCCTTAGAGACAAATACTCCAAATTACTTGACAACTACAATAAGGACATTGGTCAGCTGGTGTCGGCTAAAGAAATGGAGGATCAGGTAATGAGTGAGATGAATGATAAAATCGCGAAAATAGGTGCCGAACTCAGCCAGTTGAATGGTCACGATTCAACTACCGAGCTTAAAGTCAGAAAGAAAGTACTTGAGCAGAGCTTGACTGATGCAATAATAGATCGCACTAAGCGACAACAGGAGTTATATAAGGAAGTTGAAGCGTCAAATAATGAAGAAATTGAACAGCTTAAAAAAGATCTTAACTCCATCATATTCAAGCGACAGGGATTTTTCCTCAATGTTGCTGGGGGATTCTCATGGGATTTAACTGATAGCACTACTTCCTTTTATCGTGGTGGAATATGGGTAAACCCCGGATATCAGGCTGACCGCCTAAACTGGATTGGAATTGGCAGATTGCTCAGTCATGAGCAGATACCCACTCAAAATAGCGAGGGCGTGTTAGATACAGTTCAATTTACCACCTTCGATTTTGGATTAAAACTGGAATATCAGACCGAGCGAAATGCCTCGTTAAGTGGTGAATTCATATATCGCACCGTGCCAGCTTCAGACATTGAAACCTCTTACAGGGCCGTATTAAACTTATCCTATAACCTATCCAAGGACATAAAACTGAACCTGACTTACGGAAAGGATTTTGATTTGTTTATCAATGGGAAACCTCAAAATATAGCTTTAGTCAACATGGTATTTGGCTTGGGCAGCACGCGTAAGCTCAAATCTGAAAATGACTAATTAGTGTGAATCGTAACCTGATTCGTCAGTTGATTTACCATTTACATTGTATTGATAATTAAAACACCAATAATTATGAGATACCATTTGCCAAAACGATGGATCCTTCTTGCCGTATTTCTACTAATAATGTGCGATATAAGTGATGCACAATCAGTCACCAAGGTTGTGAATACCAAAACGAACAATTCCTCTGGGCCGGTCGATTCATGGATTAAAATAGAAACATCAGAGTTCATTCACAATCCAGTAAAAAAAGTGATTTTATATGTGGACAATGTAGCCGTAAAAAGCGCTTCAACTGTGAACACGAACTTACAGCAAGGAAGTTATGTTTTCGCACTGGACCGCTCAGAAATGAACAAATTGTTCTTCACATTCGAAAATAGAACAAGGGAAATGAATGTGAGCATTGCTGAAGAGGGAAGTCTGCCACTGAAAAATGCTCAACCGTTTACATTTCATTTTTACACTAAAGGCTGGTTGCAAGGAAGTATTCTATTGATTGTGGTGATGGTCATATTGATTGTTATACTGGTGAAAAAATTTGAGATTCTAAAAGAAGCTTCCGGGATAGCTAAAGCTTACAGCCTTTCATCTCTACAATTGATTATATGGTCATCCGTCATAGTCGTTTCTATTGTATTTTTATCCGTGGCTACTGGTTCTATGCCATCCATTACGAATACCACACTTGTTTTACTAGGGCTGGCAGCTGTCACCAAAGCCGCAGCAAATGGAATCGGCACGCCTGCAGGCATAAAGGGCCAAGCCACTTTGACTGGTTTTAAAGGTCTGATGAGTACAGATGGTAAGGTCAAGATTCATCGATTACAATTTTTGGCATTTACATTTCTGTACTGCGGGATATTCCTGTTTCATGTATTCTCATCATTAAAGCTTCCGGAATTCGATCAAAACGCATGGATTTTAATGGGTATTAGTTCTGGAACATACGGTGGCCTAAAAACACAAGAGTCCTGATGGGAAGGCAAGAATTAACTGATTATAACTTTGAGAACTTCACTGTATGTTCAATAAATCATACTGCTACAGGTGTAATGACTGAAGTCAATTGGTAAGTATGAATTCACAGGCTGGAGTACAATTCAAATAAGACGTTATGAGAGACAGACCAAAATTTAAGTAACTACAGGAAGCCTGGCAACTACACATATTCTAATTAACAATCATTCCTTATGACCTTTTGGAGCAACCCTAAACTTTACCTGGATATTTTCAACTTTCTACTGATTAGTGTGCTTTTTTTCTTCTCATTCACTGGATCATTAGTGAGTATAGCTACTGTGGAAATGGAAGAGGCCAATGAAGCCTTTGTAGCAGAAGAACAAATGATCAAGTTAGACTCCTCCAGAGTAGCGCCAGTGAGAATTCACATAGAGCGAGCAGGTCGTCCAATTGAGATAGAGTTTGCCAATCGCGTACTAGCGGATCAATATCACAGGCAAAACAAGATTCAATTGTTTATTGGTCTCATACCCGGGAATGATCATTTTAACTATTTAAAACTACCAGATAAAGTGATTCTCACAATCGCAGCAACATTTATGGGGCTATTGGGAGCGGTGATTATGTTGATAAAGGAATCAACTTATGATGGGATTAAGCTAAGTCCCGAAACAATCCTCAAACGAGCAGCACTTGGGTTTTCCTCAGGATTACTTGTTATCGTATTGTCTTACGTCATACCAGGAGTGATTACATTCGATTCTCAGGTCGAGATCAAAATAGAAACCCTAACAACCATCAGCTTATTGGCTGGAATGTTTTTCAAAGTGTACTTCAATAAGATATCTAACCAAATAAGTAAATGAATCCATTCACCACTCAATCGGCCAAAGCAGTTTTCACTATTTTCTTGGTATTTATTTCATGCCTAACACTTTATGCACAGCAACCCAATACATCAAAATTAGTCATAGTAATTCCTGATGAAGCTATTAATGAAGACTTAAGTGATGCTCAAAAACCACAGTTTCTGTTTTCAAAAGGAACTGAAGACGAAGATAAGAGCCTAAAGAAGCTAAAGTCGCTCAGTGCTCTTAAGTTGGTAATTTATGACCTTAAAGACTCTTCGAACAACCAGGAAATCTACTTTGACTCTGATAACTTAAGAGAGAATGCCGTCAATTTCGATTATAAAGGTGATCACTACATTTTGGAAAGTAGTGGTAAAAAAATCAAAATGACCAAAAAAGCCGGTAGAGGACCTGCATCTTCAGGGAGTAACGAGGTGATCAAAATTAAACAATCAAGTACGCCTATTGACTGTAGCAATCATTCTCCAAAACACAGATACTATGACGGTGATAATATCAGCAATGATTGCTGCTTTTATTCCGGGTGTTCATAATTCCATCCATTAAACCAATAAGAGTTAAGTCTAAATTCATTTGTCGATTCTGTCAAATTACGACAGTTTTGACAATGAAATGCAGCATCTGAAACGCATAGTACTTGAAGCGACCCGAGCAACTAGAATAATGCACTCAGAAAAGGTTCAAACCCTCTGGAGTGGTTATGGTGAGATTAAGCGTTATTTCCTAGAAGGAGGAACGTACCCGAGCGTGATTGTCAAGCACATCAGGTGGCCGGAAGAAAGCAATCATCCTCGGGGTTGGAATACGGCGATCTCACATCAGCGCAAGCTTAAGTCGTATCAGGTAGAAACTAATTGGTATAGACATTTTGCTTCACAAACCGATTCATCCTGCAAAGTTCCTCAGGTTTTGGATGTGAAAGGGGACTCAAACGAAGTGGTATTGATGATGGAAGACCTTAACCCCTCTGGTTATCACATTCGACTGACTCCTAAAGAGGTATCACTAAAAGATGTTAAAAATTGTTTGACTTGGCTAGCAAACTTTCATGCCACATTCATGGAATCAGTTCCTGAGGGTCTATGGCCAATTGGAACGTATTGGCATTTGGAGACACGTCCGGATGAATGGAAAAAAATGGAGAATGAAGAACTTAAGGCTGCCGCCAGCAAGATTGACTCAAAACTTAATCAAGCCCAGTTTCAAACATTGGTCCATGGAGATGCCAAACTAGCCAACTTCTGCTTTAGCGCTGATGACCGGGTGGCTGCCGTAGACTTTCAATATGTGGGAAGAGGTAGTGGAATGAAAGACGTGGCTTATCTGATAAGCAGCTGTTTTGATGATGAAACCTGTGCCATTTATGAAGAAGAGTTACTAAGTCACTACTTCAGTTCACTGAGCGAATCCTGGGATACTGCCATTGATTTTCAATTAGTGAAAGAGGAGTGGTTAATCCTTTATCCTTATGCCTGGGCGGATTTTTACCGATTTCTGGACGGCTGGAGTCCAGGACATTGGAAGATGCATGGCTATAGCGAAAAACTAACTCAGCAAGTACTAAACGATTTATCGTCATGACGAAGCTCGACACGACTCAATTAGAATCACTCTGTCAGGCAGCCAAAAAAGCGGCCATAAATGCCGGGGAGTTTATTCAATCACAATTTGATCAGGAGTATGAGAAGCAACACAAAGAAGGAGGTGATTCGTTGGCGTCACAGGTGGTGACGATTGTAGATCTGAAGGCTCAGGATATCATTTTAGAAGGGTTGAAAGACTCCATTCAAACTTATGAGTTTGGGTTGCTCACAGAAGAATTGACTGATGATCGCTCTCGGTTGAAGAGTGATTACTTCTGGTGCATAGACCCAATGGATGGCACATTGCCTTTTACAGAGCGAAGAACGGGTTATGCCGTATCGATAGCCTTGATTTCGAATATTGGCGATCCGGTAGTTGGAGTAGTTTATGTGCCGGATACACAAACATGCTATTCAGCCATCCAGGGAGGCACTGTAAGTGTTAATGGTGAATCACTGGAAAGAGCAACTCCATCAGATGAACTCCATTGGTACATGGATCGAAGTTTTCAATCTGAACCTTACTATCCTGAGATTTTAGATTCATTTCATGATCGTTATGGTAACTCCAACATTCATGTTCATGCTGATTATGGTGGAGTCCGAAATGCCATCGGTGTATTATCTTCTGGCAGAGGTTGCTATTTTAAGTTCCCTAAAAAAAGTAAAGGTTGTGGGTGCATTTGGGACTATGCAGCAACCAGGCTGTTTTTTGAAGTAATGAACCTTAAAGTGTCTGATGCCTCAGGAGAAAGGCTTGATTTGAATGATCCAAACTCAACGTTTATGAATAAACAAGGGATCGTTTACAGCACAGATGATGCTTTGGGTAAGGAAATTCTTTCAATTAAAAGACAACTTTTCAAATAATTTTAAATTCCCTGTGACTATTTCAGATATGTGGATTCTAGTGACAACTAGTTACACTAAATCCGATAAACATGGAACAAAAGAAAAAAGAAGCACTCGATCTGGAACGCAAGCGACCACTGTTTTTTAACATAGGCTTGGGGATTGCGCTATCACTGACCGTACTGGCATTTAATTGGAAGTCAGAAATCACACCAATAGATGTCACAGAACCTGTTGATGTTTTTGAACCTACATATACTGTGGTTGCAACAAAATTTCCAGAACCAGAACCACCGAAACCAAAGCCACTAGAGAAAAAACAGAAGAGTAATCAGCCTACGATCCTTGTGGAAAGCAACGTAGTTGATCAGCTGATTCATGATGAACCTTTAGCTATTGATGATCCAGTAGAAGTTGATTTTTCAGGTGCCATGGTCAAAATGGATGATGAGCCGATCGAAGTTGTTCATGTTATTGTAGAAAGCATGCCGGAGTTTCCGGGAGGGATAGAGGCCTTTTATAAGTATGTAGCTGATGAAATGGATTATCCTTCTGCAGCGAGGAGAATGGGAATAGAGGGCCGCGTATATGTGCAGTTCATCATCGACAAGGACGGTAGCATAACAGAGGTAAATGCTGTGCGCGGAATAGGAGCAGGGTGTGATGAGGAAGCTGAACTGGTCTTAGAAAATGCGCCAAAGTGGATTCCTGGAAAGCAACGAGGAAGAGCCGTAAAAGTGCGAATGATATTGCCAATTACATTCCGGTTGAGCAACTAAAAACTAACGATTGAATTGGTCGAATTGAAGTGATAATAAGCAAAGATATTCACCACCTTACCATTAATGTAAAAAATTCACTTGAGTGCATTGATATTTTTAATGTAGACGCGTAAAGTAGTAGATTTAAACTTACCCTTAAATATTAATCAGTAAGTCATGGTCAACTTCTTTAAAACAGCCATTTGCTGTTTAAGCCTAAGTGTTTTTATTCATTCAATCGATGCTCAATCGACCAATTCAAAAATTGAAGGTGTAGTGGCGAATCTGCAATTACGTGAAATCGGTCCTGCGCTAATGGGCGGTCGGATAGCAGATATCGCCATTCACCCAGATCAACCCAGCGTTTGGTATGTTGCCGTGGGTTCTGGAAATCTTTGGAAAACAACCAATAGAGGAACTACCTGGCAGCCTGTTTTTGATAATGAAAAGTCGTACTCTATAGGTACGGTATCAATAGACCCTAACAACCCCAATGTGATTTGGGTAGGGACAGGAGAAAATGTGAGCGGTCGACATGTAGGCTGGGGTGATGGAGTCTACAAGAGTTTGGACGGTGGGAAGACCTGGCGAAATATGGGCCTCAGCCAATCCGAGCACATCGGTAAGATTTTAATTGATCCGCGAAATAGCGATGTGATACTGGTAGCTGCTGAAGGCCCACTTTGGTCTGGCGGTGGTGAGCGAGGGTTGTACAAATCAGTAAACGGAGGTAAATCCTGGAATGCTGTGCTCACAGTGGATCAATACACTGGTGTTACGGATATCGAGTTCGACCCATCCAATCCCGATGTGGTCTATGCTGCTACCTACCAGCGTTTTCGGAGAACCTGGGCGCTAATGGCCGGAGGTCCAAACAGTGGAATCTATAAATCAACCGACAATGGAAGTACCTGGCGTCAAGTAACACAGGGCTTACCTGGTGGAGATATGGGAAAGATTGGCCTTGCTGTAACACCAGCTGACCCGAATCTGGTTTATGCGACAATAGAAGCCAATCAGAAAGAAAAAGGATTTTACCGATCTACAAATAAAGGAGAAAGTTGGGAAAAACGAAATAGCTACATCTCCGGAGGAACCGGACCGCACTACTATCAGGAAATTGAGGCTTCACCAGATAATCCTGACTTGGTCTACCAAATGGACGTTTTTCTTCACGTCACAACTGATGGCGGCAATACTTTCGATTACCTGACCAATGGACGGACTAAGCATAGTGATAACCACGCGCTTTGGATTGATCCATCAGATGGTCAGCACCTGATAGCTGGTACGGATGGCGGGCTTTATGAGTCATTTGATCACGGTGATACATGGAAACATTTCGCCAACCTGCCCATCTCACAGTTTTACAAATTGGGACTGGACAACTCTGAGCCCTTTTACAACATTGTGGGTGGAGCACAAGATCTGGGAACACTCATTGGGCCATCCCGAACCACCAATGTGGAAGGTGTTCGAAATCGCGATTGGTATGTGCCACTCGGCGCAGATGGGTATGGGTCTACTTATGACTGGAAAGACAATAACACAGCCTACATGATGTGGCAGCAGGGGAGCCTGGTGCGCTTAAACATCAAAACGGGGGAAACAATAGGGATCAAACCAAATCCAGTGAATGCAGAAGAACCTGAGCGATGGAACTGGGACAGCCCCATTCTGGTAAGTCCACACAACAACGAACGTATTTATTTTGGCTCGCAGAGACTCTGGAAAAGTGATAACCGTGGAGATAAGTGGGAAGCGATTAGTAAAGATCTGACTACCAATACCAATCGCTATGAGTTGTCGCTAATGGATCGTGTCTGGAGCGTAGATGACCTGTATGACAATGGCGCCATGTCGAAGTATGCCACTCTCACCACTATAGCCGAGTCACCATTGCAAGAGGGATTATTGTACACTGGCTCTGATGATGGCCTGATACATGTCAGTGAGAATGGTGGAACTAGCTGGAGTAAAAGTGATATAAAAATTCCTTCCAGATCCTTTATCAATGATATTGAGGCTTCTCAGCATGACCCAAATACCGTCTTTGCTGTGGTAGATGCACACAAACTAGGCGATTACGCTCCATATATCTTTATGAGCACCAATAAAGGTAGTAGCTGGCAGGCGATTGTTGGCGATCTTCCAAAAGGGACCATTGTTTGGTCCATCAAGCAAGATCATGAAGATGCTAACTTACTGTTTATCGGAACAGAATTTGGGATTTACTTTTCGTATAATAAAGGTACCAGTTGGATGAAACTAGAAGGTCCAACGATTCCATTTAGAGACATTGCAATCCACCAGCGAGATAATGACCTGGTCGGAGCAAGTTTTGGAAGAGGGTTCTTTGTTTTGGACGATTATACCCCTCTAAGAAATATAAAGGAAGCAGTGACGAGTACTGCAAGCACATTATTTCCTGTTCGTGATGCTTGGTGGTATGTTCCAACCATACCGATGCAAGCCAAAGGAATGCCGAGCCAGGGCTCCGCACATTATGTGGGTCCTAATCCTGCATTTGGTGCAGTAATCAGTTACTATTTACCTGAAGTCGCAAAAAACAGGAACGATCTTCGTGAAGAGCGGGAAAAAGCTATTAAAAAGTCTAAGGGGAATGTACCATTTCCGGGATGGGAGGAGCTAAACGCTGAAAGAAAGGAGAGTGACCCTCAAGCCTTGTTGCACATTAAAGATGCAGAAGGCAACACTGTTCGGTGGATTGAAGCGATTAACAAAAAAGGTTTTCAACGCGTGACCTGGGATTTAAAGCGACCGGCACCTGACCCAATCGAATTGTCTAAACCGGCGTTTCAGCCTCCATGGGCTGGTGATGCAGAAGGGCCACTTGTTGCTCCTGGAGTGTATAGTGCAACCTTGTTTATCGAAAACAATGGGGAATTGATCGCACAAGGTGAACCACAATCATTTACGATAAAACCAATACCTGCATTGGAACAAACAGATTTTGAGGTGATCGCTGCTTTTCAGCAAATGACCAGTGACGTGATGCTGGAAATATCAAGTGCTGGACAGCGTTTGGGTGAAGCCGGTGAACGACTAAAATTCATCCGAGCCGCTTTAAAACAAACACCAAAAGTATCTGCAGAACATTTTCAAACCTGGAGCACACTTGATCAACAGTTGGCTGATTTACAGTATGAACTTTATGGAGATCCAGCCAAGGGATCCCTTGATGAATCCCGGTTGCCTGGGATTCGGGGTAAGGTAGGTATTGTTGCTTATGGGCACTGGGGCACGACTCAGCTTCCTACAGAAACATTTAAAAACAACCTAAAAACCGGCATAGATGAGTTTGAGGTATTTAAAGGGAAAATGGAAACATACCTCAACGATCTTGAATCCTTCGAAGCTGCGCTTGAATCCATTGGAGCTCCTTACACAAAGGGTAGAAGGAAATAAGCACAGACTCGTAAATCACATATACCATTACAATACAACTTCATGAAAACTCACTACCTGCTCGTTGCATTATCATTGTTTATCACGACGCAAGTTCAAAGTCAAACGGATTACTTCTATTCTCCAGAAGCTCGGTTTGACGAGCGCATTCCAACGCCTGAAGCGTATTTGGGATATCCCATTGGGTCAATGCACACACGCCATGACGCGATCGTTGGCTATATGCGGGAATTGGCACGAAAATCTGATCGAGCCGTACTGGACACTATTGGTAAGACATATGAAAACAGATTATTAGTTGTATTGAAGGTGACTAGTCCAGAAAATCACACCAACCTTGAGGGCATTCGCAAGGCACATCTAAAACTCGTAGACGCCATTCCTGGCAATGATGCGTTAGCGGATCAAAAACCGATCGTCATGCTGGGATACAATGTCCATGGAAACGAACCATCAAGTTCCGAAGCTGCGATGCTTACAGCCTATTATTATGTTGCCGGACTTCATAATGAGGTAACCAAGGCGTTGGAAGAAGCCGTTTTATTAATCGATCCAACGTTCAACCCTGATGGTCGTGATCGTCACACCACCTGGGTCAACAGCTATAAAGGTGATCCGCTGGTATCTGACCCGATGGATGCTGAACACAACGAACAGTGGCCCAGAGGACGTACCAACCATTACTGGTATGACCTGAACAGAGATTGGCTGCCGCTAGCACATGTAGAGTCGAAAGCCCGTATCGACTATTACCATCAGTGGTACCCTAATGTGGTGACGGATTTTCACGAAATGGGTACCAATTCCACTTACTTTTTTGAGCCTACAAAACCGTATGGATCTGAGAACCCAGTAGTACCTCGTGAGAACTATGATGGACTGAATAATTTGTTTGCGCAGTATTTTCACAAAGCACTGGATGGCATTGGCTCGTTGTATTTTACCAAAGAGGTTTTTGATAACAGCTATCCAGGTTATGGCTCCACGTATCCCGACATCCATGGTGGTTTGGGTCTTGTTTTCGAACAAGCAAGCTCCCGTGGGCACCTCCAGGACTCGCGAATGGGTAAAGTGTCCTTTTCTTTTACAATAAAGAACCATCTAACGAGCTCAATAGCTACAGTGAATGCTGCTGTGGGTGAGAAGTCTACTTTACTGGATCACATGAGCAATTATTTCAGCTCTGCTAAAAGAGAAGGCCAACAAGCAGGAGGTGGCTGGGTGTTTGGAGATCAAGCAGATGATGGTCGAAATCAAGCGTTTGTTGATCTTTTGTTAAGGCACAGAATCAAAACGTATGCCCTTGATCAGGATGTGAGCGTGAATGGCACTCAATACCTTAAAAGCAAAGCATTTTACGTTCCGAATGATCAACTGCAGTACCGGATGGTCCGAACGATGTTTGAGAAAGTGACCAATTTTTATGATAGCATTTTTTACGATGCTTCGGCCTGGACTGCTGCATTGAGTTACAACATGCCTTATGGACGCTATTCGGGTAAACCTCCAGTAGGAAACGAATTGACAAGAGCAGATTTGGTTTCTCAATATAAAGCGGTGCCTCATAGCGATTATGCTTACCTGATCGAATGGAATGAATATTATGCGCCAAAAGCACTTAACTACCTATTAACTAATGGGTTGTATGTAAATACAGCATTCAAAACTTTCAGTATTGATACACATGATGGACCAATGGATTTTGGGTATGGTACATTGCTCATTCCTGTGGGACGACAAGAAGTAACTGCTGAGGAAGTCAACCAAATTGTTAATGAGGCTACGAAGCTGGCAGGTATACAAGCTTACGCAACGAAAACGGGATACAGCACTAAGGGGATTGATCTGGGCTCTGGGAATTTTGAAACCATCAGAGGTCCAAAAGCGCTAATGGTTATTGGTGACGGAACCAGTAGCTATGAGGCTGGAGAGGTTTGGCATTTACTGGATGAAAAGGTAGGCATGCCCATTACCAAAATTCAATCAGATGATCTGAGACGAGCGATAGGTCAAGGTAATTACAACACGCTTGTGCTCGTTTCTGGAAATTACAATAGCCTCGGAGAGGAAACCCTTGAAGGTGTTAAACAATGGATACGCAATGGAGGAACGTTGATTACAATCAGACGTGCTACCGAATGGGCAATTAGCAGCGGCTTGATCAAAACCAATGAAGAGAAGGAGACTCCAAAAGCTGAAACCACAGAACGACTAGATTATGTAACGGCAAGAGACGTGCGCGGAGCTACTGCAATCGGAGGGTCCATGTATCAGACGGATCTGGACATTAGCCATCCACTCGGATTTGGGTACACACGTAGAGACCTTCCAGTTTATCGCAATCACGATCATTTCATGACTCCAAGTGACAATGCGTTTAGTACCGTGGTACAATACACTGAAAATCCTTTATTGGGAGGATATGTAAGTCATGAAAATCTAGAGAAAATTGGAGGTACAGCTTCGCTAAAAGTGAGTAGTCTGGGTCGTGGAAATGTGATTTTGTTTGGTGATAATCCAAACTTCCGGGGGATGTGGTATGGTACGAATAAGTTGTTTCTTAATGCATTCTTCTTTGGAAACTTGATTGATTAATCCTGAGGTAAACTGTTCCAAAGCACTATGTATAACTATAATATATGTAATTCATAAAAAATATAAATGTTTATTTATGTCTTTTATTTAGACATAAACTGCTGGAGTTCGTTGATAATAGCAATGAATAAAATGCTCTACATATTCTTTGCACTACTACTAAGTCTCTGTACTACACATGGAGAGTTGGTGAAGGTTGAGTATAAAAGCACTAACACCAAGCAAGCTGAAGAGGTCGTAGAACCAAAACTCGTAAGTCTGGGAAGGTATTGCTCAGTCTTCAAAAGGTCTTACACAGAGAATTCTTCCACATCACACTTTGTGGGTAGAATTTTGTTATTTGCTAAAGGCTACTGTAATCAACAGTTCGATTACAAAAGCACGAAAGTCCCATATTCCTTCGTCATTGTTGCTTCTTGATTTAAGATTAGGTCATTTTTATTGTAGGTGAAATTGACTCTAAACTCTCAATTAAATGTTTTATGAAGACGAAAACTTCAATGCTCAACTATTGTAAAACAATCTTAGAAGCCGTTTCATTTGACCAGGGTCTCTTTAGAAAAGAGTACCGAAAAAGCCTTATATGGCTTTCAAATGAAGAAAAAAGTAAACTCAAACATTGGGTTCGAAATGAATTCACCCAACCTAACATACTGAAGCAATGAAAACGATCATAATTATAATAACATGTACGCTGATATCTGCGACTTTAATGGCGCAAACAAGTGCGATCAATTATCAAAACCTTGAAGAAGCCCTGAGGAATGCGGACAAAGTAGAATGGTTAACGCTAAGTGGTCTTGGATTGGAGGAATTTCCTCAGGAGATTCTTAGCTTTCCTAACCTTAAATACCTCGATCTTAGTCAAAATAAGATAGATGCTTTACCATCAGAAATTGATCAGCTAGGTAAGCTTTTCTATCTTGACCTTACTGGGAATAAGCTTGCAGGACTACCAAAAGAGATTGCCAATGTAAAGAGTTTAAGAAACCTATACATTGGATACAACACTTCTCTCAGCTTATCCAATGACATAGAATTACTCAGTGATTTGCCATTACTGAAGGTTCTGGACATAAGTGGTGGTCGATTTGAGGAACTCCCTTCATCCATAGGGTCATTGAGCAACCTTGAGTTTTTGGAGTTGTCTGAAAACCAGATCTCCCAATTGCCACCAGAGATTGTTTACCTCAAAAAACTGAAAGTGTTGTATGTTGATCGTGACGATGCGTTTGACTTAGAGCGAAATATTCCACTTTTAAGTCAACTGCCAAACCTACGAGAGTTACATCTGGAAGGGGATCATTTTAGTAATATTCCTGCATCCATTAGAGAGCTAGAAGAGCTGGAGTATCTCTATTTAGGAGACAATATGATTAGGGAATTACCAGATGAGCTGTTTAGCATGAAAAGAATCAAGGAAATAGACCTTACTAATAATCAACTTCCAAACATTCTGCTCGATATGTATCGGGATAATCTAGCACCTACCATTAAGATTACGTTTTAACGTTGTTTTGCTTAAAAAAAGAGGGATTGTCTGACCGACATCCCTCTTTTTATGTGTTTGAGGTCATTGTGCTTATATAGATACTTGAACTTCAGGCTATCTATTTACGAAGACCGTTTCTAGCTGATTAAATTTTGGTAAATTCCATTCATATTTTGAACGTTTATTAATAATTCGATATGAAAATTGGAATTGCTCTATCTGGAGGTGGGGCACTGGGGTCAGCCCATGCAGGAGTACTACACGCACTGGAAGAAGCAGATATCGTACCGCATCATGTCACGGGTGTGAGTGCTGGCGCAATCATTGGAGCCTTGTACTGCGGAGGCAACTCGCCTAAAGAAATTCTTGAAATATTTAAAATCAACTCGCTTTTTGAGCTTTTTAGTTTTCAGGGAATCAACGTTGGTCTGGTAGACACTGATTATTTCCAAAAAACCATCAAAGAGCATGTGACCCACAATAGTTTCTCAGAAATGAAAACGAGACTCTCTATTGGAGCTACCAACCTTAATAGTGGCGAGTTTGAAATTTTTCAAGAAGGAGATGTCTCAAAAATTGCAGCGGCATCCTCAGCGGTACCTTTATTAATTAAGCCTGTAAAAATAGGAAAGGACCTTTATGTCGATGGCGGTTTGATCAACAACCTGCTTGTGGAACCATTAACAGAAAGCTGTGATTTCGTCATTGGAGTCAATGCCAACCATCACCAACGATTGGACGAAATACAAGGTATTAAAGAAATTGGCAGGAGATGTTTTGAAATAATCGCCTGGAGCAGTGTGAGAAGAAACAGTGAGAAGTGCGATTACATGATGATGGTTAAAGAAACACTTAATTATGCACTTTTTGATTTTAAGCACTCCGAGCAACTGTTTGAAATAGGATACAATGAAATGAAGGAATCAATGGATGAATTACTGCAAGTGTTAGACAACTAGTTTTATTTGGCGTTTGGTCCTAATTAATCCTCATTACTTAAATTGATCTGGTAATTGATAATTTCAAAAGAACACAAATAAACTTTGTATACTGTAAAGTTACTTTATACAGCGGCAGTGCCAACGATGAACTTTTTTGACACAAACTTATTGTGTTGAGTAGACAATCGAACTAAAAAATCGAATCACTCCACATGATATATGAAATCATCATAACCATTGTTGTTACCATTTTGGCTTTAGTGCTTTTTGCAACCTCCAGAATTGGTGTGGATGTAATCGCTGTAGGTATCATGGTGGTTTTAGTCATCACTGATGTGCTCTCAGCAGAAAAGGCAGTGAAAGGTTTTGCGAATACAGCAACGCTGACCGTTGCAGCCATGTTTGTTTTGAGCGATGCACTCATTAAGACCGGCGTAATTGGTAAAATAGCGACTTTGTTTTCAACTATTCTCAGTAAAGGGTATAGCACTGGAGTGGCTACTCTTTCTGCCATTGTAGGGGTTATTTCAGCGTTCATTAATAACACACCCGTAGTAGCCACATTTATTCCTGTCATATCCAAAGCTGCCAGAGATAGCAACAAGGCACCGGCTAAATACCTCATTCCACTGTCTTATGGAGCCATTTTTGGAGGTACCTGCACACTGATCGGTACTTCTACCAATTTATTAGTAAGCGGAATCGCTCAGGATCATGGCGTACAAGGATTTGAGATGTTCACCTTGGCACCACTGGGTATCGTCTTTTTTGTTTCGGGAACGCTCTATATGATGTTTTTTGGCCGGAAATTCATCCCGAATAGAATGAATGATAACGAAAATGAGCGAGCCGAGAGTATCAATAATTTTTTGTGTGAAATAGTGATTGCTAAAGTGCGTGAAGATGAAAAAACCATCAGAGGAATTTTTAAAGATGAAGAGGTATTACTACTCAAAACTGAGGAAGAAAAATTTGAAGACCCCAATTTGGATACAGAGTTGCATGAAGGTGATATCTTATTGATAAAAGGAAACCTGAAGGTCATTCAGGAACTTCTTAAAAATGAAGAAATAACCATACGGGAATATGGTTATGAAAAGCAGTTTCCTGAAGAGCAAACAGAATTAATGGAAATAGTCATTCCTGCCAACTCCCTATTGGAAGGTAAGAGTCTTAATGAAATTGACTTCCTGAAGAAGTACAATGCCGGAGTGTTGGCTATCCGTCAAAGAGGCAAGGAGAAATTCATTGATCTTGAAAATGTGCGTCTTCAGTCTGGAGATGTTATTCTCATCGAAACCAACCAAAAAGGGAGTGAGTTGATCGGACATCAGGAAGACGCTCAGCAAGCTCCTTTTTTATCAATGAGTTCACAATCCATCCAACACATTAACCGTCAAAAGCTGGCCATCGTACTCACTACTTTGTTTACTGTCATCTTATTGGCTTCATTTGATTTAGTGCCCATTATGATTGGTGCTCTTGGAGGAATAGTTGTACTTACGATTACACGGGTGATTACTATGCCTGAAGCCTATCAAGCTATTGATTGGAAAGTGATCTTTCTGCTAGCGGGAACACTCAGCCTCGGTGCAGCAATGAGCGCCAGTGGTTTGACCTCCATGATCGGAGACTTTTTCAAAGAAGAGGTTGGACAAGCGTATCATCCCGTAATCGTTGTAGCAGTCTTATATGCGATTGCTTCAGTTTTAACCGAAATCATCTCTAACAATGCTACCGCTGCACTTTTAACACCTCTGATCATTGAGCTGACCGCTGATGTGGATATAAACCTTACTCCATTACTATTAACCCTGGCCTTTGCATGTAGTTCTAGTTTTATGACCCCGGTAAGTTATCAAACCAACACCATGGTGTACAGTGCAGGTACTTATAGGTATGCAGACTTTATTAAAGTAGGGTTTCCTCTTAAAATAATTTTCTGGATATTAGCTTCATTGCTGATACCAGCTTTCTACACCCTTTGATTTAATCCGCTACTTCCTCTTTCGGTACATAGAACTTTTTCAACTTTCTTTTGAGCTCAACATACCGAACCAAACCAAAAACGACGAGAACAATGCTTGTTCCAAATAATAGATAACCTACCCAACTCAGATTCTTAAAATCTTCAAGTGAAATGAATGCTATTCCGGCCAGAACAAGGTAAATAGAGGTTCGTATTACGGAATAAAGGGTTCTTATATTAGCCATCGTTGTTCTCTCAAGCGCCAAGTAATCCCTCAGAATGACTTTTTCTTTGTTGTCGAAATTAGCAACCAGTTTCGGTATTTTGATTTTATTCTTAATCTTCATTTCTCAATGTTTGTCAGATTTTTAAAGGAAAACTACCTCTACACTAAAAAAAAACAATGATTGCCCTTATTGTTTATTTGCATACAGTCGAAGACAGGTAGATAATCACAAATTCTGATCGAGTTTAGACAAAACTACCAAGAAAGGAGTATGCCTTATTAGTTGACCGACTTGATAACCCGCGAAGCTCATCCCTTCCATGTTTTTAGATAAAAGAAAACACACCTTGCCAACATCATTTTCACGCTCTATTTTATTTAGAAATCTGAGCTCCACATAGTACCAAGGCAGTTCAGTTCGTCGATATATACTCGTCAACCAACCTTGTATTCGCATTGTTTATCGGGTAAAACCCTGCATTCGTCTGTGTGTTAATTTATTTGTAAAGTACAATTAATTAGTTGATGCGCTTATTTCTGTTAGAAAATATGTGGGCAATAAATAATGCCTTTTAATCAATTTTAAAGCCTTTATTCCGGGAGAAACACGCATGAGAATAGGTAGTAAACCTAATTTTAATTACCAGTGTATTTCGCAGTAATAATAGAAAAGTGCAAAATAGATTTGTAGTCAATTCTAAGATAAACTTATCAGCATGAATCAGACAGCTCAGAGGCCCATATTTTTTGAGAGGACATCAAGAAATGTAATGAACCAAACACCTCAATTAAATCTCATTACAGATGACATGAATGGAGACGGCTTGCATAATTTAACGAGATCAATACGCAGTTATTGGATCAAAACAGTATTTATACTGGTATTGTCCATCCCGCTATTCGCTTCATTTCCATCATTTGGTCAAGGGAGTATTAGTTTAAATTTTGCACATGATAATTGTATAAGCAACCCCCAGGCAGGTACCTATAACGTATCTGGCAGTGTGAATGGAAAGCCACAGTACTTAAAAAACAGTAATAGTCGTATTGTCTGGTCTGGTAGTCGGTGGGAACTCAAAACTAAAAACTGGCAGGGCATTGAAAATGTAACACATTTCAATACGACCAATACAACCAAACTACCTTGCGGAGCGTGGCAGGCATCGTATGGATGTTTCTTGCCCAATGTTGGTGGTGATTGTGTGTCGCCACCTACCGGTTCCACCATTCCTGATGTAAGCGTCTATGAGGGAGCGGTAAATACGGTCATCAATTTGGAAACTTATTTTGATGATGATCAGGATGGAGCGGCTGGGCTGATTTACACAAAACAATCAACCGATGCTTCGTTTTACACTGCTTCAATAAATGGTAGCAATCAACTGATTATCGATTTTGGAGAATCTGGTATAGGTACCGGTTCAATTACAGTTCGTGCAACAGATAGTGAAGGCGATTACATTGAGGGATCTTTTGCCGTATCCGTATCAGCACCGCCCCCAACTGGTTCGATCATTATTGATTTTGAGGATGATGGATTTGTAGATTGGACAAATTATGGGTCGAAAGTATATGTGAAGGATAACTTCAAAATCACATATCCTACGATGGATTGGTTCGAATCCTCAGATGGCGAGGGAGGAACATATGCCCTGATGGCTGATGGTTGGGAGTTTGATTATACAACTATAATTCTGGAAACAGTTGATGGTAGTGAGATAGACTTTATCTCGTTTTACTACAGTGCAACATATCAAAATCTCTTGAACATTGAGGGATTTAAAGACGGGGTGTCAACAGGTATTCAATCATCCTCTTTAAGTGGCAATATCTCATTAAATGATCCCTTATTTGATGAGGTGGATAAGATACATATTACTTCAGGGGACTATGGGTTTATTGAAGATAAATTTGATAACTTCATTTTTTTACCTCTAGCCTCGGGCCCAGACATCCCAGAAGTCTCTACTACAGCCATATCCACCTTCGATGCTGCATCAGCCACCATGGGTGGTAATGTAACCGATGATGGAGGGGCTACTATTACAGAAAGAGGAGTAGTATACAATACTACCGGAACACCAAACACTTCGGATACCAAAGCGCAAATAGGAACTGGAACAGGTTCTTTTTCTCAGTCCGTTACAGGTCTCTCAAGCGGAACCACTTATTATGTTCGTGCTTATGCCATTAACTCTGAAGGCACGAGCTATGGTAGTGAAGAGAGCTTTACGACGAGTACACCTACTCTGGTGCCCACTCAATCACTTTACTGGCCAAATAATGAAGGAAAAAAACTTGAGGGAATTTCTATTGCTGGTACAGACCGTCAGGACATATTAAGTGGTAGTGTACTGGATTTAGTGGCGATTGATATTGATTTGACAAATGAAAAAGCGTATTGGTATGATCAGAGTACTGGCAAAATCCATCGCGCAAATTTGGATGGAAGCGGAATTGAAGTGTTCGTCACTGATCCAGGTTATGCCACAACCATATTCATTGACCAAAAAAATGGATATCTCTATTGGCCAAATAATGGAGCCTCCAAAATAGAACGAATTAATCTAGACGGCACTGGGAGAAAAGACATTATAAGTGCTACAGATCCGATCGGAATTACTGTTGATGTAACCGGTTCTAAAGTATACTGGTTTGATCAAACCAATTATAAGATTTATCGAGGCAATGTTGATGGTTCAGGAACTGAAGTATTTATTTCAAACCCGGGATATGCAACAACGATTTGTTTTGATCAGGCGAATGGTTATTTGTACTGGCCTAATAATGAAGCCAGTAAAATTGAAAGGATCAAATCAGACGGTACCGAAAGAGCAGACGTAATCAGCGCTACGGACCCCATCGGAGTTACAGTTGATGTCATAAATTCTAAAGTATATTGGTTTGATCAGACCAATTACAAAATATACCGCGGAAACATAAACGGAACGAGTACTGAAGTTTTTGTATCCAATCCTGGTTATGCTACGACCCTGGTAGTTCCATACGAATTACCAGGTACACCAACAGTAGCAACCACGGTTATTTCAACCTTTGATGCTACATCAGCCAGCATGGGAGGAGAGGTAACGAGTGCCGGATTGGGTACTGTTACAGATCGTGGAGTGGTGTACAATAGCACTGGAACACCAACAATCTCTGATGTCAAAGTGCAAATAGGAACTGGAACAGGTATTTTTTCTCAATCTATTTCAAGTCTTTCTGCCAGCACAACTTATTACGTGCGCGCTTATGCCATCAACTCAGAAGGAACGAGCTATGGTGCTGAAGAGAGTTTTACAACAAGTACACCCACTCCGGATATCAATATAAAAGGAAACGGCGTTTCAATAACCAACGGAGACGGTACAGCCACCACCACAGACCACACTGATTTTGGTTCTGTTTCCACTGGAAGTGGTACGGTATCCAGAATATTTACTATAGAAAATACCGGTTCAGCCGACTTGAATTTGGCAGATTATAATGGCCGTGGCAATATATCAGTAGGAGGAACTCATGCAAGCGATTTCACCATCAGCAACACTCCCGGTTCTTCTTCCATCGCCTCAGGGAATACAATTGCATTTTCGATTGAGTTCAATCCTTCGGTTATTGGGGAGCGATCCGCTACAGTGTATATCGGTAGCAATGACACCGACGAAACCCCTTACTCGTTTGCTATTAAGGGAACAGGAACCAATTCAGCCCCAACGATCACGCTTCAGGACAATAAACTTTCGACAAATAACACAACGGCTGTCACCTTCAATACTGCGGGCAGTAATGCAATTACCATAGCTGATACAGATGGTGATGATCAGTCAGTAACCATTTCAACAACCGGTAGTGGTAACTTTACTTTATCATCTACTACCGGTTTGTCAGTGACCGGAGATGGCACTTCAGAACTTACACTTAGTGGGTCAGTTAGCACTATTAACAGCGCTCTTGAAGGAGCTGTTTTTGATCCAGCATCTACCGTGGGTCAGCACACCATCGCTATCAGTTCAAATGACGGAACAGTTTCAGTTGGACCTGCAGAGATCCTGATCGGTGTATTTCCGGCATCAGCTACCGTCACCACCGAAGGGTTTGAAGCGTTTACCAACGCTGATGCGTCATTTACCAACGCTACTACGAATCAGACTTTTTCCTTTCCTTCTTCCACGTTCACAGTTACTGAATATGCCGGTTTTGGAATCGGAGCTAGTGATTTTCTCATTGATAATTTTGGCAATTGCAGCAGTGCTTCTACTCTTCAGGCCAGCTTCCTTATTTCGAACGATCAGGAGTTCTATTCAAAAAGTTTTTGGCTTTTCCCGTCTGAAGATTGTAACATGAATGGTACGAATGGCACTATCACAATTCGTGGTAAGAACAATAGCACGACGCAGTTTACGAAGACTATTTTGTCAACTGATTTGAATAATGACCAGAATACAAATGAAGGATTCACTTTTATTGAAATGGACGAATATGCTGGTTTTGCCATCGATGAGCTGGAATTCGAAACTTCAGGAAGCATTAGCTATGTAGGGGTGGATGATTTCAACTTTGTTGCAGAGGTTTATAATCCGGATGTGACCCCTCCGGCAGTTACCATAACCAGCACCAAAAGCAGTCCTACTAACGCTTCTTCTATTCCTTTGTCGATCACTTTTAGTGAAGAAGTCAATGACTTTGTCCTTGGTGATATTGACGTTACTGGTGGCACACTCAATAATTTCAATACCTCTGATAACATAATTTACTCCGCAGATCTCCTACCAACTGCGGGTGGGACTATCACGGTTGATATCGATGCTTCAAAAGCAAAAGATAATGCTGGAAATAACAATGAAGCTGCTCCTCGATTCAGTATAAGTTACGATGGGAGTGCGCCTGCAGTCACCATTACCAGCATTGAAAGCGGTTATACTGAGGCGACACCAATTCCATTGACTATCACGTTTAGTGAAGAAGTTAATGACTTTATTATAACTGATATTACCGTTTCTGGTGGGACACTTAATGATTTTTCCACCTCAGATAACATGATTTACACGGTCAATCTTACCCCTACAACAGAAGGAGTTATTACAGTCGATATTGACGGGTCAAAAGTTGGAGATCATGCTGGAAATGGTAATACAGCGGCAATGCAATATGCAGTCACCTATCAAACTCCGCTAACTCTGATTTATAACACAACACTTACCTCGGATACAGGGATCGAGTTACCGCTCGGCACCTCAGGTTCGGTGAATGTGACGGTAGACTGGGGCGACGGCTCTTCGGATACATATAATTCAACAGGAATTAAAAACCACATCTACGCCGTTGATAGCACCTACACGGTTAAAGTCTTCGGTAGCCTGGATCATTTTGGGTACGGAGCTAACCATGTCCCGTCCATTAACAATGATCAACTGGTTGAAATTGCCCATTTTGGTAATCTGGGGATTACTAATCTATCAGGAGGAGCCAGAGCAGCTTCAAACCTTATCTCGGTTCCAGATAATATCCCTTCCAATGTGACAGACCTAACAAATATGTTTAGAGATGCCGTTTCTTTTAATCAGGGCCTTAATGGATGGGATGTGAGTACAGTTGAAAGCACTGCAGCTATGTTTTGGGGAGCAATTGATTTTAATGGTAACATTTCTGATTGGGAGGTCAGTAAGGTGACAAATATGACCAGCATGTTTGCTCAGGCGTCAAAATTTAATCAGGATATCTCTGGATGGAATACTGAGAATAGTACATCAATGTCTCAAATGTTTTTTGGTGCAAGTTCATTTAATCAGAACATAGGAGGATGGAATGTAAGTAAGGTAGAAAGCATGATGAATATGTTCTTTGGAGTCAGCAATTTTAATTATGACCTGAGCAACTGGAACACTCAAAATGTCACGAATATGCGAGCAATGTTCCTGGCAGCAGGCTCATTTAATCAGAATTTGAATAACTGGAATGTTAGTCAGGTCACTGATATGTCACGGATGTTTGAAGCTACTGCCATCAATCAGAAGTTTGATGGTTGGGATGTATCTGGTGTTATGAATATGACAGACATGTTTAAAAATGAAACCTTGTCGTCTGCAAACTATGATGCGACCCTTACTGCCTGGTCAGCACTTACGCTGCAAAGTGGAGTAACTCTAAATGCTGGAAAGAGCCAATACAGTCCCGGAACAGCAGAAACTGCTCGTCAGAAAATCATTGATGATTTTGGCTGGACCATAATAGATGGAGGCCTTAATGTTCCTAATGTAACACTGAGTCAATTGGAAACAGCCTTTGCTGAAAAAGAGGGCTCTAATACGATAAATATTACCCTTTCTAAAGCGTATGCATCTAATGTTACCGTCACCCTGGGTATCAAGCCCTCAAGCACGGCGACTTTAGATACCGACGTTACACTTTCCAGCACCATAGTAGAGATCGTAGCTGGTGAAACTACTGGAAGTGTATCACTTACTGCAATAGATGACGCCAATAATGAATTAGCTGAGTCGGTCATTGTGGAGATACTGAGTGTAAGCAATGGCATAGAAGACGGCATCCAGGAGGTCACTTCTATGATTAATGATGATGAAATTACCATTGCCAATGCAGGTACGGATCAGAATGTTTGCGGTACCAGTACAACGCTTCTCGGTAACAATGCGGATGCAGGGTTAGGTGAATCAGGTACCTGGAGCATCTTATCAGGCGCAGGAGGATCAATTACAGATCCCACAAGTATTAACTCCGATTTTAGTGGCTCTGTGGGAGTGACCTACACGTTGCGCTGGACCATTGGTGATGGTATGGCTACAAATAGCCAGGATGAGGTTAAAATTACTTTTTACGGTCTGACCTCAGCGAATGCTGGCCCTGATCAAGACATCCAGGGAGCGATCTTTAACACTACAATGCAGGGTAATGCTTCCACAGGACTAAACGAAACAGGCACATGGAGTATAGTAGCTGGCAATGGGAACGGTATACTAAATGACCCCAATAGTCCCACAACGGCCTTCTCTGGAGAGGCAGATGTGACCTATACATTGAGGTGGACCATAAGTAATGGAGTCTGCTCAACTAGCAGTGATGATGTAGCTATCAGCTTTACCAATACAGCAGGCATTCTTGTTGCAGAAGATGGTTCTTCCACTGCGGTTAGTGAGACAGGAAGTACTGATCATTTTACAGTCGTATTGACAACTGAGCCATCAAGCAATGTTCAAATCGTCATTTCAGGTAGTGATGACGGAGAAGTATCTCATAATACATCAATACTATCTTTCACGCCTTCTAACTGGAATGCGCCACAGACCATAACAATTAGTGGAGTGGATGATGATCTGGTCGACGGTAGTAAATATTCCACTATTACCATTGGCGTAGACGCTGCTAACAGTGATGATGCATTTGATGACGTAGTAGATCAAACAATCAATGTGACAAATGAAGATGACGATGTAGCCTCTGTAACCATTGCCGATATCAGTGGCAATGAGGATGATGGATCCATTACAATTACGGCAACACTGGATCATGGAGTAGAAGGAGGGTTTACGGTAGAGGTTAATACCACCGATGGTACCGCCACTACTATGGATGAAGACTATACAGCGGTTAGTGCGCATCTGCTGACCTTTACAGGTATAGCAGGCGAGACGCAGACCTTCACAGTGACACCTGATAACGACACGAAACTGGAAGCTGATGAAACGTTGACGATCAGTCTAAGCAATTTAGCTGCCACCACATTACCTGTTGATATTACAGATGAAGCAACCGTAACGATAACCAATGACGATGCGGCTGCTGTAATCATTGCCGATATCAGTGGAAACGAAGATGATGGAGCTATAACCGTTACTGCTACACTAGATCATGCCGTACAGGGTGGATTTACCGTAGAAGTAAGCACAACTGATGGAACTGCTACCACAGGTAACGATGACTACACCGCGGTAAGTGGTTACACCCTGACGTTTGCTGGTAATGCAGGAGAATTTCAGACGTTCACACTCACACCAACAGTGGATAGTGACGCTGAATTTGATGAAACGGTAGTGATTAGTCAAAGCAATCATACAGGCACCACACTTGGTGTGGATATTAGTGACGGAGCTACGGTAACCATTACCAATGACGATGTTCCATTGCTGACAGTGGGTGATGACCAGATCTCTGAAGGAGACGCAGGCACTGCGATCATGAGTTTTGAAGTCAACCTCGACAGAGCTTCTCCGGGAACAATCACAGTAGATTATGCTACGGAAGATGGAACAGCCACAGCCGGTAGTGATTATTCTACCAAATCCGGCACATTGACCTTTGCACCTGGTGAAACCACCAAAACTGTAGAGGTGGCAGTCACTGGAGAGGACGTTTTGGAAAGTGATGAATATTTCAGGTTGAACCTGAGCACTGCTACCGGAACAGTCAGTATTTTGGACGACTCTGGTTTAGGCACCATATCCAATGACGATGTAGCTTCGGTGATCATTGCTAATATCAGTGGCAATGAGGATGATGGATCCATTACAATTACGGCAACACTGGATCA
>JAMWZA010000051.1 GCA_024305105.1 Marinoscillum sp.
CTGTGTTGCCAGCTACAATACTCCAGCTGTAGGTAGTGGAAGTCGTATCTGCATCACTGTAAGACAGACTGACTACTTCTGTTCCCACTGGACTATTTTCATCGATAGCAACTACTCCCGGATCTGTAATCACTGGCGTATTGTCGTTTTCGTCTGTCACTGTGACGCTCACAGTCAATGTACCCACATTGTTCACACTATCTGTTGCTTCTAAAACCAGCTCATATATGTTGTCCGTATTCGCATCCGATGGACTTTCAAAATCTGGTGCCACAGTAAAAGTCAGCGTGCCATCTGTACCTATGGTAAACAAGCTAGCATCATCTCCACTCAAAGTCCACGTGACTGGCTCTCCTGCATCATAGCTGCCCATGCCTGTCGTGTTTTCTGATACACTTACCGTTTCCAAACCGGTAATGGTTGGTGCGGTAACATCTTCTGTCACATCATTGATATCCACCTGAATCTCCAACGTATCAGCATTCAACCCGTCGGTTAATCGGATGGATAGCATGAAACTCGCATTCAGTTCAAAATCTATGTCTGAGGAATCATTAATCGCTAGTACTCCTGAATTGTCTATTGCAAATGGAAGGTTGCTGTCTGCATCGACATCTGTGTTGCCAGCTACAATACTCCAGCTGTAGGTAGTGGAAGTCGTATCTGCATCTGTAAAGGTCAGGCTTACAAGTTCTGTTCCAACTGCGCTGTTTTCATCGATGGCAACTACTCCCGGATCTGTAATCACTGGCGTGTTGTCGTTTTCGTCAGAAAGTTGAATAGTTACCTCAGTATAGGTAATAGACACACCATCTTCAATTCCAACTTGTAAAGTGAACGTTGTATTGGATTCGAAATCCAAATCATCCGCGTCATTTACTATAATTATTCCCTGTGTCGCTTCAATGGTAAATGGGTCAAATGAATCTCCATCCACATTTGTATTTCCAGTTCCAAGCGTCCAAATATGTGAGGCGGATGTAGTGTCTAAATCGATGAAATCAAGATCGACAATCGTACTGCCCAAAGCCAAATGTTCTGTTATGGTAACAATGCCAGGATCCACTACAGTAGGTGCATTGTCGTTTTCGTCTGTCACTGTGACGCTCACAGCCAATGTACCCACATTGTTCACACTATCTGTTGCTTCTAAAACCAGATCATAAATGTTGTCCGTATTCGCATCCGATGGACTTTCAAAATCAGGTGCTACAGTAAAAGTCAGTGTGCCATCTGTACCTATGGTAAACAAGCTAGCATCATCTCCACTCAAACTCCAGGTGACCGTTTCTCCTGCATCATAGGTACTTACTCCTGTCGTGTTTTCTGATACACTTACCGTTCCCGACCCGGTAATGGTTGGTGCGGTAACATCAGTCCCTTCATAAGGGACAAACGTCCAATTGTCAATAAAGAGGTTATTCGTACTTCCTGTCTGACCTGAAATGATTTTTACATAAAGCGGATCTCCTGGCACACCTACGTTTTCAACTTTTGCTGGTGTGAACTCAGTAGACGTAGCTGTCAATGTATCATAACGTTCATAGGTCATTCCATCTGCAGAAGTCTCAATATAGAAAGTAGAATTGGGACCATTAGCAGCGTAAAAGAACTCCACATCAAAGCCTCCATCAGCAACGGGACCTACAGTTGAGCCATTCGCACTAAACTGTAATCCCAAAGACTGTGCACTTCCATCATAGGCCATTCCTGATGTGACATAGGCATCTGTAAATTCCCAGTCCCCGGTAAGGAAGGCATGCTGCCCAGTGTAATTATCGGCAACCACACTTTCAAAGTCTTCAAGAGTGGTTTCTGGCCCCGCCTCTGTCTGGAAAAATCCATCAGTAGCAAACTCGTCGATCAAACCTGCATCATTACTTGAAGCATTGAAGACAATACGAAGTGGCCCATAGTATAAAGAGTCAAAAGTGAATACAAACTCTTCATACGTGGTAGAAGCAGAACCAACCAATTCACTGACCAAGATATCGAATGTTGATCCTCCATCACTTGACGCATACACATCAAACAGGAACCCTGCTCCATCGCCAACGTAAGCGCGGTGGTAGAAAGAAATCTCATTTGCTTCTTCTATGTATGGAGTCTCCAAATAGTTGCCTGCTCCCATATTCATATAGGCGGCATCTCCCTCTGCTCCATATTCCAGACTAGTACTAATAGATTGAGCAGAAACAACTCCTTGAGTTACCCATTGTCCACTAACCAACTGAATGGTGTCAACTTCGGTACCACTTAAACCAGTATCAAAGTCTTCATAAGTATTATATGCTGGGGTTCCCTCATTGATAGCAATATTAAAGAATTGACTTGATAGGATCCCTCCCTGACCGTCGGCAATCGTAAACTCGAAACTGTCAGAAGTTGTAGCTGAACCATCATGAACGTAACTAACCAAGCTTCCATCTATATCTGCCTGAGTAAAAGTGTTACCAACTTCAAGTGTAGTAGAATTGAAGTCGATGTAGCCATTATTTGGTGCTGCATCTAGCGTGAAAACTAATTCGGAAGCAGCTTGCTCACTATCAATCGCGGAAAGATTGTCAGAAATAATAGCTGCCGACCCTCCATTTTCAACTGAAAGCTCAGTATTAACACTAAGTGTAGGTGCAGTATTGGACGAACCAACTGGAGTAAACGTAAAATCATCGATGATTAAATCATTGCCACTCGTCGCATTTTTCACCTGAACTTTAATTTCTACTTCCGTTCCTGAAGGAGCAAAAGCAATGTAAGGTTCAAAGGTCGTATTCGTAATTTGCATGGAGTCTACTGGCTGGAAGGCCCCACCATCTACAGATTCCAGAACACGAAACTCTACCGGATCACCCATTTCTGAAGCGTAGTAAAACCTGTATTGGGTAAACCCTGGTACAGCCGGAGTAATTAATTCCGCATCGATGGTGTAATCCAACCCAACTGCAACAGATGGAGATCGTGCGATCGTGCTTGTTCCATATCCTCCAAGCACGAACCAGTCACCACTGGCCAATGCAACCTGGCTAAAATGGGTGGTAAGTCCAAGAGAAGAAAAGTCTTCAGTAGCAACGCTATCCGTAAACACCGTTGCCTTGATATCAAAGGTATACCACGGCTCATCGCTATCTGTATTATCCACATAGACCTCTGTGGTCCATACATCTTCATAGTACGGAATGAATTCAACTTCAAAGATTAGAGATTCTCCTGCGAGTAGTGTATCTCCCAGATAGCTTGAATAGTTAACAATGGAAAACGCACTTGCGCCATTGATCCCAATTTCGTTAATGAACAATGTGTCTGACCCTATATTTGATATAGTGTAGGCCACTGTATCATTGACTAACTCGGTTACATCTCCCCAATCGGTAAAATCTGCAAGATCCGGTGTTGTATCTCCGGTAAGAATCTCAACGCTGTTTCCTTCCACAACGATTTCCGGACCAGAAGAAACACCATTGTTAATGGTGAATGATGGACTTGCGGAGAGTCCTACATCTGTTTTGGTATGCTCTCCGTCAAAGCCGAAATTGGTCTCGGCCAGTGGTAACTCAAAGCCAAACGTAGCACCTTCTGTGACAGTACCTGCCATGTCAGCGGTTACATATAAATAGACATCTTGACCTGCGCTATACGTGTTGTTCCACAAAAACCCTACGTTTCCATCTGCTATTTCCGAAGGATGATTGAAGAAAAAGTCTTCTGAACCCAGGAGCGCAGCACTGCCAAGATCATCAATGCCCACAGACTCATAGAAATTGAACTGTATAAAGTCTGTATGCGAATAGTTAGCAGTAGAATCAATTGGTGTTAAAAAGATTCCTTGAATGTTGGTCGGCGCATCCGCTACACTTACCTTAAGTTTATACACCAAATTATCCGTACTACCCGCAACCAAATCTGTTGTTGTCACTGGCTCAGTGCTCAGGTCGATGCTAGAAGGCACTATTGTCGTAAAGCTATCGCTGTAGACTATCGAAACATTTAAGGTGTCTTGTGTTTCCTCTCCGTACCAGAAGATATAATAGGTAACTCCAGAAGTAAGTCCATTAATATTTAGATTGGACAATCCGGTAAGCTGACCATAGTTCCCGGCAAACACCGCTCCAGCGCCATCTCCGTCTAGCTCACTTTTAATCTGCGAAGTAGAAGGCGGGGTGTCTGATGTAGAAATGACGTAGTAAACATCTGTTCCAATATCTACTGTTAGATCAACAGAAACATCTGTAACGTTTGGATAGTGATTTAGCTGTGTGATCTGTGGTGGGATAGTAGATCCACCCACATATTCTGTAAATGTGAAATCATCGACAACCAGCTCCTGGTCGCTAATGCCATCATTGAATGTGATTCGGATTCTTACTGCACTTCCTTCACCTTCAGTAAGTGTCACTGTCTGTTCTCCGAAAACAGTTGATGTGGCTGTAGGTGTAGCTACTACCACGTAAGCCCCGCCATCCACTGACTTCTCTACGGTATAATGTGCTTCACCAACACCTGTGGCCGCCGTCCAGAATGTGAAATCTGCGTTACCATCTAGTAGTGGAGTGGTGATCGTTCCATAACCATAAGAAAGTCTCATACCAACAGAGCCTGAATAAGCAATGCCATCAGTCACAACACTCGCCGCATGGTATCCCCCAGTTGGTAAAGAATAGTAGCTGGTGCCTCCAGAAGCTGTTTCGAAATCTTCTGTAACAATGGAAGCAGCTCCCTCCGTTTCATAAGCTCCAATATCTACAGTTCCTTGTTCTCTTTGAAGTCCACCTAGATCGATTGGCAAAAATTCACTAAAGTTTTCATCATTATCCAAATCATAACCATCCACAGGAAGGGCAGAAGCTGTACCGGCATCTATTGCAGGAGAGCCTGCTTGAAGTGCAAAATCAAATCCTGCAGAATCGAGGAACAACGGATCTTCTGTCAGGTTGGTGCCTGTAGCAAAGTTTTGTGTCCCGGCATTGTTAATTTTTGTAGCTCCGTCTTGTACTAGCGAGTAATCAATATCTAATGTGGCTCCAGCTCCCACGAAAACCTGATAGCCATTCACTGTGTTGATTTGGTTACCGTAGATGATCGTATTGCGAACCACATTATTTGAACCCCCCTCTATTGAAAGTCCCCCAGAACGTGAGTTGTTACCATAGTTATGAGCCAACGTAGCGTTAGTCATACTGAACGTATTTGCATTCACTACCAGACCTCCGGACGTCCTGTTTGCATCGTTTTCGAAGAAAAGAGAATTGACTACCTCCAAACTACTACTCGGGGTAAGCACTAAGATGGCAGCTCCATCAAAATCTGTTCTATTGACTGAGAAGATGCTATTGTAGATGTAGGAATTCACCTGCGCATTTCCACCTGTTTGGAAGTGGTAGGCGCCGTAGTTCCAGCCGCTGTTCTGACTAATGGTGGTGTTGAAGACCTTTACATTGATGATTGCATCTGTGTCATTTTCGTTACCTCCTATCGCCGCACCACGATCCGCTCTATTCCATCGGATCAGGGAATTATTTACAGTCACATCCGTATACCCTGCAACCGTCGCATCCACATAAATTCCACCTCCATACTGATTGTTGGCGCTATGCGCTCCTTGAATGGTAAACCCATCAATCAGTACCGTGGCATCCTGTACGGAAACCACGTGGAGTACGTTATCGGCTCGGTTAGCTCCAAAGTCGATGGTCAATGGCTGCACCGCAATATTGATAGTCGGTGCTGTGTCATCTCCATTCAAGTCACCAGAGAGTATCGTTTGGTTCGTTACAAAATCACGGTTATCATAACTAGACTGAAGTGTCACATCCTCTACTCCTGAAAACCCTCCGAAAAGATTGACTCCATCGGGAATTAAGTACGTCTGCTCATTACCTGTACCATTTAAGGCAACGGATACCGACGGTGTGTAAGTACCTGTAGCCACAACAATGGTATCTCCAGCAACTACATCATCTAGTGCTGGCTGTAAATCCTGATAGGCTGATGCCCAGGAAGTACCGTTATAAGGTCCTCCTCCGCCTGCACGGACGTAGATGATTTTTGGCGCCGCGGCTGCCTCTACCGTAAATGTAGCATCACTTTGATCAGATACGGCCGATGTAGTATTAGCGACTTCTATCAAAGCCTGGCTACTAACCTGGCCAGAGTTAGGTGTCCAACTGTACGTATTAGTTGGGAATGTTGCGAACGAACCATCATTGATGATGCCCCATGAACTACCGTTATCCGTACTTAATCGAATCTCTATTGTTTCTGTATCTGGGAATCCGCTATAGCTCCAGGTAATATCATAAGCTACCCCTTCAGTTAACGTCTCTCCGCCATTGGGCTGGACAACAGTAATACTCGCAGGAGGTGCTGTTGTAGAATGAGTCACCAACTGTGTACTTGAGACATTGTCCTGTGCATCTTCCGTGACAAAATAAATATCATAAGTTTGAAGGTCGCTAAGTCCGGTCACATTCGCTGTTCCAGAAGTTACTCCCATAACTGACCCTGTAGAAGCCAATGTACCAGACCCACCATAGGATCCAGCCAGTACTTCACTGACTAGAGGTGCTTGGCCACCCGTCTCAAGTGCTAACCAATAGAGATCCGCAGCTTCATTGATCGTATAATTCACATCAACTGCATCTGCGTAATTATCAGCAGCGGTAAGATTGGTGAAATAAGGTGCAAAAATGTCTGCATCCAGTGCAGTAGAGACTACATAACCTGGGGTGCCTTCCAGACTTCCATCGAAAGATGAAACAAATTCTCGAGGATCCCCAGAAGAACTGTTGAACCAATATTGACTCAAAAGAGCATCACCAGCAGGGCTGGTTGAATATGCATTGCCTGCGATTTCATTTTGATCACGAACGTCTGTCCAAACTCTAATATTATCCATTAAGCCATTGAACATAGAGGCAGATGAAACACTATTAGTACCCGTTGGTGTGAGGCTGGTTCCTATGCCTGTGTGAGCCGCACCAGTGTAAATGTCAAAAGGAAATGTGCCAGCAACATCAAAAACCGACATTCCAGCATCTGCACCATTAATATAAAACTTTACCCTATCCTCTCCATTAGAATCTATGGTACCATCATAGGTAATTGCCACATGATTCCATGTGTTTAAGGATACTGATTCAACAGATTGAAGCTGCTGGTATTGACTAATATCACCCTGACCATAATAAGTAAACCGCAGCACATCGGCACCTGTGAGTTGAAGCACCATTTCATTGTTTGCCCCAGATGAACTTGATTTACTAAATAGTATGGCTTCCTTTGAAGCGCGAGGATAAATCCACCCTTCGATGGTGAACTGTTTATCTGCTCCATTGAAAACGCCGGCGTATTGCGTGGCAAATGACACGAAATCGGTACTTCCGTTTAGATCAATGGCATTTTCTGGTTCTGAGGCTGTGGTCGTTGAAATAACCGTAGGATTTCCCGGGCGATTGCTTTGCGCATCGTACGGGAGTAGATAAACATCATAACTAGTAGACGGTAGGAGGCCCTCTACTTTTTCCATATAATTGGTGCTTGCATCTGTAACAGTAATTATTCCAAACTGATCGCCAGCCGTAGTACCGATATCATCGAGCGAAGGTTGTAACGATGGTGCTTGCAAAAGGGAATATGCCACCTGACTACTACCCTCATTGAGTTGGACATTTATTTCCAAGTCATTTGCCTGAACGATTGAGACAGTAGGTGCCACCTCAAAAACAGGAGGAATTACATCTGCGAGTGCGCCAGAGCTCATCCACTCCGTACCTACCATATTATTTAATTTTCCTTCCAAAGAAAGGTTGGTAGAGTGGTCTGTGAGTTGAGTGCTGTTTGTTTCATCGAATCGATAATAAGCGATTAAACCAAGCTCATTTCCAACAATCGTAGAATATCGATTGTCGTTAAGTTCTGAAACAGTTCGCTCGTCATCCCAGATTCTTACTTCGTCTATACTTCCTTCTACGTTGTATGCGCCGCCAGGCTTACGATCTCCGATAGATAGGGCTCCAAAGGAATAAGAAGGAGTTCCAACAGTGATTGTTGGGTTTGTATCGTCCACACCATCTACATAGATTGTTCCGTCTCCTGCACCCCGGTAAACTATAGCAAAGTGATGCCAGACACCATCATTGTAAGATCCCTGGGTTCGTAGCGTTCCTTCACTGATATTCAATCCAATCACATCCCCTGAGAACTGCTGTACAGAGTACTCTGTGTTTCCCGTTCCCTTCTCAATAATAATCTTATTTCCTGTTGCTGTGGTATTTAACCAAAACTCAATCGTAAAATCACCTGTCGGCTCTAGGAGCGGGTTGTCAAACACTTCTACATATTGATTAGAAGTAAATGGCAATGCATTTCCTGCACCTGTCATAAACGGTTTAGAAATAGAGTAGGTGCTTTCTTCTGCACCCCCAAAGTCTGTCTTAGCCCGATAGAAATACTTCGTACCAGTAGTAAGTGAAACGTTGATGTCCACTCCTCCTGAAGTACCTACACTTATATCTTGCCCGATGAATGACCCAAACAAAGAATCTGTAGAAACATCTACTAACAGGTCAATAGCTCCTCCTGGTGCAGCTAGGTTTGGAGTAAATCCGGTCTCAGACACATTGGTGGCATTGAGGACCGTAGGAGGAGTGAGCGCATTGGTAAAAAGTGATATTTTGCCACCATTGTAATCATTATCACCAGTCAGCAAAATGTCAAGGTCGCCATCATTGTCATAATCTCCCCAATCAACAGTACTATAAAAGTAGTTTTCTAAAGCTATTCCAGAGTCTACAAAACTCCCAGAATTGTTCGTGTAAAGAGTGGTTGTAGCATCGGAAACGCCGGAGCCATTAATCAACAGGTCCTGGTCACCATCTCCATCATAATCTCCCCACGCTACTTCTCCTTCGGCATTTTCCAGTAACCCCGCACTGATATTCACATAGGAGCCAGCATCGTTTCTGTAGATAAAAGGTTCATTAGAAGATCCATCATTTCCCGAAACTACCAAATCAAGATCTCCATCTCCATCATAATCTCCCCAGTCTACTTTTCCCTGTGTTTTACCAACAAGTCCTGCTGAAATATCTGTGAATGCACCACCATTGTTTTGATAGATCGTTGTAAGCCTTGCGCTAGCATCATTAAAACCACTACTCACAATATCCAAATCACCATCATTGTCATAATCACCCCATTCAATTCCTCCATGGTAAACACCTGTTAATCCGGCATTGTGATTGGTGAAAGTACCAGCATCATTTCTATAGATGTAAGTGGAATTGGGACCGGAACTGGTATTTCTTCCTTGTACGACAAGGTCCAGATCACCGTCATTATCAAAATCACCCCAATCTGCCTCCGAATAATAAACGCCCTGAAAGGAGCCTCCCACATCCGAGAAGGAACCCGCATTATTCTGATACAATTTCGCTATAGGAACGCCCTCTGCATCACCAAAGCCGGTTAAGAACAAATCAAGATCGCCATCATTATCATAATCGCCCCAGGAAACGCTACCCTCATAAGCTCCACTAAGCGATGCTCCTATGTCTGTGAAGGTACCACCTGCATTATTGAATATTTTGGTGATCGGAATTGAATATGCGAAATCCCAACCACTCACCACCACATCCAGGTCTCCATCTCCATCATAATCAGCCCAAGCTGCAGACCCATCCACCACACCTTCCAGCGCTGTAGTGGTCTCTACAAATGCTCCTTCGAAAGACCCGGTGACTATCCTAAAAGAAAGTGTATAAGGTTTTGCCACTTCACCACCTGTTCCCCGAACACCAGAGGTAACAACCACTGACACACTCTCTCCGGCCAAAAAGTCATTGTCCGGATTGATGGTTAGAGAAGATGTTCCTCCTCCTGAGTAAATGGCTGTAGCCAATCCAGACTGGCTTCCTACTACCCGTATATTGGCAACAGTCAAAGAGGTTCCATCTAGAGTCTTATCAAAATCTATGATAATGTCATTATTGGCCAATATGTTGCTTTCGTTCTGAAAAGGTGTAGTGGTAGTGACCGACATAGGTGGGCCTGCTGGTGCTCCGGAATTTTGCCAAAGTGGTCCCTCGGTCACCCCATCGGCTGGAGGCGTGTTGGTAGGGCCATTGAGGAGAACTCCATCATTGGTATTAATACTTCCGTCTGTGAGGAACGTCCCTGTGTTTTCATCAAAGGAATAATAAGCAACTAGTCCTGCTTCATTTGCTATTGGTTTAGAGAAGCGGTCGGAGAAATCTGACTTGGCAACGTTCCAAACTTTGACTTCATCCATTTCACCTTGAAAGTTATCAAGACCGGAAGACTGACCCAACACAAAAGGAATTACGTCACTATTTACTACGGTGTTCAATGTACTCGTTGTTTGCTGATCCAAACTACCATCTATATAGACTGAAAGGGTAGTAGTGGTCGAATTAAAAACCATGGCCACATGATGCCACCCTCCGTCGTTAACAGCTGTATTACTATTGATTACATCTGGTCCGACACCAACCCCATCGTAAACAATTGCCTGTAGGGTTCCATCTGGGTTAAGTTCCAAACTTGAAGCTAGATCATTTTGGGCCTCGCTTCCTTTTCTCCCAAGAACAAAAGGATTGCTACTAGACACGGTTTTCAACCACAATTCATATGTGAAGGTCCCCAACGGGTTCAAATCACTTCCCATATCCACATAATCATCCACCCCATCAAAACTCAATGCCTGCCCTGGGAAAACTTCTGTAGTGGCAAATTCTGATGTTGTCCTCGTCTCTCCAGAGGCATTAAAAGCCGCTACCCGATAAAAAGGCTTGGTGTTATCCTCAACAAAAGTAGTTGTTGTGGCATCTGCTCCCAATGACAAACCGGTTACTTCTTCTTCTGCGGTAAACCCGTAATCAGCAGATCGATAAACCTTGAAGCCCTCTTCGAAATCAACACCGGTGGAATTCCATTCCAACGTGATGTTCGTACCATCAGAGCTATAAGCGATCAAACTATCAGGTGCTGAAGGAGCCGGAACTGGTTCGCTGATAAACACATTGATGTTCTCAGCTGTACCACCCGCTGCCACGGCCAGGTCCATTCTTCCATCACCATTAAAGTCACCATTGGTTGATCGTTCAACTTCATTATCTGTAATGACAGTTGCATCAAGGGAGAAATTCATTGCACCATCTCCGGTATATATTCTAATCTCTGTGGATGCATCGGCTCGGGATGCTGCTATATCCAAAGACCCATCACCATTAAAATCCCCAACATCAAAGTATCTTGGCTGAAAGGAATCCGGAAAATTGTAAGTGCTATTAGCAAAGCTGCCATCTCCAGCACCAGTAAAGATTTCAAGTGTGAATATCCTGGAGCCAATGATATCTAAATTCCCGTCTTCGTTGAAATCGCCAACAACTATATTATCTAATGGGTTTGAGCCAAACGAACAGCTGTAGTTGACCGGTGCATTGAACCCTCCGGACCCATTGTTTAGCAGGATGTTTAAGTCATGATTGGTATCATCCAGCACCGCTATATCTGCCAAGCCATCATTGTTAAAGTCCCCGGTAGCTACCGCATGCTCTGATACGCCAATTGAGTAATCTACGGCAGTTTCAAACTCTCCTGTTCCTGTTCCAAGTAATACGGACACAGAGGTTTGGGTAACAATGTAACTCGCCACCACATCCAAGAATCCATCATTGTTGAAATCAGCAACGGCAATATCTCCGGCACCTGAATTCAGAGCAAAACTCGATGTTGTCGGTGAACTGAATCCACCAATACCATCTCCCAACATAATGTGCAGTGCTGGAGAAGGGTTGGAACCAGAGGCGACGATATCAATAAATCCATCCCCATTAAAGTCCCCCATATCCATATTGAAGGTATTGGATGCTCCACTGATGCTATGATTTACCGGAGTATTGAACGTGCCATCACCCACACCCAGAGCTACACTAATGTTTCCAAATTGACTATTGAGAGTAGCCAAATCGAGCACTCCATCCAGATTAAAATCACCGGTTATGATATCACGTGGTGATTGACTTGATCCGGTAAAGTAATCTGCCTTGGTTCCAAAATATGGGAAGTAGGGTGTTCCATTCGTTGTGATATAAAGTCGGTCGGTCGCTCCAGATAGCGCATGCGAGGCATTGCTCATGGTTCCTGTCGTACTATTGAGTACCGATATTTCTGTTACTGAGGCTATTTGGGCAGGAATATCAAAGGTTAAAGAGGTAGCATTGCCTCCAGTAGGATTGACGCTCACTCCATCTAAGAAGATGATGTTATTCGCAAATGTTGGATCAAAGTCTGTTCCCGTAATGGTCACTGTTGTGGCCGAGGGCCCTGAAGAAGGTGTAAACCCAGTGATAGTAGGCACTGGTACGAGTGGATCACCAAGTGTTGGTCCCGAAACAATCCAATTCGAAGATGTGCCAGAAAGAGCAAAATTGGTTAAGGTGCCATCAAAGCCGTTGGTAAGGTCCGTCAGGGTTGTTCCAGTGGCATCTGAGAAATCATAATAGGCTACCAGTCCCGGCTCGCTACCATTTAGAGCCACATCTCGGTTAGCATTCAATTCTGCAACAGATCGCGCATCATTCCAAAACCTCACTTCATCAATGCCCCCGTCGAAGAACTCTCCACCGCCATTAAACGTTCCTATGAAATTCGTTGTACTAGAGCCTGTCCCAGGTGTTCCGGTCTTAGCTCGAGTGGCGACCTGAGTCCCGTCCAAATAGAGATACATATCTGATCCGTCATAAACGGCGGCCACATGATGCCAGCTTCCGTTAGTTAGGCTCGCTACATCTACAGATGTTGCAACAGCCGTTTGATAAAATCCTGAAGCTGTGTACAAACCAAAGGTCAAATTGATCCCTGGTTGGAAACTCAAAAGCCAGTCCGGATTGCCCGATCCATTTTGTCGAGTGATTTCATGATATCCGGTAAGGACATCTGGTCTGATCCATGCCTCTATGGTCATAGCATCACCAGCACTCAAATCCAGTGTTGGAAGGGATACATAGTCATTGGTGCCGTCAAAATCGAGGGCAGGGCTTGGTGGTCCTACCGTCATTGTACTTCCAGCAGTAACACCTGTCCCGATATAGTTGAACCCAGCAGTAAAATTGAACGTATTGAAGGCGCTCGTCTCTGGCTCTACTACAGAAAAGGTATTCCCTGGAGTAGCTCCTGGTGCCATGTCTGCGGTCACCCAAAAGTAAGTGGTACTTGCTGTATTGTATGTCTGATTGTGTAACAAGGCAACCATGGCTCCTCCGGGGTTATTGGCCGTATCGATGCTACTTGGGGTACCAACCGGAGTAGCTGTGCCAAAATCATTTGTAGTATTCTCCCATAGCTGGAAGCCATCCAATGCAAAGTCAGCGCTATCAAAGGTTCCTGTCAAGTCAAACAGATATCCCTGACTTTCCACCGATGCAGTAGCCACATCCATCTGCCAGCCGTAGATCAGATTATCGGTGGATCCTGGTGCCAGATCTGCTAACGGTATGGATAAGGTAGTGAAAGTGAGATCTGCTGGGGTGGTCGTAGTGAATTCGTCAGAGAGAATGACCGAACGGTCATTGGTTGTAGCGGTTGACGAATCAGCATCCGCTACCCAATAAATGTAATACGTGGTAGAAGTGACAAGGTCGCTTCCATTGTTATGCTCACTGGTTCCCACTGAAACAGGTTCATTAGAATAACTCCCATACGAATCATAGTTATATGCTGCCGCTCCACTATGGTCTTGACCACTGATTATTTGGTCAGCGGTTGGCTGAGTAGGAGATGTGGTGATTACATAAAACAGCTCTGTAGGCACATCTAATGTTAAAATGGCCTCCGCTTGATTCGAACTTGGTGTGATTTGCAGGTCATAAAGATTCACAGCAGGTGCCGGATCAATTGTAGGCCCGGTAGTCGTCCAGGTGGCTCCTCCATTGATAGTTCCGTCATTCGTCGCGGCAGCATCTGTCACCGTTAGACCAGATCCATCTACAAAATCATAATAAGCAACTAATCCAGATTCATTTCCATTTAGTTCATTATTAGCGTTGGCAGCAATGTCTGAGGCATTTCTAGCAGTATTCCAAATGCGAACTTCATCCAACTGACCTGGCCAGAATTGTAGTTGAGCATTTTCATAACGACCAATTTGTACTGGACTGGAAGAATTTTGCCTGGTCCCTGTAAAAGTAGACGTACCGCTCAACTGGCCATTGATGTAAAGTAACATATTTGTCCCTTCGACAACCGCTGCAATATGTGTCCAGGTGTTGAGGTTTATATCTTGGTCATTAGCATTATTACCACTTACATCCGAATACCCTGATCCATTACCCAAAAAGAAATTAACATTTCCGTTTATTGGCCCTTGCACCTGCAAGTTGAACTCCGCCGTATTGTTATCTGTAGTCGCTTGCTTCGAAATGATTGGACTGTAATTTGATAAGTTGCTAATATTTACCCACACTTCAATAGTAAAATCCCCTGTAAACAATTCGTCCTCAAAAAGATCCACATAATTGGTAGATCCGTCAAAAGTGAGGGCGGAATTACCGGATACGATTGGTGCACCCTCAGTATTTTGCCATCCAGGCGTGCCATGGTCTACGTTACCGTCCTTAATTAAACCGAAATTATCTCCACCCTGTCCAGCACCAGTGGCTAAATCGTTTAACGTAAACCCTGAAGCTTCTTCAAAATCATAATAAACTAATAGGCCAGTTTCATTTTGTGGGTTACCCAATGCGAAATCATACTGGGTTGGTAGAAAGGAGGACCTGTCTACATTCCATATTCTAAATTCATCTACTATTGCATTTATACATTCAGATGGAGTGCCATCACCATCTGCACCTAGATACCATGTAGTGTGATTGGCCACTACCGAAGCAGCGGGAACTCCAGCCAAACTTTCTACAAACCCACCATTCTTGTATATGTCGATAGTAGTGCCTCCATTATACACTAAAGCGAAATGTACCCATGTATTCGCCTCAAAAATTCCAGTGGTTGTTGAAGAAACTCTGCCATAGGCAGGGCTAAAGTCATTAAAAATGACATGTATTCCACCATTACTACCATTGATCTCAATAGAAACTGAACCTCCTTCTGCTCCGAGAATTCGATCGTTATTATCATCACCACCTTGCCAATAAAACCATCCTTCAATGGTAAAGGCCGAAAGACTTCCGAAATTCCCAAATTGAACATTATCATTCGTCCCATCCAGAACTAATGAATAATTCTGCCCAACTCCCTTCCAGGACAGCAAAAGAATTAAGGTTAAGAAAATTATTGTCTTAAGGGCACGTCTCCCTTGGCGGTTAGCTGAAGCAGCGTAGGTCATAGCGATGATTTAGTTGCGGTTTTGGTGATTGTAACGGAAAATTATATCTTCCACCAATCATAAGTAATACCATATACTTGGTATTTTACATTATACTACACTAAAATACTTGGAGTGAGTGGCTTACCTACTATGTGTTTCGACCAACCCAATGGGTTTTCCGATAAAAGCTAATAATTAGAAATCGATTGATACTTATTACTTTTACTCTCGTCGAAAGTCTCATTTCGAATTTGCTTGCAACAAAAAATATTAGTTATTTTATATTTTCTATAAAAAAAATTTAATTCCGCCATGGTTCGAATAGCAATTTCAACCCTTACAGCAGTCCTTTTTCTTCAGGTGGCCTTTGCCCAATCCCCATTCAAAAACAAGAAGGACGAGAAGTTTTACAACAAAATAGACAATTTCTATGTCGAAGGTGAATATGAAAAGATCCTGGACAATGAAGAAGCGATACTGACCTATGTAGAAGGTCGGGAAGATACGGTGGCCGCCGTTATGAATTTCTTTTTAGGGGATGCTTATCTTCTCATATACAACGATCTGGAAACCAGTGTTGATTTTTTCAGGAAGGAATACGAACTCCGAAAAAAGGCTGGCCACAAGGACGAGGCGTTCACACAGGCAGCATTTAATCTGGGTTACTCTCTGGACGAGCTGGGTTATTTCTCTGAAACGGAAGCAATCTACCTGGAACTACTAGAAGTAGAAAAAGACAATAACGGTGTAAAAAGTATCGAGTATTATCAGTCTGCTACTTCGCTTTTGGATCATTACACCTTTACCAACGAATATGACAAAGGACTTAGTCTTGTCAAAAAGCTCAAACGAAATGTTGAGGACAATACCTTAGAAGAAGCCATGCTGCTCAAGTTTGAAGGAGACTTTCTTGAAATGTCTGGTTCTTTCAAAAAGAGTCAGGAAGCATTGATGAGTTCCCTGAGCATTCTAGAAGAGGTGGGCATGTATGCCTCTCTCGAATATGTGAGTGTCCTTAGTAGCATTGGTGGACTTTACAGTACGATAGGGAAAATTCCTGTAGCAGAGGAAGCGTATCGTGAGGCCCTCAGCATTTTAGATCGATTGCCTTCCGACTTTTCCGATTATAAACTAGCAGTAAAAGGTAACCTCGCTTCGGTCCTTTACCTTTTGGGAAACTATGACGGAGCAGAGGACATGTACAATGAAAACCTGAAGTTAGATGCAGAGTTTTTTGGTACCGAGTCTTTTTATTATGGCAGTGATATGTACAGCTTAGCCATCAGCCAAATGCGTGCTGGTAAATACAAGGAAGCCGAGAAAAATTTTCAAACTGCCGCTTCAATATACGAGGATATTTTAGGTAGAGAGAGCATCTATTATGCTCGGATATTGCAAAGCTTGACATACCTCTACACTAAGACCCGAGAGTTGGATAAGGCAAAGGAAACCGGACTTGAAGCGATCAAATTGGTTGAAGCCGCATCCGGCGATGACCTTCACCAGGTGTCATTCGCTTACTACAATCTGGGAGACGCTTATTTTACTGATGGTGAAATTGACAAAGCAGCTAATTACCATGAGGAAGCCTTGAAACTTCGTGAAAAAGGTGTTGGTAGAAATCATGCTGACTATGCCGAAAGCACTAACAAAATGGCCATTCTTAACTGGAACAAGGACAAACTGGAGGATGCTCTTGGGCTATACCGAGAAACTTTTGCCAACTACTTCGATCAAATCAATTTGATCTTCCCGATCTTAAGTGAAGATGAAAAGGCCAAATTCTACTACAATCGCCTCAGACCAACATTTGAACAATTCAACTCATTTATCGTAGAAACCAGCCGTGATGATAAAGCGCTAATTGGCGATATGTACAATTATCAACTGGCCACTAAAGGACTCATCTTATCCGCTACGAATAAAGTTCGCGAATCGATCATGAACAGTGGTGACACTACCTTAATTGGTAATTATGAAACCTGGGTAGAACAAAAAGAAAAATTGGCCAAGCTCTTTAGCGCGGCAGACATGCCGGTAGAAGAAAGAAACAGGCAAATTGACTCACTTTCACAACTTGCCGATGATCTGGAGCGAGCATTAAGTAGAGAGTCTGCTGTTTTTGCACAGACATTTGCTAATAATGACCTTACATGGCAAGACGTTCAGGCCAAACTTAAGCCAGGCGAGGCTGCTGTTGAAGTGGTGCGATTCCGAGATTTTACCCCAGATTCTGCTGGCGTTTTTACCGATGAAGTGTACTACGCAGCACTTATCGTCACTTCAGAAACAACAGACTATCCAGAAATGGTTCTCATGCGTAATGGTAAACTGATGGAAAGCAAGTACCTGTCCAACTACCGAAATGCAATCAAATACAAAGTGGATGAAGACTTCTCCTACCGACTATTTTGGCGGCCAATTGCGAATAGGTTACAAGGAATCGAAAAGGTTTATTTCTCTCCTGATGGAGTCTTTAATCAAATCAGTATTTACACATTAAGAAATCCAGCTACTGGTAAGTTCACCATCGATGAGATGGAAATTCATGTGGTGAATAATACAAAAGATCTGGTCGCATTCAATGGGTCTTCTCAGCCTGGAAACAAGTCTTTCCTATTCGGATACCCAAACTACAACATGGGAGCCATCGACAGCAAAACAGAAAAAACTGAAGGAACAGATGCTTCCAGCATTACGGAAGCTGCCAAAGAAGATCGAAGTGTAGGTAGAGGAGTTAGTCGAGGTGCCAGAGGCGCCAGGGGTGCCGAAGACAACTTACAGTCGTTAAGCCGTGGTGGTTCTATTCCAAGAGGTCTTCGTGGAAACCTGCTTAGGTACATGCGTTCTAATCAAATGCTCGCGTTGCTACCTGGTACAAAATTGGAAGTAAACTTGATTGACAGTCTTTACGGAATCAAGCAGCTTCCTGTCACTACTTATTTAAGCAATGACGCATTAGAAGACAGTATCAAAAAAATTAAAAGTCCACGCACATTGCACATTGCCACGCACGGTTTCTTTCTGGAAAGTGATCATGATGATCAAACCAAGGATGAGTACGTGCAAAACCCGCTATTAAGATCAGGACTAATCTTGGCTGGAGCCAATAGCTTTATCAGCGAAGGCCAGATTTCAGAAGATGTGAGGCATGATGAAGACGGCATTCTGACGGCTTATGAGGCGATGAATCTGAAACTGGACGGAACAGAGTTGGTTGTGCTGTCTGCTTGTGAAACTGGACTTGGAGAAGTGAAAAACGGAGAAGGTGTATATGGTTTGCAGCGAGCATTCCAGGTAGCAGGAGCTGACGCCATTATCATGTCCATGTGGACTGTTGATGATGCGGCCACTCAAGAACTAATGACCAATTTCTACGAAGAATGGCTCAGTGGAAAGGACAAACAAACGGCCTTTATCACTGCACAGAAAAGGCTCAAAGACAAGTGGAAGTCTCCATACTATTGGGGTGCCTTTGTTATGATTGGAAATTAAATATTAGAAAACTCACTAAAAAAGGGGCTGCTTTCCAGCCCCTTTTTAATTTTCAATGCGTGAAATCACCCACCGGTAATAACAGCTCAGAAAATCTCGAAAAAACCCTTTTTGAAATCATCTGCCTGATGATTTTAATGGTCATGCTTCATGGGATGGTTCAAGGACTCCTGCTTTACGGTATCACACTGCTGTCGATTGTTGAGCTTGTTGTTTCCATCGTTGCTGTTCTGTTTTTTTACTTTTCCAGGTTTCGAGGTAGATTCGAAATACTCCGAATTCCTCTTGTCATTTTTACCAATTGCTGTCTGGTCTTTTTTTGGTTCTGGCTGTCTGGTTACATTGGACCTACAGGAATCGGTGCTGCTGCAATAGGCATTATTTCAATTATCCTACTTCCTTCTAAACGCAGATACATCTATTTACTTATCAATTTTGGGCTATTGGTCGGGCTCGTTATTACTCAGGAATTCACAAACCTGGTTCGTGTTACTGTAGGTAATTATGAAACACTTCCTTACGATTATCTGGTCATACTATTTAGTTTGTTACTAATCGTCAACTACCTCAAGTCCGAGTTTGATAAGGAACGAAAGAAATCAGAGCAACAAAAACACGAGCTAGAGTTCCTTAATAATAGCCTGGAGGTAGCCATAGCTGACAAACAAGCCACAATTCAGACCCTACAGTCTACACAGTCAAAGCTTATCGATTCAGAAAAAATGGCATCCGTTGGTCGACTGACAGCCGGTTTGGCACATGAACTCAACAACCCGCTCAACTTTATAGGAGGCAACGTCCAGCCCATCCTGAATGACCTGGAAGAAATCAGACAATCCATGACGCCAGAAGCACTGGACAAAAACGAAGAGACCTTTCTGGAAATTCGTCAACTTCTGGACAATGTGCTATCAGGATCGAAACGAGCCACGGATATCATTAGCAATTTGCTGAAGATCTCCCCAAGAGGAAAAGATGACAACATTTCCACCGTTTTACTTAATGACTTGCTGACAAGAACCTGTCTATTGTTAAAAAATGCGCATCCAGATGTCGTATTCAATACCGATTTTCAAGAGGCCGTTTACATCAGTGCTAACTCCATAGAAATCAATCAGGTACTGCTCAACATTATGAAAAATGCACTGGATTCCTTACCTCCAAAACGTGCCAGAATAACCGTCAAATTATATGCTCAAGACCAAATGGCCACAGTGGAAATCAGTGACAATGGTCGGGGGATTCCCGAACAGTTCCGTTCACACATTTTCGAGCCTTTTTTTACAACCAAAGAAGAAGGAAAAGGGACAGGTTTGGGTCTTTACATTTCTTATGGGATCATCCATAAACACGAAGGTGAAATCAGTTATGAACCTCTGGAAAAAGGTTCCTGCTTCAAAATCACACTGCCGATTTTGAAAGAATCATAAACAATATCATTTGGCTAAGGCTTTATAGATCAAGCAAACCAATCGATATTATGAAACTCAACATTCAAACACTTCCACTAATTGCGGCGCTTTTATTCGGCAGCTTCACCGTAAATAGTGAATCGCCTGAATCAATAAACGACTCCTACCGGTTGGATAAAGGAATGGCTCAATGCCATACGACTACTCAAGCATTTGCCGCTTTAGGAAATGATCCATCTTTTCTGGATGAACATAAGAAGCCTACAAAACGACTATATCAGGGTGTTGGTGAAATGATTACCTACAAAGTGCCTGACGGTAAAGATGCCAACGCTTTTACCATCAAATCAAAAAAGCCTACCAACGACTACTTGTTTGTCATTCACGAATGGTTTGGACTTAATGCGTATGTAAAAAATGAATCTGCAAAACTTGCTGAACGATTCGCCGAAATGAACGTAATCGCACTAGATCTGTACGATGGAAAAGTAGCTGATAATAGTGAAGACGCTAGTAAGTACATGCAATCTGTTCAAACCGAAAGAGCTTTGGCAATTATCAATGCTGCACAATCATTTGTCGGTAATGATGCCAATATCTTCACAGTAGGTTGGTGTTTTGGTGGTGGCTGGTCATTACAATCCGCTATAGAAATGGAGGATCAGGCAAAAGTCTATGGCATGCCAGAGAAGGAGATGGCCCGATTAAAGACACTAAACTGTGATGTGTTGGCCATCTTTGCAGAACAAGATAAGTGGATCTCGCCAGAGATAGCCACTGAGTTTGATAATGCCATGGCAACACTGGACAATGAACTGGTATTAAAGTCATATGATGCGGATCATGGTTTTGCTAATCCTAGTAATCCCGATTACAACGAAGAAGCTGCTTCAGACGCTTATAAGAGGATGTTTGACTTTATTCAAGCCAGAAGGTAATCCTTGATAATCTAAAGGTTCCGAATGAGTTGAACACTCTTCAGAGCCTTAGATTCTTTTCTTCTTTTTTTAAGAAACCAACCAGTCTTTCGCTTCTTCCACATCATCAAATGCTCGCGCATTATTACCAGAAACCCTGTTGAATGCATTAAACAAAACTTTCTTGGCACCAGTAATGCCAACTGCTGCTCTTTTGATGGTGAGATGTTTGGTGCGTTTTCCACTAGCTTTTGCCTTATCCACTACACTGGATACTGCATAAACATCCGTCATATTGGATAGTCGGAGTAACGGCCTGTTTTCCTTAAGTGCAAAATCAGTCGCCTTATCCATTTCCTCCAAAATTTCCTGTTCCTTCAATCCTCTGTAGTCTACATAAAGGATTTCTCTGCCTTTGTGGGTGATGATCGAATGCCCTGCCATTGTTCGTTTTTTATGAAGCCTTAATTATAGCTCGAACAAAAAATATTTGCAAAAAAGAATCGTCGAAAGTGTACACTAACAACCTCCACTGATAAGGTGAAGTTTTTAAAAGCTCAACGTCTTCCTTTGGCTCTATTCTTAGAGCAAGTTATCTGACGTCTTCTTACCTTTACTCCCATGAGTGAAAAGAAGACACTGTTCCTGCTGGACGCCATGGCGCTGATCTATCGCGCCCATTTTGCGCTAAGCAAAAACCCTCGTATCACTTCCTCCGGAATCAACACGGGAGCCATCATGGGCTTTACCAATTCTGTATTGGAAATTCTCACCAAAAAAGACCCAACACACATTGGAGTCGCCTTTGACACCCATGCACCAACATTTCGACACGTCGAATACAAAGAATACAAAGCCAATCGTGAATCACAGCCTGAAGAAATTGCTGTTGCGATTCCTTATTGTAAAAAAATCTTACAAGGTCTAAAAATTCCCATTCTGGAACTGGATGGTTATGAAGCTGACGACATCATCGGTACGCTAGCCAAAAAAGCAGCCAAAGATGGTTTTGAGGTTTACATGATGACCCCTGACAAAGACTATGCACAGCTGGTGGAAGAAAACATCTACTTGTACAAGCCTGCATATATGGGCAATGCGGTGGATGTTCTTGGCATTTCAGAAGTATTGGAAAAGTTTGATATCGAACGGGTAGATCAGGTGATTGACATTCTGGGATTAAAAGGAGATGCAGTTGACAACATCCCGGGAATTCCTGGAGTCGGAGACAAGACCGCTTCCAAGCTACTAAAAGAATATGGTAGTGTAGAAAACATTGTTGCCCATGTGGATGACCTAAAGGGTGCCCTTCAAAAGCGAATTCTGGAATTTGGAGAACAGGGTATCTTTTCCAAGAAGCTCGCAACTATAGAAATCAACACGCCAGTGACATTTGATGAAGAACTGTTACGTCGAAAAGACCCATTAAAAGAGGAGCTTGTTCCAATTTTTGAGGAACTGGAGCTTCGCACAATTGCTAAGCGGATCTTTGTAGAACAAGTGGCTGGCAAGCCCGCGAAAGACAGTTCGCAACTGGGACTGTTCGGTACCGGAGGTGATACGGTAGATCTTGAAACCTCCAAAGACACCTTCGACCCGTCAAAAAGCAAGTACCATTTGGTAAAAACCGCAGAAGAGCGTGCTGATCTGATCAAGAAACTTGCATCTCAAAAAGAATTCTGTTTTGACACGGAAACAGATAGCCTCCAGACAAGAGAAGCACAATTGATCGGGGTGGCCTTTTCCATAAAGAAAGGTGAAGCCTACTATGTGGTTATTCCTGAGGACCGATCAGAGGCCAAAAGGATCATCACTGAGTTCAAAGAATTATTGGAAAATGAAAAATCCCTGAAAATTGGTCAGAATTTAAAGTACGACATTCAGGTACTTCGTAATTATGACATTAATGTCAAAGGAAAAATCTTTGACACCATGCTAGCACACTACCTTATAGATCCAGAAACACAGCATGGTATGGATATTCTTGCGGAGAACTATCTTAACTACAAACCTGTAAAATTCACGGATCTGGTGGGGACTGGTAAGAAACAGAAACCATTACGCGAGGTAGATGAAGAAGATTTGAAAAACTATGCGTGCGAAGATGCTGACATTACCCTTCAGCTAAAGGAAAAACTCGAGCCTGAGATCAAAGAACGAAAGCTCGAAAGCCTACTCCATGATGTAGAAGCTCCACTTTCCTTTGTGCTGGCTGATATGGAGTATGAAGGCGTAAAAATCGACGAAGAAGCACTGGCAACTATGTCCAAAGAACTGGAAGGGGAGAGTTTAAGGGTCCAGACTGAAATATTCGAGATCGCCGGGCAAGAATTTAATATTGGTTCACCGAAGCAGCTGGGTGAAATCCTGTTTGATAAACTCAAGCTGGTAGAAAAGCCGAAAAAGACCAAAACAGGTCAGTATGCTACAGGAGAAGAGATTCTGTCAAAACTGGCTGACGAACATGATATTGCGGCTAAAATATTGGAGTTTAGAGAATACAATAAGCTAAAATCCACGTACGTCGATGCACTGCCTAAAATGGTCAGTCATGCCGATGGAAAAGTACATACTGATTATCGCCAGACCATTGCAGCAACTGGCCGGTTGAGCTCAAATAACCCAAACCTTCAAAACATTCCGATTCGAACCGAAAAAGGTCGTGAAATCCGAAAGGCTTTTATACCTCGAAGTGAAGAATACGTCATCATGGCAGCAGATTACTCACAAATTGAGCTGCGGATTATGGCTGCTTTCTCCGGGGATGAAAGCATGGTAGAAGCCTTCAAAAGTGGTGTAGACATTCACAGCAATACCGCCAGCAAAGTCTTCAAGGTGCCGCTCGAAGAGGTGGACTCTACCATGAGACGTAAAGCAAAAGAAGTGAACTTTGGAATTATTTATGGCATCTCGGCATTTGGTCTGAGCCAAAACCTGAACATCCCAAGATCCGAAGCAGCAGATATTATTTCAGCATATTTCGAAGAGTTTCCAAAGGTGAAAACATACATGGACAAGACCATCGAAAAGGCACATGCCGATGAGTATGTAGAAACGATTCTTGGTAGAAGAAGGTATTTACGAGATATCAATACCAAAAATTTTACTCAGAGAGGTTTTGCTGAACGAAATGCGATCAACGCACCGATTCAGGGAAGCGCCGCTGATATGATCAAAATGGCCATGATCAAAATCCAGGACTGGATGATCAGTAATAACCTTAAATCAAAGATGATCATGCAGGTGCATGATGAATTGGTATTTGACACACATAAGGATGAATTGGACATGCTTCAGGAACATGTGGACAAGTTTATGAGAACCGCTCTTGAACTGGATGTACCAATGGAAATCGGGATAGGAAATGGCAATAATTGGCTGGAAGCGCATTAGTCCATTCAAAATTCAGGAATAGACAAAACAAATAATCAATCGTCAGAAATTAAACACCTTCAATCAGGTTAATGGGACGTTTAACCCAGATACGATAGAATTCCTTGGTTTTTTTTCTACTTTCGACCCAGCGTTCAAACTTAAAAGAACCTAACAACTATCATGGAAAGTATTCCAAATCTTAGCGACATCAAACGCGCCCATCAGCGGATTTCTAAAATCATTTTAGAAACACCCGTAATGACCTCACAATCCATCAATGAGATGGCTGGTTGTGACATATTCTTTAAATGTGAAAACTTTCAAAAGGTAGGAGCTTTCAAAATGAGAGGAGCTGCCAATATGATCTTGGGTTTTCGCCCCGAAGAGCGAGAAAATGGATTTGCTACACATTCGTCAGGTAATCATGCGCAGGCTGTGGCCCTGGCAGCAAAACTGTCCGGAACCAAGGCTTATGTGGTAATGCCCAAAAACAGTACTTCGGTCAAAATCCAAGCTACTAAAGGGTACGGTGCCGAGGTGATTCTGTGTGAGCCAAATGAAGCTTCTCGAATCCAAACCTGTGATGATGTCATCCAAAAAACCGGAGCAATTTTTGTCCCTCCATTTGACGACTACCGCATCATTGCAGGTCAGGCAACAGCCGCGAAGGAGCTTATGGAAGAAGTTCCCGATTTAGATATTCTGATGACTCCAGTAGGAGGTGGAGGATTGGCTGCTGGCACGGCGCTCGCTGCACACCTTCTCGACCCAAATACCGAAGTGATTTTAGGTGAGCCTGAAAAAGCAGACGACTGCTATCAGTCATTTAAAAAAGGGAAAATAATACCCGTTAAGAATCCAGATACCATCGCTGATGGCTTAAAAACGACTGTAGGTCAACGCAACTTTGACATCATTAAAGATCACGTGGCGGATATCTACACAGTGAATGAAAAGGAAATTATTGACGCAATGAAAATGGTGTGGGAACGAATGAAAATCATTATCGAACCATCTTGTGCCGTTCCATTTGCAGCGCTGTTGAAAAACAAAGAACGTTTTGCTGGCAAACAAGTGGGTATCATTCTTACCGGAGGAAATGTCGACCTGGCCAATTTGCCCTTTAATTGAAAATGGAAATAGATCAAATAAACAAACACATGAAATACTACCTATCCTGTGTCCTATTAGCACTAATCACCCTGACACAAGCCCAAAAACAAATCCAACTAGCCAACATTACTGATGGCACTTTTTCTCAACGCTCTGTTCGTAGTGTCAACTGGATGAATGATGGTCAATACTACTCAGCACTTTCCGAAAACAAAGTGGAAAAGTATGACGTCACCACTGGTGAAGTAGTTGAAACCATAGTAGATGGAAATGAGCTGGATATATTTATTAATGATTATCGGTTTAGCGCTGACGAATCTCAGGTGCTTTTGCTGACCGAAAGACAATCGATTTACCGAAGATCATTCACGGCTATTTACTACGTATACGATCGGTCCTCAGGTAACTCTCAGTTGCTGAGCGAAGGCCGGCAATCTTATGCGACATTTTCTCCAGATGGTTCCAAAATAGCCTTTACACGTGACAACAATCTTTTTTACAAAGACCTGGCTACTGATAGCGAAGTGGCGATTACCGCTGATGGTGAATTCAATAAAATCATCAATGGGAGCAGTGATTGGGTGTATGAAGAAGAGCTCTACATTACCAAAGCATTCGAATGGTCCGTTGATAGCAAAAAAATTGTTTATTATCGGTTTGATGAGCGCAACGTTCGTGAATACAACATGCAGCTTTGGAATGATGCCGCATTGTACCCACAGGACTATGTGTACAAATATCCAAAAGCCGGAGAAGACAACTCAGTCATCGAATTATATGTCTACCACCTTAATAATAAAAGCAAGGTTCCTGTGGATATAGGTGAGGAAACTGATATTTACATCCCTCGTGTGTACTGGACCAAAGACTCCGAGTTAATCTCAGTACAGCGACTAAATCGCCGGCAAAATGTACTTGACGTTCTTCACGTAAATGCGTCTACTGGAAAAAGTGAAGTGGTTTTGACAGACGAAAGCGACACTTACATTGATTTCACATTCTGCGATGACCTAACTTATCTGGACAATGGAAAACAGTTTCTCTTTAGTAGTGAAAAAAGCGGATATAAGCATTTTTACATTTATGACATGAACGGAAACCTTGATCGGCAGGTGACCAGTGGGGACTATGAAGCAGTCGAATTAGTTGGACTTGATCAGTCGAAAAAAACACCTGTTTTGTATTATACCTCTACCGAAATTTCTCCTTTGGAACAGCACTTCTATCAAATAGACCTTAGAAGTAAAGGAAAGAAAAAACTTAGCGACAAGGCAGGCAACAGCTCTATCAACATGAGTGATGACTGCAGCTATTACATGACGTATCATAGTGCTGCAGATCAGCCACTCAAAGTTTCTCTTTACAAAACTGCAGAAAACCAACTTATCAAAGTCCTGGAAGACAATGCTGGCCTTGCACAAGTCACCGCAGATTATCAGGTGAGTGATAAAGAGTTCTTCACGTTTAATACGGTGGACGGCACAAGTCTAAATGGATTTTACCTCAAGCCCAAAGACTTCTCTGCCGGTAAAGAGTATCCCGTTCTCGTTTATCAGTACTCCGGACCCGGATCTCAAAATGTGTCGAACAGCTGGTCTGGAAGTCACTTCACCTTCCATCAGTACCTGGTACAGCAAGGCTATATTGTTGCTGTAATCGATACGCGGGGCACTGGATCTCGTGGCGAGGCATTTAAAAAACTAACTTACAAGCAGCTCGGTAAATATGAAACAGAAGACCTGATCGCCACAGGAAAGTATTTGGCCAATTTACCTTTTATTGATTCTGATCGTATTGGAGTTTGGGGCTGGAGTTATGGTGGCTACATGTCATCTTTGGCTATTCTGAAAGGTGCTGACGTGTTCAATACCGCAATCGCCGTAGCGCCAGTTACTACCTGGAGGTTCTATGATACGATTTATACGGAACGTTATTTACAGCGTCCACAAGAAAACGCATCAGGCTATGATGATAACAGCCCAATCCAGCATGCTGATAAACTAACGGGTAACTTCCTACTCATTCACGGTACGGGTGATGACAATGTACATTTCCAAAATGCGGTAGCGTTACAAAATGAGCTGATCAAAGCAGGAAAGCAATTCGATACCTTTTATTACCCGGATAAGGCCCATGGATTGGGCAATAGAAGAGGACATGTCTATGAAATGATGGCTGAATTTCTATTGGAAAAATTGTAAATATTTGCTGTCATTTACCGGTCTCTACTCAAATTATAGTTTTTGTGGAGGCCAGTTGTTATTTTGCCCTCTTTTCCAATCAACCAGATCGACAAGAAGTCCTATGAACAGAAGGCTTTTCATTGTAGCCAACCCCTCTACGGGTACCAAAAAACTAGAAAACATCCTTCGGGAGTTGATGGATTTTTGTGTGGCAAGGGACTTAGAATTCGAAATTTTCCTGACAGCTGAATCGCAGAATGCCTGGAAAACGGTGGAAAAACATCTGGATGAATCATACACCGATTTGGTTGTAATAGGTGGAGACGGCACCATTAATGAGGCGGTAAATGGATTAAAACACAATATTCCGGTTTCTATTATCCCAAATGGGACCGGCAATGATTTTGTCAAAAATATCGATATAGGTAAGGACCTGGAGGAACACATACAGGTAATCCGATCCGGGAAAGTCAAGACTGTTGATTTGGGCGTTTGTAATGGACGAAAATTCGTTAACGGTGTAGGCGTTGGTTTTGATGGGCAGATTGTGGCAGATATGATGAATAAGAATAGTCTGCTTCGAGGACCTGCCAAATACTACTATTTCGTTCTGCGGATATTGGCCACCTATCGCTCACGTTCTTTTCGATTTACTCAAGACAAGCACTTACAGCAAAAAGATCTCATCTTGATGACAATAGCCAATGGCACTACTTTTGGCGGAAGTTTCAAACTAACCCCAGAGGCAGAAATCAATGACAGCATTTTAGACGTCTGTGAGATTGGGAAAATCAGTGGCTTAAAACGCTTCATGAACATCAGTCGCTTGCAAGACGGGACACATGATCGGCTAAAAGAGGTCACCTTTTCGCGCTGTAAGCATCTACAAATTGATGAAAACCCAGAGCTTCAAGCGCATATCGATGGAGAGTACTTTGGTCATCCGCCCTTTGAAATTGGGATTCTCCCTAATTCACTCAAAATACGAGTAAAAGCTTAACGCTTACCGGCCTTTTTTCTAAACCAAACCATGGCTCCTATGGTAACAGCAATGATGACCAATGAAATGGCCTGACTGTGGGAAAGTATGCCATCAATGATGAACCCTCTACGAACATCACCTCTAAATATTTCGATGATACTTCTCCCCACAGAGTACATAATGATGTAAATGAAAAAAAGCTGTCCTTCAAAACGCTTATGCCTTTTGAACATAAAAAGCGTTACCAAAATGATGGCAATCCATGTAACTTCATAAAGTTGAGTCGGATGAAGTGCCGTATGTAGAGGCTCCGCTTGACTTACAGGGTCAGAAAACGTGATCCCCAGAAAACTATCCGTTGGCAGGCCATGACAGCAACCAGCGAAGAAACAACCCAATCGACCACATATGTGAATAATGCATCCGGTTATTGCAATGCGATCGAGCATGGGAAAAACCTCCCAATTGTTTTTTCGGAAATACCAGATAACAGTGGGAATGGCAAACAACAAAGATCCATAAAATACAAAGCCGGTTCTAAATCCCTTAAACATGTTGGAAGGGGTGCCGAAATAATATCCAGGATCCTCGAAATAAAAGAACACCTTACCTCCGACAAATGCCGCTACGATGATCAAAATAGCCAGGTTTTGAATTTTTTCGGGAGGAATACCTAGTTCTTTTTTAACCACAGTGGACATGTAAAAGTAGCCAAGCGTGGCACCAATCATGATCATAAAACCATAAGTGTGTACGGTAAAGCTACCAATGGTAAAGAGTTCTGGATGCATGTTTAGGTTTTAGATTCTAAGTTAACGTCAGGTTAGTTTATTCATTTCTTAATAGAGTCAAATATTCGCTATTTGGTTGGGATAAACCTGCCATTAAATACAATTTCTAAAACAACAGAGCTCAGAGCCTAAAACCCAATACTATTTAAACGGATTGTCTCCTTTGTGCGTACTGCTATCAAACACACGAATAGCTATAACATCGGCCTCAGCCGTAATTTCTCCAGCTACAGTCGCAATACAAGTCAATACTGTTTTTTTACCCTTTACTTCAGTCACTTTTGCCCGCAATTCTATCGGTTGGTCGTTAGGCGTAGGCTTTACGTACTTAACAGTGATGGTGCCGGTAGCGTAGCGATACGTAGGGTCACTGTCCAAAGAGCGGTCTTCTCTTCTGTAAGCATCAGCCATGGCTGTACCCATACAGTGACAGTCAATGATCGTGGCTAGAATTCCACCATTCATCAAATTGGCCCATCCATGGTACTTTTCAGCTGATTCCCAGTGACATACAGCCTCTTCTCCTTCCCAGAAGCTTTTAATCTGTAACCCGTCCGCATTATTTATCCCACAGCCGAAGCACACATTTTCCGGCATATGTAGTTGGAAATAATCTTTCTGCATCTAGCTAATATTGTTGATTCCTTCACTTAAAATTAGACATTTTTAATCTTAGGGTTGGGTAATTGAGACTTGCGATCTCTTACAGCTTTGTCGATATTTGATCTGTAGAAAAAACCCAAAAACACAATCACTCTATGGTACATGTTTTAGATCTCCATTTTTTAAATATTGATCATGCTATTGCCTCCTTTTTAGTAGAATCCTCTGCCGGTCCAATTCTCATTGAAACAGGGCCTCATTCCACCTACGAGTCCATGAAAACACAGCTGGCCCAGCATAATTACAGGCCAGAAGACATTAAACACGTCCTGCTTACTCATATACACTTTGATCACGCTGGAGCCGCCTGGGCATTTGCCAAACATGGAGCCAACATCTACCTGCACCCATTCGGAAAAACGCACATGGCCGATCCTACCAGACTGTACAACTCCGCAAAAATGATCTATGGTAGTGACATGGAGCGACTCTGGGGAGCAATGGAAAAAATACCCGAAGGCCAGTTGATCACTCCAGACCACCTGGAAGATGTCTCTATCGGTGATCAAACATTCACTGCCATTCATAGCCCAGGTCATGCAAAACACCATATCTCATGGCAGCTGAATGACATCATTTTTACAGGAGATGTTGCCGGAGTAAAAATAGAAAATGGCCCAGTGGTACCGCCTTGTCCTCCACCAGATATTAACCTGGAAGACTGGAATCAGTCGTTAGACATCCTGATGGAACGCAAGGCCCAAACCTTATACCTCACACATTACGGAAAAGTAGATCAAATCGGAGACCACATTCACAACCTCCGCAACATCCTCAATGACTGGGCAGGTTGGATCAAAGAAAAGTGGGAGTCAGGCTTGAGTGCCGATGAGATTACGCCACAGTTTTCAGCCTACACAGCCAATCAGCTACTAGAGCTCGGTGTATCAGAACATGGAGTGAGACAATATGAAGCGGCGAACCCTAGTTGGATGAGTGTAGCTGGTTTAATCAGGTATTGGAAAAAGAAGCATCAAGAATAGAAAAGATGATTAATTCATCTCATACTTTTTCATCTGGGCACTACCTACTCGCAGATGACCTATTTCTCCCAGGTTATTGCCTTTAGAATCTTTAATTGGTCGGAACTCGACGGGTACTTTAACCTCTCTGGCTCCAATCAGATCAGCAGCACTCTTTCCGAGCTGTAAGCAAGCTATGTCACTTACATGAGTGATAAAACCATAATTGTTCCTGATGATAATTGGGTCAGAGATTTGAGACAAAATCGTTACTAGAATGTTCGCCTCCTCATTGGTATGTGTTTGAAGGAGAAGTTGCTCAACAACCTCAGGCATTCGCTCCACTTCCATCTTGTTAATCACCTCAGATGCTCCGTCTGAAAGAAGCTTGGAACGGATGTTGGCTACTGGCGTTTTTGTGAGGAAAATAAATGGTACGTCTGGTACTTCAATGCGACAGGTTTTCAAAAAAATCTCTCCCGAATGACTCGCCAAACCGTAATCGGCAACCACAATATCCGGTGTGTGATTTTCGATGTTATCTATGAAGTCTTTAAGGT